>JANQPP010000095.1 GCA_028289405.1 Pirellulales bacterium
GGCTACGGTCGCCGCCTCCAACCGCTCACGCTTTAGGGTGGTTTCCAAGGCTTCCAGGTTTTCAGTTTCCCGGGCCATCTTAAGCAACTCCGACTCGAGCGCGACGGCGCGCCGCTGTTCCGCCGCGAGCTGTTTCTCCAGTTCCTCGTTGGCCGGCGGAGGATCGTCGGTGCTATCCTTTTCGGAAACGGCATGCTGTACCCGCAAACCGACCACCATCACGAGCAGGATGATGATCCCCACGATGTTCGTGACGACATCGAGGAAGCTGTCCTGTCCAACCGGTTCGGTTTCGCTGGTACGTAATCGTCTCATGCTTCGTGCATCATCTCATTACTTATTGTGCCGTTCTCTGGCCGCCCGCGCTGGCCGGTCGAGACGCCTGTTGCAGGTTACTTCGGCGGACAGTGAGGCCGCTTCCATCCAACAGCCTGTGCAGATCAGCGAAACGGGACTCTCCGCCGGGAAGGACCTGCACTACGATTTCAGGCCGCCAATAAAGCCCCTGTCCGGCAATGCCCCAGCGGTCGGTCTGTTTCCAAATGGCGGAGACCAGGTCATCGATGGAGCTTTCGGTCCGCGCGCCAAGTTCCACTACTTGCGGAGCATGTTGGTCACTATCGGGCAGGACCACGACTTGACCCGCGTCGCATTGCAAACGGACTGGCCGCACCAGGGGGAAGGTCTTCGCGGCGGCGGAAGGGAGCGCCCAATTCGCGCCGCGTCGATCGGCCAGGCTTTGCGAATCCGCAGCGGAAGCTTCCGAGCCGGTTCCAGATTCGCCTGTACTTCCCGCTTGGCCTGCCGCGCCTCCCTGGCTCGCATTCCCCGTGCTGGCGAAGTTACCGGAAGATGGCGTGGAGGATCCTCCGCCCAGTTCGCCGCCTCCAGTTTCGCTGCCCCTAGAGGCGAAGTTGCCGCGAGATGGAAAGCTACTGCCGGAAAAACCACCCGAACCGGAGCCGCTCGTTTGCCGCTCCGGTTCAATCGCGAAGGTCTCCTCGGAACCGCCAGGTTGGCCGCCGGGATAAAGCCTCGGCGCCGCGCGGGCCAACATCCGTTGCCGCAAACGCGATTCTTCCAGCGCCACTTGCTGAATCCGCGCCAGCTCCGGATCTTCCGGGGGGTAGTCCAGCTTCCAATCCGTTTCCACCAATTCGTATCCGAATTCCCCTTGCCAAGCCCCGAGCGCTTCTCGCGCCACGTAAAACGCACCAATACCGTCGGGCCGCACCAGCAAGAAGGGATATGGCTCGTAGTTCTGGATGAAGGTGGCTCCGTGCCGCTGATGATAATGCTCTCGCGTGGCCCGCATCGCCAAAGCTAGCGGATTCACGGGGCTGGACGGATCGCCAAAGTCGCTGGCCCGGAGTGTGACTCCCTCCGGCTGCAAAATGATGCCATCGTCCCGGCACTCGATGTAGACGGGGCGGCGATGCGTGGCCAGTTTTCCGAAGTAGGGGATGATGGCATAGGAGCGCGGCGTTTGACGGCGCTGCTGTTCGAGGCGGTCCAGTTCCGCTGCGGCAGTGTCCCGGGCGGATTGGAGATCGCGGAGCCGTTGGGTCAACGCTTCGTCCTGAGCTTGCTCCTGGCCAGCGGCGTTTTGCAACTGTTGCTGTTGTTCGCGCAGGCGGGCCACTTCGTCCCGGGCCTCGCGGGCCTGCTGTTCGAAGTGGCTGAGCCGGGCGCGGGCTTGGGAGAGTTGCTCGGTCGCGTCCTGCCGCATGGCGCGCAACTGCGAAATCCGCCACTCGATATCTTCCAGCGCGATTCGCACGGAATCATCGGGCAGCACCACGGGCGGCACGGTGTGGTCCAGTCGCGCTTGCCGCGCGATCACGATTAGCAGCACGACCAGCGCGCCCATCGTGCAGAGCAGCACCGCCAGAAACGGAAACATGGACGTGGCCGCGCCACGTGGGTCGTGTTGGTGGCGCTTCATGCCGCCTTTTCCGCCGGGCCAGAATCGCGATGCCGGGATACGGGCGTTGTTTCCCGCATGTGCCGGATCTGCGTATTCAGCAGATGAATCGTGGCGTTGAGCTGATGCACCGTATCGGCGAAGTCCTGTGACCCGGAAAGAGCGGCCAGGTTCTTGTTAAGCGCGTGCTCGAGCATCTGGATTTGCTCGGCGGACCGCACCACGTCATGCAGCAGGCGGCCTTGCTCGGCCAGTTCCCGCTGCTGTTCGGCAATCGCGGTGGAGTTCCGGTCGAGTGCCTGTTGCACGTGGAGCCAATGCCGTCGGCTGGATTCGGAGATCGACTCTTCCGCCGAGATCAGCTTTTCAACCTGGGTTTCCAAACCGGTGCGGAGAGCACTGGACAATTGGCCCGCCCACTCCCTGCCGCTCATCTCCGCCACGCGGAGCCAATGCTGATGGGCCGCGTCCACGGTGACCTTCCACACATCGACCTGCTGCAAGACCAGCCGCTCCATGGATTGGGTCATGTTCTCCGCGAGCCCACGAATCAAAGCCAACTCCGGATCGCGGCTGGTTCCCGATTCCTGAAAGCGGCCCACGAATTCCTCCGCCGCCGTGGCGTCCACGCGTTCGAGCAGGCTTTGTTCCAAACGATCCGTGGCGAACTGGGCGAACATCAGCACCATGGAAAGCCCCAATGCCAGAGCCGTGGTGTCGAAGGCGACGGCCAAACCGGCCGTGACTTCGCCCAGGGATTCTTCCAACGCCGTGGGTGAAAGATTCGCGATGGCCATGGTGATGCCAATGACCGTTCCCAGAAAACCGACAATGGGAATGGCCCAGATGATGATCCGCACGAGGCCGTAACTTCCATGAAGACGCGCCGCGTCCTCTTCGGCGTGTTGTTGCAGGATAGCGTCCGCGCCTTCGGCGGAACCACTTTTCCGTAGATGTTCCAGCACACGCCGCAGCCGCTGCCCGAGCAGCCCGGCCTTGATCGGAACGGGGAGTTTCTCCAAACGCCGCAGGAGGGTATCACCTTCCGCGAGCGGTTGCCCGCCTTCCGGTGCGGCGGGCCACACGCGATCGGGAAATCTCAGCGACTGCCTGGCGACTGACCACAGCTTGTTGCCTAAGGAGGCGAGACCGACGAAGAACAGAAACACCGCCACGCGCTCGGTGGGGTGGCTGTCAAAATATCGCTGGAACAAGGAGTCCGGCGCGGCCTGGGACCTAAGCAGGGCGTAAAACAAGGCGGTCGCCGCGCCGCCCCACACTACTGGAAGTTGCAACAGGCGTGCTGTCCAATTCTTTCCCATTTTGTCCGATCCCATGGGGTTTCAAAAATCCACGGAGTTTGGCGAAGCCGCGCCCTAATCCGAAGGCAACTCGATCGTCTTCTCGACCGGGGCGGCATAATCGCTACCATCCCTGATATCGGTCAAGACTAAATGCCAAACCACGTTTTCGGGGCCGCGATAGCGAATATCCGTCAAGACCCTCGTAATCGTGGCTGGGACTCGCCAGAAACGTCCCGCGAAGGGAGCCCTCAAAACCGGCAAAGAACTTCAAAGTCGCATCGGGGTGCGGGACGATAAAGCTTTCTGCCAACCTGGTTCAGGCAAAACACCTCACTCACATTGAGAGCCAAACCTGGTCCCATCGCGGACCGCGATGAATAAATCAGTGATTTCCCAGGGGGGACTTCAGTCCGGTGCGTGCCTCGCGAGGCCGCCCGGACTGTGTTTTTTTGCGCGGTGCGTGAAACGAGAATATCTCCGACTCCCTCTGGAATTCGGAGCGCTTTCACGGACGGGGCATGTTGCCAAGCATGTCGAACCGTTGCCGCAATTCCGTCACTTCTTGACGGACTTGGGCCAGTTCCTGTTCCAGACGGTTCAGGCGATCGGCCATTTCAGTATCGCCAGAGATTGATGCAGGCGGATTGGAAGCCGCCTGCATCACCGGTGTGGCTTCTCTTCGCGGCTCCGATTCCGCCATGTGGCTCTGCCCGCCGCCGCTGTGCTCGGCGCGAATTTTTTCCAGTTCTCGTGGCTTATATAAGTTGTGCGTCACGATCTGGCCACGGCCTTCGGGGGTCAGGCTAAGGACCAGGTTTTTGGAAATCAAGGACTGCAGAATGGGCCGCAGCGCCGCCACATCGGCGATCGGCTCCATGCGTGCCGCGCGGCCACGAAGCTCGCCCACCGTTTGCGGACCACGGAGCAGCAGCTCGGCCATCACGGCCAATTCGACTTTGTCCACGCCCAGCCATTCGTACATGTAATGGCGATAACGGGACACGCGTCCGCCGCCTTGGATTTCCGCAGCCGCGCCCAGTTCCCGCAGACGCTCCAAGGATTCCTCGATGTCCTCCACTTCCAGTTCCATCACCGGATAGCGGTTGCTTTTTTGATTCGTGGCGGTGCGAATCGCGTTCAAGGACATGGGATACGCATCGGGGACCGTTTTGGCCTTTTCAACCAGCACGCCCGCGACGCGCCGGTCGATGGCGGGCAAAGCTTGCCACCGCGCTGCCGAATCGGAGCTGCCTACGGAAGAGGAGTGTTCGTCGTTCATGTCGGCTGCCTGTTGGTAAATGGGAACGCAAGTCCGTTGGTGGATTCGCCGGTCGCCCCTGCGCTGACGAATGGTATGGCGGAGCGCGCATGCGATCAATAGCGGGGATTGGCCTTGCTTGCGGCTGCCGATCCCAGTAGCCTTTTCCCGCCTCATCGGCCAGTGCCGTGGGGGGCCGGCACGCGCCAAGCCCTACCGTGGCTAGATAGGCAGTGCAAGAGTTCTTACTGGTTTCCCATCGCGATTGGAAAAAGGAGTTTCCATGGCCGGAGTGTATGCATGGATTCGGGACAATGTGCGTCGGGCCGTTTTGTTGGGATTTTCCGACGCGGTGGAGCAATTGGGGATCCCCAACGAGAAGGATCAAGTCAATCCGCGACTGCAAGCGATCTTCTGTGAAACGCCGAACGCGCCAGCGCTGACGCGTTCCTCGGGCTCGTCGCGCAATAGCCGCAAGCGTCTCGGGCGTTCGCTTGATGACCTGTCCCGTAAGCCAGATCAGGCCGCGTCGTAGTCAGGAACTCATCGACGACGACACAGATTTCCGCGCGGGAACGAACGTATTCGCTATGCAGCCCGTGCCGGGCGTTGCCGAGTGCTCGTGACGCCCGAAACGGACGCTGTATTCCGAGGCTGTTCCACCGTGCAGGCCACCAGCGCTTCGAGCATGTGCAGTGCTAGTTCGCGGCGATCATAGAATTCACGCACTGCCGTCTGTCCGGCGTGGCCACGCCGCTTTAGCTCCTCCGGTTGCGTCGGGAGATGTTGTAGCGCCTCTGCCAGCGCCTTCGCATCTTCGGGGGGGACGGTCCAGCCGCAATCGTGTTCGGTGATTAGCCGAGCCGCTTCGCCCCGCGCCGCCGCCACGACCGGTTTGCCCAGGGCCATCGCCTCGAACAGTTTCGAGGGGATCACCGTTTCAAACACGGGCGAAGACCGCAACAGGATCAGCGACACGTCGAGTTCCGAGAGCACTTGCAGCGCCTCTTCCCGAGACCCGGGCGGCAGCAAGGTGACGTTGCACAATCCACGCTGCTTCACGATGTCTTGAACCTTGTTCCGCTCGGCACCGTTCCCCATCAGCAGGTAGCGAATTCTCTCATTCTCCCGTGTGAGCATGGCGGCTTCCAAGAGGGCTTCCAGACCTTGGCACATGCCGATCGTGCCCACGTAGCCCACCAGCGTCTGGTGGGGAGCGATTCCAAGTTGGTTCCTCCAATGGACGTCCGATGATGGGCAGATGCCCGTGTCGAGGGTGAAGCCATTGGTGACGACGCGGATTCTTTCCTCGGGCACGCCGAGTTTAATCAGCCGGCGTCGAAACGGTTCCGTGACCGGAATCACCAAGTCCGCTTGCCGGTAAAGGAACCGCGCCCAGCGTTCGAGTAACCGCAGTAACCATCGATGGCGGAGTGCGCCCACGGCGGCGATCGTTTCTGGCCACAGGTCGCGCACCTCGAACACGAACGGGATTCCCCGCAGCTTGGCCACGCACCAACCAGCCATGGCGGTGAAAAACTGCGGCGACGTGGCGACAACGAGGTCCACCTTTCCAGCCCGAAAACTTCCCAGCACCGCCGCGAACATGAAGCTGAGCTGGTCGAGTGTCCGCCACAAGAAGCCCCGATTCGGCGCGATGAACGTCCAGACACGAATCACGTTGAGCCCTCGCCAGGTTTCTCGCTGAAACCAACGGTTGCGGTAGCCGGCGAAGACCTTCCCCGCGGGAAAGTTGGGGACGCCGGTGAGGATGGTGATTTGGTGCCCCTGATCACGCCAAACCTGCGCGTGCTCGCTGGTGCGTGTGGCTGGGGCGTTGGTTTCCGGGGGGAAGTTATCGGTCAAAAACAGGATGCGCACAGAATAGCCTTTTCGAGATGAGTTACGCGGCGCGGCGGGCGAGTTGGGGGCAGGCTTGGATCAACGGCCCCCAGACAAACTGTTTCAACAGGGACTCCAGCTTCCGCCAGGCTGTTTCCAAACCGACATACGTCGTGAAGCGCCGCCGAGCGGATAGCTGTAGCCGAGGCTGATGGGGATCAATGTCCCGAGGATGCAAGTACAATACGAGCGGCTGACCTTGCGTGGTGAGCCGCTCGGCCCAGCGGAGAATCCAACGTTCCGGCCAGAGACGCAGATAACCGCCTCCCAAGAAAGCTTGCCGTCCCCAAGGTCGGGCCAGCGTGGAAACGGGAATCTCCCACAGCCCGTTCATCAAGCGATGGGGTAGCGCCGCGTTGCCTGGCCAGCCGCCATGCCGCCGCCGCGCGGGAAACAGCGACGCATCGTAGGCGTAGCCCCGCTCCGCCAGCACCTCCCAGGCCCAAGCCGAATCCGGCCGAATCGAAAACCCGGGTGCCCGATATCCCAAAGGACGTTGCCCGCAGGCATGCAGCAAGTGCCGTTCGGCTTGGGCCAGATCGTGCCGGAATTCGTCCCGCGTTTGTTGGTAAACCAGCTCGTGTGCGTAACCGTGGCTGGCGATTTCATGCCCCGCCGCAGCGATCTCCCGCACCAGGCTGGGATGCTGCTCGGCAATCCAGCCCAGGACAAAGAACGTCGCCTGCACCGAATAACGATCGAAAAGGTCCAGCAGCCGGCGCGTGTTTTCCGTGACACGCGATTCCAAACACCGCCAGGTCTGCCGGCTTGGAGCGCGGCGCGTATCCAGCAGGTGGAACCAATCCTCCACGTCGATGGAAATGCAGTTCGTGAACGTAGGTCGTGCCATCAAAACATCCGCTTTCCCCGGGCGCGAAATTCTCGGGCATCGGCCCAGGTGGGAAAGCCGAAATAGCTTCCGTCGTCCTGGGGCGGTTGGGCGGTGCGCAGCGTGTCCGCTTCCATCCGCAAAATGGTGTCCGCCACGGCACTGCCCGCGATCTGTTTGGTTCTCTTGACGAGCGTGTCCCAAGAATCGGTCTCCTCGATGGGCACGCGGCGTTGCAGCAGGATTTCGCCTTGGTCCAGCTTTTCGGCCAGCCGATGCACGGTCACGGCGGTTTCCGGTTCGTCGTGATAGAGCGCCCAAAAGGCCGGCATCAACCCGCGATATCGGGGCAGTGGCGCGGTGTGGACGTTGATCCCCCCCTGCGGGAAATGCTTGCGGATGGAGAGGGGAATCCGCTGCGGGAACGCCAGGGAGACCAGTAGGTCAGCCGGATGTTGTTCGAGGAACGGCGGCAGCGACTCCGCGTTCACATGAGAAATCCAGAGTAGGGGAATGTTCAATTCCTGCGCCAAATGACGGACCGACCAATAACGCCCCTCCCGTGGCCTCAAGCCGGCCCGCTCGCCGAAGTGGGCCGCTCCGACTCGGGCGGAGAGGAGCATGCCGCCTTTGAAGCCCAGCACGCCCAAGTTTTTCCACAGGCCTCGCAGCCTGCCACCGTGCGTGGCCATCGGTTCGGCCAACACGATGGAACTCACGCGCCTGGGGCAATTGGCCACCAAACCCTCGACGGCAAGCGGCAAGTAGACATGTTCGGCCTGGGTGAACAGCGTCACGGAAAGCGACTGTTGTCCATCTTCAGGTGGCGAAACTGGTGTGTGCTCTGAAACGCAATGCATCGTGGTCATCAGGCGGCCCTCGCAGTGGACGTGTAGGTGTTACGAAGTTCATGCAGGAATGCTCCGCGGGCAGGGGACAATTCCCAATCCGTGCGAACTTCACCGGAAGAACGGCGAGGGACAGTCCAGGCGTATGCCCCGGGAAATAGCCGCATGGCATGCAAGCAGGCGAGCTTCACGTTCCATTTGGCAACCGTGGCCGCGTATTCCCGCCGCGAGCCTGGAAGCATCTTTTCGCGATACAGGCGACGAACTTCCTGTAAGCGGTTCCGGCTGCTCTCCGTCGATTTTCGCAAGTGGACCTCGCGATCCTCCTGGTAGATCGTGAGTGTGTCGTGATGGAACTTGCCCCGGCCATTGGCGGACAGCGAATACATCAGCCGCGCATCCTCTCCGGCCCGTGCTTCCCGGTCGTATCCCACGCGGCGGGCCCAATCGGTCCGGCAAGCGAAGGTCGAATGCACAAACTTGCGGGGTACCACGCCGTGAGCTGGCTCGAATCCCCGCACGCCCTTCACGCGCAAGCCGTTGTCCACCAGCAAGGCGTAAGAGCAAAAGAAGTCGTACTCCTGAGCCGCCGCCTCGCGGATGTGTGCCAAGCGGTCGGAAAAGTACATGTCATCAATGTCCCAGGTTACGACCCAATCTCCTCGCGCGGCCTTTAACGCCTCGGCACGCGCGAAGCCGCGTCCCCGATTGGTCGGCAGATGGATTACGCGAATCCTCGGATCACGGAGGCCGGACAGGATCTGCCGGGTGAAGTCCCGCGAGCCGTCGTTGACCACGACCCATTCCCAATGCGGGTTCGTTTGGCCAGCCAGCGTGGAGAAGCAGCGGCGAATAAAGTTCTGGCAGTCATAGGTGATCGTGAGCACCGAAAGCATGGGCAAACATCCTTGTTCGCGAATCAGGGAGCAACGCAATCCTTGGTCATCAAGGTCGTGGTGGCATGGCTCGTGGGTGTCTGTCGTGGGAACCGCCAATTACCTTCGCTCTCTTGCATGACGGCGACGCTTTCTTGGTAAGCAGACCGGCAAAGATCCAGGTAGTCTTCCGCGATGCGTTCCAAGCGATAGGGCTCGATGTACTGTAAAGTTTCTCGCTCGTCGAGTTTTCGCGCGGTCGCCAAGAATTCACGCAGAAGCGGCACGGCCCGATCATCGGAGAGGTCGGCGGTGATCCGCAGCGCGCGGAGATAGCCCGCCAGCAAGTCCCAGGACGCATCGTTTTCGGTTTGCGAAACATGCACGATCGGCTTGCCTGTCGCCATGTATTCGACCAATTTGCTGGGAACCTGAAAGGGTGTGGTGTTGCCGAAGTTGACCAGCACGTCCGCCTCATGCACTGCGGCGCTGGCCGATTCCCGGGAAACGACGCCCCAGGGAACGACGCTTCCGCCAGATTGCCGGGCGGCTGCTCGCACGATGTCCCGGCAGTCGCGCGTGTCCCCGAAGAAGTGAAGTTCATATGCCTTTTCACCGCCACCTTGCCGCAACTTGGCAAACAGCCGCAGGAAGCGTTCCGGGTTGCGGAGATCTCGATACAAACTGCCGCAGTAGACCAACCGTTTGGCCGACGTGGTTGGCAGCAGGGGGACGGTCGGCAACGAGGACTGTGCCGGAAGCAGCGGGGGAATCACGTGCAGTTTGTTTTTGCATCCCGCGAAACGCTCGGCATAGACATCCGCCGCGCCCTGGCAGGTCACCGCCACGGCAGCGCAGTGCCGCAATACGTGCTCCTCGGCGGCGTGGTTCCGCGCGGCATGCAGGCGAAAGTTGTTGGGCGGCGTCTCCGTCAAAAACGAAAAGGGATCGCCGATATCTGTTAGCCACCGAAGACCCGGGAATTCCCGTTGCAGCCGCAGGCCCACCAGATGCGCAGTGAACGGATGCGAGACCGTAATACAAGCGTCGAAATTCCGCGTGGCCGCCAGCCGCCTCGCCGTCTTCCACGCGGGACGCAGCCAGAGACAGGCCGCGTCGGGCCAATACATCTGCCGCCAGGTGGCGTCGTGCAGTTTTCTCAAGCCCCGGCGAAACATCGCGGCAGCGCGACCTTTCCCGCGCGGTAATTCGTTCGGTCCGGATGTCGAAACATGCTTTCGCCAGCGGCCCCATCCCATCTCGGGAACATGGTGCATGCGTGGCGCATCCGGCGCTGCCGCTCGTTCAACCGGCGGTGAAGCGGTCACGACCTCCACGCGATGCCCCTGGCGGGCCCAATGGTCCGCCAGCGCCCCCCAGCGGAACGCGCGGGGATTTTGGGCCGGCGGGAAATAATAGCTGATCAACAGTAGCTGCACAGGCCGCCTCCTTGCGGCATGTTGCCCCGACGTATCAGGCTGGTGACACGCCTCTCGTGGCAGGGCTTGTCGAAAAACGTGACGCAACTCGGCGACTCATCGACAGCCGCCGGGCATCCACGCGCCGCAAAACATGGCTTGGTTCATGGATCGCGCAGAGCCAGCCCACCGCGACCCACATCACCGCCGAGGTATTCGGGTGAAACAACATACCGCTGCTGGTGGGCACATTGACGAGAAAGACGACGCTGATTCCCGCCACCGTATGCAACAGATTCAGCCGTGCCGCATTGCCCGCGTGGCGTGCCGTTCGTGTCGCCGCCCGCAAGTTCGTGATGAAGAACAGGCTCAGACCTAAAAATGTCAGCAGAAAAGGGATACCCCCTAGAAAGAGCAGATCGGCCAGGCTGTTGTGGGCCATTCGCCCTTCCACACCGATGGCGGAGCCCATGCCGGCGAAACCGATGCCCCGCAGGCAAGGCCACCAGCCAAAATCTTCCACGATGGAGAGCGGATGCAACCAGAGACGATCCGCCAGACTGTCGAGGATGAACGTATGGTTGGTGCGGACCGCGTCTTGAAACAACGTGACGCCTAGCGTGGACCGCAGCATGGTATCCATCATCTCGCCTCGCTGGCCGATCACGAACGCCAGGGCCACGGTGATGCCCAAGAGCAGCGGCAAATGGAACAACAGGGAGCGAATCCGCCCCACCCAGTGGGGCCGGGCCAGGCCGACGTATACTCCGCCGGCCAGCAGAATGTTGACCACCGCCGCTTTTTGCAGGCAGAGCACCATGCCGGCCAAAATGGCCAAGATCGAGAGCAGACGAAATACGGGCGGATTGCGGAGGATCAGCGCGGCCACCAAGCCCATGCCGCCTACCACGCCGCACGCGGTGATGTTGCCAAACAGCGAAGCGTACCGCACGAACCCGCCCCGATATGAGCTATCGGGAAACCAAGAGATGGGACCAATCACGTGTTGCAGGGGAATCGTGAGCGTGCCCAGGACCGCCACGACGATGAACAGATTGAGCGTCCGCTTGACCGCCAGATCGGACTGACAAAAGTAGGCGGCCAGAATGGCCAAAGGAAAAGTGAACAGGAACCGCGCCGACCCGGCAATCGCCTCCTCACGTGGCAGCGATAGCCAAGAGACGAGCACGACATATCCAGCCGCCACGGAAAAGGCAACGTACAGCCAAATCAACTCGCTAAAGTGGCGAAACCGCGCCCCTTGCATGGCAACCGTCAGCAACAGCAAGACATACAGTACCGCCAGTGGCACGACGTACAGCCCGCTGACATTGCGCAGCAAGTGCAGTTGGGTCAGTAGGAATAAGGCGTGGAAAAGGGTCACGTCCGCCGGTTCGCTCAATCCATGAGGCAACGGCCCACTGTCGCTTTACGCCGAGCGTTACTGGGCCGGTTCATCCTATTTTCGTGGTGCCCGGCAAAATGGGGCGGCCTAGAGTAGGTTCCTCGCTCGGCGAAATCAAGCCGAATGTAGACCGAAGTGGATGGCTAGGCGGACTAGGGCAAATCGACGCGCCTCCTCCTGCCAGTGCGGAGGGGCAGCGGTGTCGAAAGAATCATTCCCCGGAGAAGTTTAACCACGCGGCGATGGAACCCGGTTCGGGGGACGAGCCCTGCGTGCAAGCCGGCGCAAGCTCGGTGAGCGGCCTCCCCGGCAGAAAGACTGCCAGAAGCAGCAAGAGTACCAGGGTGAGACCCCAGCGGGGTCGTCGAGAGGGGTTGAAGGGAATGTCCGCGTAACGGAGCACTCGCTGGATCCGAGCTCCAGTCACCCATTTGGACGAGACGCCGGAACCGACCGCGGGAACAATCGGGCTTTTGAGATCCAGCACCCGCAGCAGTGCCCGGGCATACTGGCGGGCATCGCAGCCGAATTTCGAAGTGACTTCCTGGTCCACGCTGAATTCAATCGCCCGCGTCATGCGGCGACTGGCCCAACGAATCAGCGGATTGAACCACCACACGCAAGTCACGACCAACTGCAGCAGGGAGACGAGCGTATCTCGGCGCCGCAAGTGGACGAACTCATGCACAAGAATGGGCCGGAGAGTGGCCCATTCCCGAGCGGGAACCAAGGAGCGGGGTAAGCACAAGGACTTACGAAAGATGCCCATCACGAACGGGCCGTGCGACTCGCTAAATACGATTCGTGGACACTGGGAAAGCCCCATGTCTTTCGCCAGGGCGGCAATGCGACGGCTGGTCTCCGGATTCATGCGGGATTCACCTTGGTCAATCTGGGACAGCAATCGAGCCCAGCGAAAAGCGATCACGCCCACGGAAACGACGCATCCGGAAGCCCAGAGGCCAATGCCGATGGCCAGCAATTGCCGTGTTCTCGGGCTTATTCCGTCCGCGGCAAACAAGCCCGGTGAACCGTAGACGGGGGAGAATCCCGGCTCTGACCAACTGAACAGGCCGATCCAACTCGACCAGAACGGAGGCACCAAGGCCTTGATGAACACCGCGAGCCACAGGCAGACCGTTAAATGCGGCCACCGGCTCGACAAAAACCGATCCGCGAGCGCGACGCAAAGCAGCAGCACGGTGAGCTGCCAAAGTTGGGAGCACAACAGGTTCGCGATGTCAGCCGTCCACATTTCCCTGTTCCTGTTCCAGTTCGTTGAGCAAGGCCCGGATTTCGGCGATGTCTTCCGTGGACGGCTGCGTATCACTGATGAGCTGCCGCACGAGCGGCATCGCGTCGCCGTCGAATAGATGGTCGACAAAATCATGCACCGCGTCCCGGATCACGTTCTTGGGCCGGGCCCGGCTCTTGAATTTTTTCGTACGGCCCTCGATGCGGGAGCTGACATAGCCCTTGTTTTCCAGCCGGGTCAAGTAGGTCTGCACGGTGGAAAACGCGATTTTCCGATTGGGGTTGAGCGCCGCGCACACGTCCCGCGCGCTGGCTTCGCCCAACCGCCAAACCAACTTGGCGATTTCCATTTCCGCCGGGGATAAGGGTGTCCTTTTGGTCATGCTCCTCGATCGCTCCTGGAGTTCGAGCCGCGAACTTTCATCAATGTAGCTACACATGTCGCTGGATGCAAGAACTTCGCGAAAGCAGCGCGCAAAACTTTTCCGAATTTAAGACCGCGAGGGTTGACACAGCTACTTTTGTGGCTAACATCCAGCTACAGATGTAGCCACAGGGGCGGCGCATCGAAGAGGAGGAACATCGTCATGCCGTAGTTCATGTTCTCACAAGAGCCCCCCGATGCGGAGACCGAATCCCGCCAAAACTCGATTCACTTTCTACCCCAGGAACACTTGCCATGAGACATCTACTGTTTGCCGCCGCCATGATCTTGTTTTGCTTCCACGGCAGTTCCCCGGCCCAAGTCGTGGACATCAATTTGGGCCAAACCAACGTGCTGCTCGACACGGCGACCCTTTCCGCCGCCGCGAATCTCGATCTCTCCGGCGTGGCCGGGCCGGTGATCGCCCCCGGAGGTTTGGGAGCCGATTCGGTCGCCTTCCCCATCAATTCTCGCACGGCCACGAACCCCGATCTGCCGACCACCTTCTCTTACGATCCGGCCGATTTCTTGGGCTCGTTTTCCGGAGTCATCGAACACTCGGGCCGCGTGCTGTTCAACTCGGATGCCATCGAGGTCGGAAACTTCACCATTGGATTTGATGGGGGCCGGAACACGGGCAGCGGCTTTTTCGTGGAGAGCACGGTCGGCATCGCGGACATCCTGTTCGACATCGAAGGGCCGGTCGTGGACGCGACGGATTCCGCCCTGTCCGTCTCCGCCGATTTGCTGGTCTCGCCCGAGTTCGCCCAGGTCTTGATCGACGCGGGCCTGACCACCGACAACCTCACCGGCGCGGACGTGGGAGATGCCCTCGTCTCCGCTGCCGTTCCTGAGCCGTCCACGTCGGCTTTGCTCGGATTAGGCCTGGCCCTGCTCATGAGCTGCCGAATTCGTCGCCGGCGTTTTTGAGGTCCAAGTAGGAAATTCGTTCTCCTCGTGGGGCGCCCAGCGGCGGTAACACGCCGGTGGACGCTTCGCATTTGGGGTAACGCCTTTACGAATCGCCGCCATTCCGAGGCGGGAGCGTGGTGCCGTGCCTGTGAAACGCGGCGATAATCCGCCAAATCTCCTCGGCGGATTCCGCGTATTGGATCAGGTCGAGGTGCGCGTCGGCGATTACCCCTTCATCGGCCAGGAATTCGAAGTCGATCACGCGCGACCAATATTCCTTGCCGACCATCACCAAGGGAATCTCCTGCATCCGCCCGGTCTGGCGGAGGGTCAATGCGTCGAACAGTTCGTCCAACGTACCGAATCCCCCGGGAAAGATGACCAAGGCCCGCGCCCTCAACAGGAAATGGAGCTTGCGGAGCGCGAAATAGCGGAACTGAAAACAGAGATACGGCGTGATGTACGGGTTGGGCTGCTGTTCATGTGGTAGCGTGATGTTGAAGCCAATCGATTTGGCACCCGCGTCGTAGGCGCCTCGATTGGCCGCCTCCATGATGCCGGGTCCTCCTCCGGTGACGACCACGTATTCCCAATGGTCGGTCTCGCGTGTCTCTTCCGCTACCAATCGCGCGAAGTCCCGGGCCATGGTGTAATAGTGGGACTTGGTCTCGATGCGTCGTGCGCGGGCTAAGGCCCTTTCCTGGACGGGAGACCGATCTTTTTCGCCGCTGAGGGCAGCGACTCGCCGCGCCGCTTCCTCCGGTTCCACGACTTGCGTCCCGCCGAAAACGACAATGGTCGAGGCGATATCCTCCTCCGTGAGGGCCAACTCCGGCTTCAGCAATTCCAATTGCATCCGCACGGGCCGCAGGTCATCACGGCTGAGCAGTTGCAAATCTTGATCGGCGGGAAGATAGCTGGGCGAGGCCAGGATCTGCCGCAAGTTTTCCTGTTCTTGTTCGTTCATGCGGTGGCCTCCAATTCGAAGGATTCTCCCAATTTGGGCACGCACACATCCCAGCCTCGGTCTTCGCGGAGCGTTTCCGCCAGGGCATCAGCGCTCCTTTTTTCGCCGTGCGTGAGAAAGACGCGACGTGGCGGCGGGAGCGGCTCCAGCCACCGCAGCAATTCACCACGTCCGGCATGTCCGCTCAGTGAGGAGATATTGGCGATATGGGATTTGACCCGCACATCGCGTCCGTGGATGCGCAAAAACTTGGCTCCTTCCACGAGTGTGCGGCCCCGCGTTCCATAGGCCATGAAACCGCCGATCAAGATCGTATTTTTGGGCTCGGGCAATCGCCGCTTGAGATGAAACAGGATCCGCCCGCCAGTCATCATGCCGCTGGAAGAGATGATCACGGCGGGGCCCTGGATGTCGTTGAGCGCCTTGGATTCGCTGACCGTGCGGACCAAATGCACATGCCGCCCATCCAGTTTGCCACTGGAGTTGGCCAACTCCGCCTCCGAGAGATCGTGGTCCTCGTGGTAGTGGCGATAGATTCCCGTGGCATCCACCGCCATGGGGCTGTCCAGGTAAATCGGCACCACGGGCAGGTCTCCCTGGGCCATGAGGACTTGCAACAGGTAGATCAATTGCTGCGCGCGTCCCACGGCGAAGGAGGCGATCAGCAGTACGCCGCCCCGGCGGATCGCCGTGCCGACCACCTCGGCCAGGTCTTCCATCACGTTGGCTCGCGGGTGTTCCCGGTCGCCGTAGGTCGATTCGCAGATCAGATAATCACACGCTGGCGGCGGAGACGGGTCGTGATACAGCGGCGCGTCGTACCGGCCGACGTCTCCCGAAAATAGTATCCGCGTCTTGCCTGCATCGGATTCCGTTTCGACCTCCACCATGTTCGAGCCAAGCAGGTGGCCCGCGTCGTGATAGCGGAAGCGGATGCCCTTTGCCGCTGCGTGCCACTCTTGTCTCGGCACGCCTTCGAACCGCTTCCAGGCAGCGATGGCATCCTGCGTGGTGAACAGCGGCAGGGCCGGATGATGCTTGGAGAACTTCTTGCGATTGGCGTACTCGGCGTCCCGTTCCTGGTTTTCCGCCGCGTCGAGCAGTAACAACTCCGCTAGGTCCCGCGTGGCGAAGCTGGACCAGATCGGTCCGCGAAATCCTTGGGCCACGAACCTGGGCAAGTAGCCGATGTGGTCGATGTGCGCGTGCGTGGCGATCACGGCGTCCACGGCGGCTGGATCAAAAGGGAGCGGTTCCCAATTCTTCTGCCGCAGCGACTTCACGCCCTGGAACTGTCCACAGTCAATCAATACCGAAGATGAGCCAGCTTCCAACAAATACTTCGAACCGGTGACGGTCTCGGCCGCACCGTGGAACGTCAAACGCGGCATGGCCATTCCCGTGATGAGATAGCAAGAGAAGAGGAAGCTGGAGCAGGCTCCAGGTGTGGCTACTGTAGTCGACATATTTGGGGAGAGCTAGTACATGCCGCCCAGGTCTTGCAGTGCAGAGCACACGGGGAAAATTCCGCCGCGCTGATCGAACCGACGGCGAGTGCCTAAAGTCGCCCGGGCGAGATGGCAAGCCCAACTCCCGATGTCTTGGTTTGACTGGGTTTGGTTTTAGATTATATCAAATACTTGACAAAGTCCAGAATGCGACCTAGTATGCCAACATGCGGCACGACCCAGTAGCGTTGCTTCGCGAACATGGTCTTCAAGTCACCGCCCAGCGCGTCGCGGTGCTGCGGGCCGTATCGCGCCGTCCGCACTGCACCGCGGACGTCGTCGCCGAGGAGGTCCGCGCGGAGATTGGCGCCATCTCGCGTCAAGCCGTCTATGACGCCTTGGGGACGCTGGTCGAGAAGGGCATCATCCGGCGGATTCAGCCGGCTGGGTCCCCAGCTCTCTACGAGGATCGTGTTGCCGATAACCACCACCACGTCATCTGTCGCACGTGCGGCAAAACGGTCGATGTCGACTGCGCGGTTGGAGAAGCCCCTTGTCTCACCGCCGCGGACGATTCTGGCTATCAGATCGACGAGGCGGAGGTGATTTTTTGGGGCACCTGCCCTGCTTGCCTGGCGGAGAGTTCCCGCAAGGAGCGTTGATCCGCTAGCGAATCATCGCTCGCAAAGGCCAACCCGGTTTTCCCTGCACCTCACGGAGAATTCCCATGCGCAAAGATCTTCACGCAACGAGAGACCTATCCAAATGGAGAGTGACAAGAAATGACAACATATTCCTACGGCTCCATATGTTCCCGGTTAAGTTGCTGGCTTGTTGGATCGGAATCCAGGGAGGTGGCTTGATGGCTCAAGATTCCGACTCCAAACCGGCTGAAGCCAAGTGCCCCGTGATGATGGACATGGCACCCGCTTCGGCCAGACACACGGCCGCCGGCATAATGTCCAATGGTGATTGGTGGCCCAACCAGTTGAACTTGGACATCCTGCATCAGAACTCGGCCAAGAGTAACCCTCTGGGCGAAGATTTCAATTACGCGGAAGAGTTTCAAAAACTGGACCTGAAAGCGGTCAAGCAAGACCTCGGCGAATTGATGACCGATTCGCAGGCTTGGTGGCCCGCCGATTACGGGCACTACGGCCCACTATTCATCCGCATGGCCTGGCACAGCGCCGGCACCTACCGCGTGTCCGATGGCCGCGGCGGCGCATCGGATGGCACGCAGCGTTTCGCCCCGCTCAACAGTTGGCCTGACAACGGCAACTTGGACAAGGCCCGCCGTCTGCTTTGGCCGATCAAGCAAAAGTACGGGAACAAGATCTCTTGGGCCGATCTGATGATCCTCGCCGGCAACGTCTCCTTGGAGTCGATGGGGTTCGAAACCTTTGGCTTCGCGGGCGGCCGGGAGGACGTTTGGGAACCCCAGGAGGATGTCTACTGGGGTCCGGAAAGTCAATGGCTGGGAGGAAAACGCTACTCCGTCGAGAAAGGTCTCGAAAACCCGCTCGCCGCCACGCAAATGGGTTTGATCTACGTCAATCCGGAAGGGCCCAAGGGACAGCCTGATCCGCTCGCCGCGGCCAAGGCCATTCGCGAAACCTTCGGCAACATGGCCATGAACGATGAAGAGACGGTGGCGCTCATCGCTGGGGGACATACCTTCGGCAAAGCCCATGGGGCGGCCAAGCCCGATGAACACGTAGGACCCGCGCCGGAGGAGGCCAGCCTCGAAGAGCAGGGCCTCGGCTGGAAAAATTCATTCGGTAAGGGGAACGCTGATGACACGATCACAAGTGGCCTGGAAGGCGCCTGGACCACGACTCCCGCCCAGTGGTCGCACGATTACTTCGAGCATCTGTTCGGTTACGAATGGGAGCTGACCAAAAGCCCCGGTGGCGCCCATCAGTGGACGCCGAAAGACGACACCGCACAGGGGACCGTGCCTGATGCACACGATCCCGAGAAATCCCATGCCCCGATGATGTTCACCACGGACCTCGCGCTGAAGATGGATCCCGCCTACGCCAAGATCTCCAAGCGGTTTCATGAGCATCCCGAGGAGTTTGAACAGGCGTTCGCCAAAGCCTGGTACAAGCTGACCCATCGGGATATGGGGCCGTTCTCCCGGCTGCTCGGACCGGAGGTGGCCGAACCGCAGTTGTGGCAGGATCCTGTTCCGGAGGTCGATCATGAACTGATCGACACGGCGGACATCGCGGACCTCAAACGGAAGCTGCTCAACTCCGGGCTTACCGTTTCCGAGTTGGTCTCCACGGCGTGGGCCTCGGCGGCGACCTTTCGGGGGAGCGACAAACGGGGAGGCGCCAACGGAGCTCGCATCCGCCTCACTCCGCAAAAGGATTGGGAAGTCAATCAGCCGGCCAAGCTAGCGAAGGTGTTGAAAACGCTGGAGCAGGTCCAGCGGGAGTTCAACGACGCGCAGTCCGACGGCAAGAAAGTTTCGCTGGCCGATTTGATCGTGCTCGGCGGTTGTGCCGCCGTGGAGAAAGCGGCGAAACAGGCCGGACACGACATCGAGGTTCCCTTCGTGCCGGGCCGAACCGACGCCACGCAGGAGATGACCGAGGTCGAATCGGTGGCGTACCTGGAGCCAAAGTCGGACGGCTTTCGCAACTTTGTCGCCAAGGAAATCGATCGCCCGGCCGAGGAACTGCTCGTGGATCGCGCCCAGTTGCTGACGCTCACGGCGCCCGAGATGACCGTGCTCGTCGGCGGGATGCGCGTGCTGAACACGAACTCCGACAGCGGTCCCTTCGCTGAGCTGGGGGTATTCACGCAGCGTCCCGAGACGCTCACGAACGACTTCTTCGTGAACCTTTTGGACATGGACACCGAGTGGCGGAAGTCGCCGATGTGTGAGCACTTCTTCGAAGGGCGGGACCGCGAATCCGGTGACGTCAAATGGACCGCGACGCGGGTCGATCTCGTGTTCGGTTCCAACTCGCAATTGCGGGCCATCGCGGAAGTCTACGCTAGTAGTGATGCTCAAGAGAAGTTCGTGCGAGATTTCGTGGCGGCCTGGAATAAGGTGATGAACCTCGACCGTTTTGACCTCGATCCCGCCGTTCGCGGAGGAGCCAAGCCAGTGCTACTCGGTCAGCGCTAATCATGGGCTCCGGCGTTTTCACCGAGCCTCTCGCATGGCAACGATCCGGCCCGCTGGTCAATTCCGGCGGGCCGGTTTCGTAAACCGTAACCCGAAGCGTCAGCGAGGGGCAACTCGTAAGTGAGGGACACGTGATAGGCTCTCACTCCACGTCCGGTTGCTACCATGCCCGCCCAACGGTTCGCGCGGTGCGCGACATGCACCTAGAGGCGGCGCGTTGCCGTCCCTCGCTGACGCGTCGGGTTGCGAATTTGCGAGACCAAGCAGAACGCTCACGGCCAACGTGAAATGCCCCGTCGCGGTTGATTAGGCCGTTTTCGGACCCACAGCGGGACCCGCACATCCAACACGAGATGATCTTCGAGCATGCCAAGCTCAAAGAGTGGGTACGCGTTTCACCAGCGGTTCACGTGCCTTTTTGCTTCTTTTGCAGGAACGAAAGCCGTTCTGGCAAATACTTCAGCGACCAGTTTCCCAGGTGGTCTAGGACGGGGATCAGGCTCTCCCCAATTTCCGACAAGGAATATTCGACTCTCGGCGGCACCTCGGGGTACTGTTGGCGGCGGACGATGCCGTCCTCCTCCATGCGGCGCAACTGTTTGATCAGCATCCGCTCGGAAATGGACGGCAACGACCGCTTCAACTCGCTGTAACGCTGCGTTCCCCGCGCGAGCCGGGCCACGATCGGCAGCCTCCACTTCCCCCCGAGAACGTCCAGCGCCGCCTCCACCGGGCAATCATAGACTTTGTTCTTTTTGTTGCTCACGGCGGTCTTTCGCACGGCTCATCCTCCCATACCTGAAACTAACTTCCGGGTAAGTACCTATCAAAAAAGTATGTTCTTGCAATCGAGACAGTCAAATTTACGATTTCAAATATCACCCGTAGCAGGCCAACTTCGCTCCGAACCCATAAACAGGAGCATTCCTATGACGACTGACGCGAAGCTTGACCTTGAAAACACGCCGCCTTGTCGAGAGTGGTGGATAAATTGCGGTGCCGAGGCTGACGAGGAGATACGAGAAATCGACCGGCTCGAGGACGAGCTTTCGCCGCTGCCCGAGAATATCACCCGCATAAGAAAGCTCATTTCGACCCTGGAACTCTGCCATCACAAGGCCGAGCGCTGGGTCATGAATATCATCCAGGCGATCGGCCAGGGAGATGCATCCAAGGGCCTCGGGACGCGAGCAGCCGGTGAGATGCATCCGGCGGAGCGTGACTGGATGAACGCTTGCACGGCGCTATCTTCCTGGTGTGCCGGACAACCGGCCGCTTCCGTCGAGATCGAGATCGCGGGCCGACCAGCGCGCGATCTGTTGAGCAAGCTCGGCGAGCGCTCGGCTCTCAAGGAGTGGCAGGTCCAGCGCGTGATCGAACGCATTCGCGAGTACATTGGCTGGCCCCGTTCGCTGCACGATAATGACTTAGTGTATGTTTTCCTGGAGGAGTGTGGCGGCGATTGGGAACCTCCGGGCGATGCCCAATGCCCCGAGCGCTATCGTGAGCACGAAGACTTCTGGCAACAGACCATGCGGACGCGGATTCATGATACCGTGGATGGCGAACCCGCCGATGTCTCCTTGGCCGTGGCCATCGACATCATGTTTCCCTGCAACTGGAACTTCATGGGCAACCTCGAGATTGTGTTCGGCGCCATCGGGGGTGAGTTGCACCCGGCCCAACCCCTCACCGTTTGCGCACGGAACATACGCCGTGCGCCGATCCGTGAACGCATGCAAACCGTTAGCAGAACCCTGCAATACGCACTCGGGCATCAAGGATCGGAGGAGAAGGAGGTGGATCGCGCGCTGCTGGAACTGCTAGGAGAAATCACCGCTCCCAAGAGATGGCTCGTGGCCTCGCTCGACAAGACGATCCGCTTGCAGTTGGGACTGTGAACAGTGGCGCGCGGACGACACGGGGTACACCCACAAGGACATCATGCCCATGGATCGGCTCATGCGTTTTCCTCGTTCGGTCAAGCGGGATCCGAAGATCGACACTTGGATGCGGGAACATACGGATGAGCTGGGAGCGATTGCCAAATGCTGGTTTGATATTATTCGACACTCCGGTGACGATGTGCGCGAGCTATTGCACGACGGTTATCCGACCGCGTGCGTGGCGGACGCGGCCTTTGCTTACGTCGGTGTCTTCAAAGCTCACGTCAACGTCGGGTTCTTTCAGGGCGCCGAACTTCCCGACCCGCACGGTCTGCTGCAAGGCACGGGCAAATTCATGCGGCATGTGAAGCTCAGGCCGGAGGAGGAAGTCGACGCCGAGGCGCTCTCGAAGCTTATCCAGACCGCGTACGCGGACATGAAGACACGCCTTGCAGCCGAGTAATCGGTACGTTTTGGCACTTGTAAAACTTCACTCCGCCTGCCGAGACTTATTCAGCAGCGCGACTTGCAGTTCGAGGCGTTTCACCTCTCGCGTGACGGAGTTCTTGACCAATTCCAGCCAAAACCACAGCTTCATTAGCACCAGCCAGATGAACAGCGCCAGAAATCCGGTGGCCCAGGCGATCCATTGCCGTGTCGATCCGGCTTCGAGCGGTTCTACTTGGAAGAATTGGTAGCCGCAGAACAACAACCCACCTAACAGGCCCATCGTTCCGATCATGGCTCCTAAGTTCAGCCAGCGGCGGCGGCCTTGGTAGAGCTGTAGCATCTCTTCGTGGAGCGGCACGCCGCCTTCAAATTCCGCCAGGATTTCGGCGTCTTCCGCCTGCAGCGCGGCACGAATCTGAGCATCGAGATCATTCATGTTTTTCCCCTTCAATTATTTGGCGTAACTTTTGTCTCGCGTAGTAGAGACGTGACTTCACGGTGCCGGTTGGCAGCGACAGACTTCGGGCGATTTGTTCAATGGACATGCCTTTCAAATAGTGCAGCTTCAGGATCTCGCGTTTATCGCTGTCGAGATCCCGCAATGCTTCCCGCAGTTCCAACAAATGGTCGGCTTTCCCGATCGCGGGCGGTTTCGAGTCATAGGAACCTCCGGAAAACGAGCCAACGTCGAGATGTTTTTCGCGTCGCCGGCGGACCTGACGGCCACGAATCAGATCCGCGCATTTGTTCGCGGCGATGCGGAACAGCCAAGGGCGAAACGCACCGGGGTCTTTGATCGAACCGATCTTCCCAATCGCCACGACCCAAGTAGACTGCACGACGTCCTCGGCTTCCGCTTCCTCGTTTAACAAGCGCATCGCTAGCCTCAGCAAGCGCGGCTGCCAACGCTGGACAAGAATGGCGAATGCCTGGCTGTCTCCGCTTTGGCAACGCAGGACGAGCCATTCATCGTAAATGTCATCCGGAGTTCTCATGCGATGAGTCCGTACCGCGCGGCCATGCGGCGTTCGCGGGCGCTATACATCATGAATTCCAACAGTGAAAATGCGGCTACGCGGAATCGAAACGCGCACTACTCGGCCAGTCGTCTCAGTTGCCGTCCGGTTCAAAAGAAAATAGCGAAAGCGCGTCGCGATGATATGTCGCACTCGTGGCAATTCTCAAATCTCAAAAGACGATTTCCCGGCAGGTTGCTACCGGATAGCGTGCTTCGCGTATAATCCATTCTGATTGGTTGTCACGCCTTGGCTCTCGCTGCCTGCGACCTGGAAACAATTGGATCGAAGAGGAAATCGCATGCTATCCACGCTCGCCTTGTGGTCCCTGCTCGCCGCCTGCCAATTCGAAGAAAGCGATGTCAATTGGCCGGTCGTGCCCCGTAGCCAATTCGCGGACGGGCTGATTCCTCCGCCGGATGTGGCGCGCACTCCAGCAGACGATGATCGCCTGCACGCGGTCTCGCTGTTCGCTACCGGGCGGCTACACGAAAACCGGGATCAAACGCACAAAGCCTTGCGGTTCTACCAGCGGGCGGCCCGTTACGACCCCCAATCGGACGTAGCCTGGCGGGACGCCGTGCGGCTGGCTATTGGCCTGGAACGGCAAGAGGATGCCCTGGCGTATCTGTTGCTGGGGGCCGAGCAGCATGGCGTGGAATTCGCGCTCGGCAAGCAACTCTTGGCCGTGCTCCTGGCCGAGCAAGACTTCGATCGGGCCGAACGCGTCATCCAAACATCGGAAAAGTTGGCTCGGGAAAAACCAGAGCCGACCGAGGCGGCGGCCTGGCGGATGCAATTGGGGCGCGTGGAGTTCCTGCGAGGAAATTATCTACAAGCAGCGGACATCTTCACCGCGACGTTAAAGTTGTTGTCCACACCGGACGAGAATGGCGTGGAGACCGCGCGGCTCCAAGAACTGCTCGGCGACATGGCGGAATTCCGGCGTCTACTGGCCGAATCGCTGCTTGGTGCGAAGCGCTGGGAAGAAGCCCGCGAGGCACTGCGTCAGGCATTCTCGGAAGAAAAAGATAAGCCTCAGTTGTCGTATCATCTAGCAAGAATCGCCCGTGGCCAAGCGGATTTTTTGAGAGCGATCCAACTGCTCGAAACCGCACTCAACAGCGGAGATCTCGAAGCCGGGGCGGCGCCGTATGAACTGTGGCAAGAATTGTATGAAGAGATCGACGAGTCCGAGAAGTTTGCTTCCCGATTGCGGGCGCTATCCCAAAAGCAGCCCAGCAATCTGCCCCTACAGCGATTCCTGGCCGACCGCGCGTTTCGCCAGCGGAACTGGAAAACGGCAGCGGACCGCTACGAGGATCTCGTGGCCCTGGAGCCGACACCGCCTGACATCCGCCGCCTGCTCGAAGTCTACCACCGTGTAAACCGCTGCGAGGATGCGCTCGGCTTGTTGGCGGCGGTTTTCGAGCGTACGGCAGGGTTGGACATGGTCGAAGAGCAACTCGCCCAATTGGTCCAAGATCGGGAGTGTGTCGAGGAAATGCTGCGTCGTCGGCAAGAAAATCCCTTCTGGAAGGGCCGTCCTTCCGGCGCCATTGCCGCGGGGCTGGTGGCACTCGAAGTCGAGGATTGGCAGGCGGCACAAGACAATTTCGAGGCCGCGCTCGAGGAAAGTCCCGGAGCTCAAAAAGCCACCGTCTATTTCGCCTGGGGGAACGGACTGTTGGCGGCGGAGCGGCTGCAGCAGGCTCGCGATGTCTTCCGGCGTGCCCGTGAGGAAATCGACACGCCTGCCGCGAAAGCCCTCTTCAGCCATCAACTGGCCGGCGCGCTCGCGCTGCGGGAACAATACGACGAGGCCCTCGCGGCGGCTCGGGAAGCACAGCGGCTGGCCCCCGATTCGCTCGAGTTTCAGGAGCGGGAAGCCTGGATCCTCTCCGAAGCCGGACGGACCGACGAGGCCCGCACCAAGTACCGCGAACTGCTTCACCGTTGGGACGAAGAATACGGCTCCCCTGGAATCCGTGTGGCGCTCCGTTCCGCGCGAGCCCTTTATGCCTACTTGGAGGCGGAGGAAGGGAACAGCGAGCAGGCGGAGGAAGTTCTGGAGCAGATCTTGGACGAGTTCCCCGACGACGCCGGAGCCAGCAATGATTTGAGTTACCTCTGGGCGGAACGGGGCCAGCGGCTGCACCGGGCGTTGGAACTGTCTCAAAAAGCGGTCGCGGCGCGGCCCGACAATTATGCCTATCGGGACACGTTGGGCTGGGTGCTCCATCGCTTGGGCCGGCACGACGATGCCGCGCGGGAACTTTCCGCCGCCGCCGAAGCGGAGAAAGATCCGATCGTGCTCGACCATCTCGGGGATGTCTACGCGGCCCTGCAGCGCGACGACGAAGCCCGCGCCGCCTGGCAACGGGCTTTGGAAGGATTTCAACAACAAGAAGACACGCAGCGGATCTCGGCCGTGCGGCACAAGCTGCAAACTACCGCGCATTCCCCTGATACGGAGACGCAGCGCGATTAAACGTGTTATCAGTGATGCTCAAAATGGCGACGCGAGTCGCTATTTTGCGAGCCGGGACTGCTTGGCGGCGGTGGAACGCCGCATCTTCGAGATGGCGACGACGCCAAATTCGCGTATGATTGGGTTATGGAACCGACTACTCAGAAACACATCGAATCCCGCGAGGGTGTTTGCGGGGGGAAGCCGTGCGTCGTGGGGACACGCATTCGTGTTTGGGACATTTATATCCACCACGAAGTGCGCGGCATGACACCCGATGACATCGTAGCCCAATTTCTAGAGCTTTCACTCGCGGACGTGCATGCAGCGATGGCCTATTACTGGGACAACCGCGAGTCCATCGACCAGCAGATGAAAGATGCTGACGAGTTCGTTGACCAGTTGAAGGCCGCAAGCGGTCCAGGGCCGCTAGAGCGCGGACTTCGCGGAATGGATTCGGGAAGTGATCCGGTTTCTTCTTGATCAGCATGTTGCCAATGCGGTGGCTCTCGGTCTCCGGCTGCGAGGTGTAGACGTCTCCACCACGCACGAGGCGGGACTCCAGGACGCAGAAGATGTGGCCCACATCGCGTACGCCGTTGCCGAGGGCCGCGTTATCTTCACGCAAGACGACGATTTTCTGCGTCTCCATCACGCCGGCGTACCCCACGACGGCATTGTGTATTCGAACAAGGCTCACGGTCCATTGGCGAAATCGTACGCTATCTCAAGCTTATGAACGATTGCTTGGACGTGGAAGACATGATCGGCCAAGTTGAGTATTTCTGATTCCGAGCCGTCTGCCGTGAGCAAGCCGCCACGCCCTGACGCGCCCAGGCCGTCTCCACCCGGCTCGCGCCAGCGGGGCGGCATGTTAGACTAGAAGCATCACGACACACATCCACGCGGGGCGGCACGGGCCGCCCAAAGCGAATATCGGAACACGTTTTTTATATGTCGAGGGAAGATTTTTCATGGCGGGACATTCGCATTGGGCCGGCATTAAACACAAGAAAGCGGTCATCGATAGCAAGCGGGGCAAGCTCTGGAGCAAGCTCTCCAAGGCAATTATCGTGGCGGCCAAACTGGGCGGCGGCGACCCGTCGGCGAACCTCCGCCTGCGGTACGCCATCGACGATGCCCGCAAGCTGAGCATGCCCAAGGACAATATCGAGCGGGCCATCAAGAAAGGGCTCGGCGAACTCGACGGCGGCAACCTGGAGGAGATCGTCTACGAAGGCTACGGCGCCGGCGGCGTGGCCGTGATGTGTGAAATCCTCACCGACAACCGCAACCGCACCGCGCCGGAGATCCGCAAAATCTTCGAGCAGGGAGACGGCAAGCTGGGCGAGACGAATTGCGTCGCCTGGATGTTCCAGCGGAAAGGGCTGTTCGTGATCCCCGCCGAGAACTGCCAGGAAGACGACCTAATCGAGCTGGCCCTCGATGCCGGCGCGGAGGACGTGAAGCGGGT
>JANQPP010000069.1 GCA_028289405.1 Pirellulales bacterium
TGGGCACGATTATATGCCGATCCTAGTGTGGAATATCTTCCTGGGCATGGCGACCACGGCGGCCGTGATGGCGGCGACAAGATTGTGGTTTGGCACTGCCGCCGGAATCGCCGCCGGGCTGCTTTGCGCGGTGTGGCCGACGCAGGTGCAATTCACGACGATTCTGGCCAGCGAACTTCCCTATAACCTCTTTGCCATGGCAGGCGTATTGGCCTGGATCACTCGCGGTTCAGGTATCGGCAAATGGGTCGCGTGCGGCGTCTGTTTCGCCGTGGCGTCTTACATACGTCCGGTGGGGCTTTTGCTGCCAGTCGTGCTGGGCGGTGCGGATGTGCTGGCGGGGCGCCGCGGTTGGCGGGAAGCGGGTCTGGGCAGTGTGGTTTCGCTCGCCGTGATGGCGGCGCTCATCGCTCCCTGGGCCTGGCGGAACACGCAGTTGTTCGGCCAATTCGTGCTGATCTCGACCAACGGCGGGACGAATCTGTGGATGGGTAACAACTCCCAAGCGGACGGTGCATACATGCCGCTGCCTCACGAGGGCCAGGAAGGCATGGACGAAGCAGAGCGCGAAGCCCATCTGAAAGAAGAAGCTCTGCGGTTCATCCGCGAGAATCCCGGCCAATTCGCCAGGCTAGTCGCGCGGCGAGTGTATCTGTTTTATCGCACGGAAACCATCGGCGTCGGCTGGAACGAGCAAGGTCTGCTCGCGACCGGCCTCGGCGGCGCGATCACGCCGCTCAAGGCGGCAAGCGTCGGTTTTTGGTATCTGGCGCTTTTCTGCGGCATCGCCGGTGCAGTGCTGTTATTCCGGGAAGAAGGGTTTTTTCAGGCCCTGTTCCATCCAGCCATGTTGCTCTGGTTGTATTACATGTCCGTGCATGCGGTCGTGGTCTCCGGTGCCCGGTATCATTTCCCCGTCATTCCGCTGATCGCTTCCCTAGGCGGGCTGGCCCTGGCCCGAGGTTGGGTTCGCTGGTTTCCACCGAAAACAGCTTCACCCGGAATCCCCTGAACACCGCCATCGCACGCGTCCGGCCATGATTTGGGGGAGACGAATTCCCGGCTTTTATCTGCTACGCTTGTGAACGGACCCTCTCGCTCCTAATCCGATCGTCCATGCCGGCTGGAATGCTCTCGAAAATCTTGATTCCCAGGTAAAGCAACATGTTGAAAAAATTGAAATGGCCCGCCGCCATGGCATGCGTGGGCTTTCTGGCGGGGCTCGGCGTGGCGGTGATGCTGCTCTATAAGTCTTCCTTCGTGTCGCGGCTCGACGGGTTGAAGCAGCGGCTCGGGTTCACGTCCTACTGGTCCACCTTCGGCTATGGCCACGACAAGGACCTAGGCCGTGTCTCCTGGAAGGCGGTGACTTCCCCCCAGCATCCCCGCTGGAAAGTGCGGCCCGGGTATGACGTGGAGTTGGTCGCCAGCGGTTTTACCTATCCGGTGAACATAGTGTTTCTACCCGATACGAGAGATGACCCCAGCGCGCCACGGTTTTACGTGAACGAACTGCACGGCACGATCCGCTACGTGACCAATGGCGGAGAGGTAGGCCTGCTGGCCGAAGGCCTGACGAACTTTAAACCCTTCCCGCTGGACAAAAGCGACGAGCGGGGCCTTTCCGGCATGGCCCTCATCCCGGGCACGAACGACCTGCTCGTGACCACCTCCTACGAAGACGAAGCCAGCGGACTGTTGAGCAATCGCATTCTCCGCGTGAACACCCAAGACGGCGGCAAGTCGCTTGGCAGCGTGGAGACGGTCCTCGACCTGAAGGAATTCACTTCCCCCTCCAATCAGATTCAACAGGTTCTCGTGGGGCCGGACGGCTTCGTGTATGTCTCGGTGGGGGACGGTGAGAACCACCAACTGAGCATGCAGAAAGGGAAGTTCGCCGGCAAGATTTTGCGAATGACGCTCGATGGAGCGGCCTGTGAGGAGAATCCTTTTTACGATCCGGCGAACCCTGATTCGCCCGCTTCGTACATCTTCGCCTATGGCCTGCGAAATGTGTTCGACTTCGATTTCTTTGAACTTGCCGAGCAGCCGCTGCTCTACGGCGTGGACAACGGCAAAAACCTCGACCGGCTGATGCGGCTCGAGCGCGGCGGGAACTACGGCTGGAATGGCGATTACGCTAGCATTCGCATGAATGCCCTCTACACGTGGGGGCCGGAAAAGAACACCGCGCCGGTCGGCCTGGCCATCATCAAGGGCTCCGGGCTGGACAACGAACTGTTCGGCCGCTGCTGCGTGGCGCTGTATGGCCCGGTCGCGATCATGGGACCGAACCACGCGAAATCGATCGTGAGTTTCGGCATCGACCCTGTGACCGGACTCATCGCGGAGGGGCCGGATGAGTTGGTCCAATATCAGGGAGAAGGCAAGTCGACCGTGCTCGGCTTGGCCGAAGGTCCGGACGGCCTCTACTTCACGGACTTCTTCGGCGAATCGCAAGGTACCGAAGCGGACGGCGCGGGGAACGTGTGGCGGGTGGTCCCCTCCACGGAAACGTTGGGGATTCCCACGCTCGATGAAGAGCTGCTCGCCGAGTTGTCTCCCGCCGAACGGGGTCAGATCCGCTTCCGCCAGCACTGCATGACCTGTCACCGTCTGGACGGCTCCGGTGGCCGGGAAGGGCCCGAGCTGACGCACGCGGTGGAAAACCTGAAGCGCCGTTTGTCTTCGGCACCCTATCTGGCGGAACAAGAACGCCTACTAGCGAGGGAAGACGCCTACTACCAGGAACAGAAATGGCGGATCGAGGAAGTATTGCAAGCCACGGAGGAGAACCGCCTCCGCGTGTGGCTCAAGCATCATCTGGAAGAGCCCCGCTTCGACAACCCTCACGCCAAAATGCCGAGCTTCCAGTTGGTCCCTGAACAGGACCGCGACGAGATCATCGAATTCCTGCTCAGCCGCTGAGGTAGCCGCTTCACGCGCGGAAAAAGATGATCGCCCGCCCAATTGCCGGTATATTGCCGCTACCCTGGTTTCGACGAGGCGTGGTGCCGCGTCGCTTTACGAACCTTCCCCGATCTCAAGGAGAATCGCATGCAAGCGCGATCCGTTCCCTGGCTGTTGGCCGGCTGGCTCAGTCTGGCTCTGTTCCCCTTTTCCGCCCGCTGCCAAGAAACGAAGGAGTTGAAGCCGGGCGACAAGGCTCCCGAGTTCGAACTTCCCGGCTCGGACGGCAAGACATACAAGCTGGCCGATTTCAAGGACAAGCAGGCCGTCGTGCTGGCCTGGTTCCCCAAGGCGTTCACCGGTGGCTGAACGGCGCAATGCAAGTCGCTCCGTGAGAGCGGCCAGGCGCTACGTAGCTTCGACGTCGCCTATTTCACGGCGAGCTGCGACCCGCCCGAGACCAATCGTGATTTCGCGAAATCTCTTGATCTCGACTATCCCATTCTGAGCGATCCTTCCAAGAAAGTGGCCGAAGCCTATGGCGTGGTCCATAAGGCACGTCCCGTTCCCGAGCGGTGGACCTACTACATCGGCAAGGATGGCAAGATCCTGCACATCGACAAGAAAGTGAAAGCGGGTTCCCACGGCGCGGACTGCGTGGCCCAGCTTAAAAAGCTGAAAATTCCCCTCCGCGAAAAGCAGGAATGACGCGGGCCAGCACTCACGGCGGGGGAGCTTGAATCTCTTCCGGTTCCAGCGCCGCGATGTGCGGCAGGTTGCGGTAAGCGTCCCGATAGTCCATGCCGTAGCCGACCGCGAACACATCCTCGATTTCGAACACGGTGAAGTCGGGCCGCGTTTCGACTTCGTGCCGCGCTGGCTTGCTGAGCAGCACGGCCGCGCGGAGCGATGCCGGCTGGAGTTCGCGCAGGGAGGACATGAGCCGCTGCAAGGTGCGGCCCGTGTCGAAGATATCGTCGACCAAGAGCACGTGGCGGTCCCGGATGTCGGGCAGCAGATCGGTCCGCACTTCCAGCGGTCCCGGGACCGTCGCGCTCCCCCGGTAGCTCCGCGCTTGGATCACGCCTACGCGAAGGGGTTCGCGAATATGGCGGATCAGGTCGGCGAGAAACACCAGGCTGCCACTCATCACGCCCACCACCGTCAGGGACTGTCCCGCGTATTGGTCGCGGATTTCGCCCGCCAGCCGCGCGACACCGGCATGGATCTCGTCGGTGGAAAGCAAGGTCTTCAAGCCGGTGTATCCTTCCGGTTGGTAAGAGGAATGCATGACGAATCCAACTTCATGCGAGGCAGCGTATCGCAATCGTGCCCGCGGCGGCAAGCCAGCCTACCCAGGAACCGTCGCGAGGATTAGACTCCGGACAAGGTATTGGACTGAGAAATTCCGCCATGTCCCGGAGAAAGGCTCTTGAGTGATTCCACGACCACGGGTTGGAGCGAGGAGACCTTGGGCGGGCATCCCGCCGACATCTTCGAGCCGGCGCGACGCAACGAGCACGGCTACGTGGTGCTGTACCTGCACGGCGTGCATCTGAACCGTTTGCGGGACCAGCCGGCGTTCACGGAACTGTTCGAGCGGCATGGCCTGCCGGTGATTTCACCGCACACGCAGCGGAGTTGGTGGACGGACCGGGTTTGCGAGGAATTCGATCCGCAGCTTACGGCCGAGCGGCATGTGCTGGATAACGTGCTCCCCGCTATCGAGCAGCGCTGGGGAGCCATCGCGCCCCGCTTGGCGCTGTTGGGCACGAGCATGGGAGGACAAGGGGCACTGCGGTTCTCGTTCAAATACCCGGATCGTTTTCCGGTGGTGGCAGCCATCTCACCCGCCATCGATTATCAACGGCGCTGGCAGGACGGCGACGAAACCCTCCCCCTGATGTACCGCGATCCGGAGGAAGCCCGGCAAGACACGGCCACGCTGCACGTGCATCCGCTGAATTGGCCCCGGAACATGTGGTTCTCCTGCTGTCCGACGGATCTCCACTGGCACGAGAGCGCGGAGCGATTGCAAATGAAGCTCCAAGCCTTGGGCATTCCCCACGAGTGCGACCTGGAGACCGAGGGGGGTGGGCACGGCTTCGGCTATTATTCTCAGATGGCGGAGCGGGCGATCGGCTTCCTCGCCGAACGCTTAGACCGGGAACGATTGAGGATTTTGTGAGATGACCTCCATGCACCAATCCGGTACGCCGCATCTCGAAACCTCCGCTTCGCCGGATGGGAAGGACGCACCGCCGCCACCCGAGGCAATCGCGGCGAAGATGCGGTCTGCGGATCCGAATTTGCCCGGCCTCTACCGGGACGCCACATTCTGGGGCATGATTTCCACGCAGTTCTTCGGAGCCTTCAACGACAATCTCTACAAGCAGTTGGTCTTACTTGCCAGCCTGGCGGCAATCGCTCCCGGCGGAGGGCAGAAGGACGACCAATGGCTGCCCATGCTGTTGTTTTCGCTCCCCTTCGTGCTCGGCTCTGGCTTCGCCGGTTTTCTAGCGGACCGCTACAGCAAGTCGCGGATCATCGTGTTTTCCAAGCTGGCCGAATGCGGGGTGATGGCACTGGCCGTGCTGGCCTTTCTGAGCTACGCCTGGATCGGCTCGTTTGGCCTGCTGTTCGTCCTGTTCTTGATGGGGACGCAGAGCACGTTTTTTGGACCATCGAAGTATGGCATCTTGCCGGATCTATTCCGTCCCCAGGATCTGCCACGGGCCAACGGCGCGATGCTGACCACGACGTTCGTGGCGATCATCGGCGGGATGATCTGCGCCGGCTTCCTGAAGGACCAATTCGCGCAGCATCTCTGGTTGGCGGCGGGCGTCTGCGTGTTGATCGCGTTGATCGGAACCGGCAGCGCCTTGTTGATTGCTCCCACGCCTCCTTCACAACCCAACCTCGCCTTCGAGCCCGGGGCGCTGTTGGTGCCTAGAAGTATCCGCCGGCTCCTCTGGCGAGACCGGCCGCTGCTCAAGGCCCTGCTGGCCTCCTGTATGTTCTGGTTCGTGGGAGCGCTCGTGCAGCCCTCAGTGAACGCTTTGGGGAAGTTGCAATTCCAGGCGAGCGAGACGTGGACGAGCATCCTCGCCGGCAGCGTCGCCATCGGCATCGCGGTGGGGGGCCTCCTCGCCGGGCGGCTGTGCCACGGACATGTCAATTTCCGCGTGATGCGGGCCGGCTCGGTGGGATTGGTCGTCTGTTTGGCACTCCTTTCCCTGCCGGGCGGGAACCACGGACAGTGGCTCGGCTACTGGGGGAGTTTTTGCGTCCTGTTGATGACGGGCGTGTTCGCCGGATTCTTCGCCATTCCGCTACAAGTCTTCCTACAAGCCCGTCCGCCGGAAGGACAAAAAGGCCAAGTCATCGCCACCATGAATTTTTCAAATTGGGTGGCCATCTTGGGAGCCGCGCCCATCTACCGACTATTTGGCGCGGTGCTAGAAGAAGCGTCCCAGCCGCCGAGCACCATGTTCGCCCTCACGGCCGCCTGCATCTTGCCCGTGGCGATCTTTTATCGTCCTCGGGAAGCACCGCCGGAGCCGGTCGAAGCGTAGGCTCCGGTTTTCTGGGACGTTTTCCGCTGGGGAGGCGTTATTCGTCCTCGCGCCAATCCTCTTGGTCGTCACGGGTGCCGGGAGCGTCTTCCAATTCTCCAAAGACGGCATCATGCCGGGTACGGGAGGGTTCCGTGTCCTGCTCATCGGCAGCCTCAGCCACCTCACGCCATTCGTGGCTCTCCGTGTCACCGGCATACGGATCAGATTCGTATTCCCAAGACTCGGAAGTGGCCGTGGGGCCTACGCCGGGATAGAAGCGCGCCGCCATTTCTCGAAAGCGAGAACGCAAACCCCAGTGCAGCCAGCCTTGATAGACGTTCCCCGCCATGGAGGCAAATAGGCCGACGATGGCCAGGAGGAAGGGAGTCGTCGGTTGCGGAACGGCGAGTGTATCCCCACCATTGTCTTGTTCTCTTTGTGCATTCCCTTCGTCGGCGTCGTCGAGGTTTACCCGCCCGGCTTGGTGACCCAATTCCGGTTTTCGGGACGCGACCTCATCTTCTGGAACATCCGGTCCGTCGTCGGTGGGAGAGGTTTCTTCGGCTTCGTCCGGGTCCGATTTTCGCGCTGCAAGGTCACGTTGATCATGGAGCAGATTTGACGGCAGGAAGCCAGGTTTTCTCGCCGGTGTCGGCGTGTTCGCCGCTTGTGTGTACGGCGAAGTGGGCGTTTCCTGTGGCGTCTCCACGGGCTCATCATCCGTGGTATCGCCTTCGGCGGGATCGCTATTCGTCAAAGGCGTATAGCCTACGCGGGTCGTCGAGCCGCCAACCTCGAGCCGATTAGGAACATCCGACAGATCTTCTTGGGGCAGCAATTCGCGGCCAATCTGAATGCGGTAGCGATCGAACTTGGCCAGCTCGGGAAGGATGCCCGCACGAATGACCTCGCCTTCCCGCAAAAGGTCAACTTCGTCTGGATTGATCTGGATGATGTATTCGACTTGGTTGTCGGCGGTGACTTCCCAACCGACGTCCACTCCAAACGTCAAGCTGGCGACAAGCGCGATCGCGGCGTGCATGGCAAACTCCTCGGTTTCAATGATGGCTACGAGGGGCCTGTCCTAGCCCGAGTGATCGCCTTCTTGGCGGGTTTCCCGCTGATCGTTGGCGGGAACAGGGGGACCATCTGTTTTACGACCTTCCATACTCTGTAGTTCAGTATGCAATATATTCAAGAGCGCTTGAAAAAACGCCACGACCATGGGTCCTACAAACACCCCAATCGGTCCTAGCGCCTGGATTCCGCCCAACACACTGAGCAAGGCAAGCAAAGGATGCAGGTTGGATTGCCCGTGCAGGATGAACGTTTTGATCACGTTGTCGATCGTGGAGACCACGCCGGCACCGTACGCCAACAGCAGCAGCCCAGCCAGAATACGCTCTTCGTAAAACATGACCCAAAGTCCGCAAGGGAACCATACGGCGGCCGCGCCCACGAAGGGCACCATGGCTAGCAGCATGGTCAGTACGGTGAGCAGAAACAGGCCGTTGAGACCCGCGAAGAAAAACCCAATCCCGGCCAGGATGCCTTGGGCAAACGCCGAGAGGAGTGTGGCGGAAACCACGGCCCGGCTTACCCGCTCGAACTCGTTGAGCAGCTCCTGTTCGTAGCGGTCATCCATGGGCGAGAGCCGCATCGCCGCCTGCAACAAGGCTGGCCCATCCGCCAGGAAAAAGAAGAGGGAAACCGTAATCACTACCAGCCCCAGCATGATCTTTCCCAAGACCTGCCCGGTGCCGAGGGCCAACGGCTGCCACCAATTTTGCAGTCCATTTAACATCGCCGAGCGCAATTGATCGAGCTGGATTTCGGTAGGATTGGCCCATTCTTTCAACCAGGCCCACAGCGGCCCGCCGAGAAAGGTCTCCTTGAACGCCTGGTAATTCAGCCGTAGATCGTTGAGCGCCAAACGGAACGCACCGGGGGAAGTGGCCTGCAGTTGATCGTCTTCGTTCAACAAGCCGTCGAGGCTCGCCTTGAGTTGCCGCGCTTCGGCGACAATGGGCGGCGGCGTCTCCTCTGGCGGCGGTTCCGCGTCGCTCTCTGGTGCGTTCTCACCTTCCGTGGCTGGAGGTTGTGGAATCTCGAAGGCATTCTCGTACGGAATGTCGTTTTGGAGCGTCAGCAATGTCTCGCGAAAATTTTTCAGTCGCTCAGCGGCTCTCGCCTGAAACTCCTCGCCCAACGGTACGGTTGGATTGGTTTGGGACAGGTTCGACAACTCGTCGAGGATGACCTCCAATCGCCGCAGTTCGTCCGCGCGGGCCGGAGGCTCGGCATCATCGTCCAGTCCATCGCCGCCGTAGCGCAGGTCCAATCCCATTCTTTCGCGGAAACCGGCCAGCTTCCGCATCACGTTGGCATTGCCCGCGCGGGAGGTGAGGGAGTAGGCTTCCACCACGGCATTGACGGATAATCCAATGGCCGGCACGAGCACGATCAGCAGGATCAGCGTGGTGGAGATGCTGGCGGCCAAATAATCACGCCCCTTGCATTCCTCCAGCACCCAGCGGTGCAAGGGCCGAAACATCACGACCAGCACCGCCGCCAAAAAGAGGGGCAAAATGAAGCCCGCGATAACCCGAAAGAACATGGCCGCCGCGAAGATCACCGCCGCGAGTAAAATCAGAAAAGAGACCCACCGCGTGACGGTGGAAGCGGAGAGCATTTCGCGGTTCGGAGTTTTGCCCATGGCACGAAAGGATTCAGGACTTGGACATCGCGTGCACACGCCCAACCGCGACGCGCGTTGTGTTCATCTGTCGTGGAATTGGCCCGCGACGTCAAGCGGCAGGCCGCGATTCTGGGCGAGAAAATCGCTCGGCGAATTCGTTTGGGACTTCTCCACCAGATAAACCGGCCCGTGAACCAACGACGAGACATCTTCTACTTCGCTAGAGCCGACGTTTTCTTGCGAACTGTGATGCAGCCTCAGCGATGCGGAACCTCCCCAAAAAATGGCTGAAGTGGATATTGCAAGGGCTGGTGCTCGCACTGATTCTGTGGGGCGTGCGGCGGACCGTGCTCCAAGCCGTGGAGGACTTGCAAGGCTATTCCTGGCAAGCCCGATATGAATGGCTGGCTCTCTCTGGGTTGCTGTACCTGCTCGGTTATCTGCCGGCGGGTTGGTTTTGGCATCGTGTGTTGATCCGGTTGGGGCAACGGCCTCCCCTGTTGCAAACCTTGCGGGCCTACTACATCGGCCATCTGGGCAAATATGTGCCGGGAAAGGCGCTGGTCGTCGTGCTGCGGGCAGGGCTGTTGAAAGGCAGCGGCGTGGAGATTGCCGCCGCTTCGGTGGGCGTCTTCGCGGAGACGTTGACGATGATGGCCGTGGGGAGTTTCTTGGCCGCGCTAGTGATCGCGTTGCAATTCTCGGAACATCTCTGGATCGTGCTAGTGGCGATCGGGCTGATGATCCTCACGGGCCTACCCACGCTGCCTCCCTTTTTCGCCCGGTTGGCACGGCTGGCCGGATTGGGAAAGATTCCCGAAGCCACGCTGGAACGCCTTCGCTATCTGGATTGGACCACGCTCGCCGGTGGTTGGATCTCGATCGCGGCGGGCTGGGTCTGCTTGGCCTGGAGTTTGTGGGCCGTGCTGCGTGGACTGGGCGTGGCCAACCTGCACCCCTGGTCGGACCTGCCCGTGCTGCTGGGCTGCGTCACCATTTCCGTCGTGGCGGGATTTGTTTCTCTGGTCCCGGGCGGGCTCGTCATTCGCGAGCTGTTCCTGCTAGAACTCCTCACTTCAAGCGGGGTCTCTGAAGCACAAGCTCTGGTGGCGGCGACGGTCGCGCGGCTAGTGTGGTTGGTGGCGGAAGTCGTCCTATCCGGTATCCTATACACCATGCGCCCCCCGACCCTTCGCGAAATCACCACAGCGGAACCGCCTCCATCTCGCTCATGATGCACGATTCCGCGACACCAATCGCCAGCACGGCTCCGGACCTGGAGACGCCCCAGGCCGAAAGTCCGGGCCAGCACCTCTCTATCGTGATTCCCGTTTTCAACGAAGAAGCCAGCTTGTCGCTGCTCCGTCAGGAAATCGGCGAGGTCTCCCGCCAGCACGGCTATAACCCGCAAATCGTGTTCGTGGACGATGGTTCCACAGACGAATCGTGGAACGTGATCCGCAAGCTGGCGGAGCGAGATGAAGGCGTGCAAGGCATTCGCTTTCGGAGAAACTTCGGCAAGGCGGCCGCGCTGAGCGCCGGCTTCGCCGCCGCGAATGGCCAATTCGTAATGACGCTCGACGCCGACCTGCAAGATGATCCGCATGAGATTCCCCATTTCCTGGCGAAAATGGAAGAAGGCTTGGACGTGGTAAGCGGCTGGAAGAAGGTCCGCCACGATCCATGGCATAAAGTTCTTCCCTCGCGTCTGTTCAACTGGCTTGTGAGCTGGATCAACGGGGTCCGCCTGCACGACCACAATTGCGGGATGAAGTGCTATCGTCGCGAAGTGCTCGGCGAGGTGCATCTGTATGGAGAGCTGCATCGCTTCGTCCCGGTGCTGGCGGCGGCACGAGGCTTCCGCGTGGGGGAACTCGTGATCCAACACCGCGCCCGGCGGTTCGGCAAATCCAAGTATGGCGTAAAGCGCTTCGTGAAAGGTTTTCTGGACCTGCTCACCGTGAAGTTTCTGACCGGCTTCGGCCAACGTCCCCAACACCTGCTGGGCGCGTTCGGCTTGATTTGCTTCCTCGCCGGCGGATTGGCTCTGACCTATTTGGCCGCCAGTTGGGCCTGGATTATGCTTCAAGGAGGGGATCCGCAACTGCATCGCCGGCCCCTGGTGGTCTACTCCATGGGGGCTTTACTGCTCGGCGCCCAATTGCTATCGATGGGTTTCCTCGCTGAATTGATGACCGCTTATGCCGTGCGGGACCTGCCCACGTACTCCGTCGCGGAGCGCACTCCCGAACACGCCTCCTCTCGCACCACGTCCTCATGACTGAATACCAAGACCCGGCGCAAGCTGCCCTGCGCCGCAGCATTTACTTCATTCTCATCGCGCTTAGCCTGGGCCACGTGGCCGGGCGGATCTTGGCCGTGAACTCCGTCGACTTCGAGCGGCTGGAGCGCTACCTGCATTCCCAAGGCCGTGAAGACAAATTCCTGCAGCGCCCATTTCTTAGCGCGAATGACCGTAGCCGGTGGGCCACGGTCCGTGCGCTGGTGGAGCACGGCACCTACGAAATCGACGAGATCGTGAGCCAGCCGAACTGGGACACGATCGACATGGTGCAGCATTTCAATGCCGACGGCGAACTGCGGCTCTATTCCAGCAAGCCGACGCTTTACCCCACGCTGCTGGCCGGCGTCTATTGGGTGATCCATCGCGCCACCGGTGCCACGCTGGGCACGCATCCCTACGAAATCGGGCGGGGCTTGCTGCTCGGCGTGCATCTCACGCTGCTGGCCATTTACTTCTGGTGCCTGGCACGACTCGTGGAGCGCTTGGGCCGGTCGGATTGGTCGCGGATCTACGTCTTCGCGGCAGGCGCTTTCGCCACGTTTTTGACCACTTTCGCCATCGTGATCAATAACCATCTCGTGGCGGCGGCCAGTGTCGCGGTCACGCTGGAGATGTTGGCCCTCGCCATTTGGGATGAGCGCCGAGGCTGGTGGATTCCTGCCCTGGGAGGATTGGCGTCCGCCTTCGCGGCGGCCAATGAACTGCCCGCCCTCTCCTTTTTCGCCCTGTCCGCCGTGGCCTTCTGTTGGCATCAGCCGTCGCGATTTTTCCTCGCCTTCCTACCGGCGTCACTGCTCGTCGTGGCCGGCTTCTTCGGCACCAACTACTCCGCGCACGACACGTGGCGTCCTCCCTATGCCCACCGAGAGGACGGCCCCTTGGTGACGACGTTGGAGGACGCGAAAGTCGTCGAAAAGCTGGACGCGGGGGAAGTCCCCGACGCGGTGCGCGAAAAACTCACCGAGAGGGGTAACACACTGTCCGAAAATACGAATGTCGATATCGTGCAGCCGGGTGAGCGCTGGCATCTGTTGGACATGGACGCAGCGAAGAAATTTACCCTCGTCCACGAGGGAGGCCGGCTCGCCGTGCACGAGTTCGACAATTGGTACGATTACACCTACCAGCGCGGCACGCGGACCATCGAAAGTTACTGGCGGACCCGCGAAAGGCGCTCCAAGATCGACCAAGGGGAGGACGACGCCGGCACCTACGCCCTTCACTCCCTGATCGGGCACCATGGGGTGTTCTCCCTCACGCCGATGTGGCTGCTGTTCCCCGTGGGCCTGCTGCTGTGGCTGTTTTCGGGCTCTCGGCGGCTGATGTGGTTTTCCCTGGGGATTGCCGCCATGACGATCGTGTGCATCGCCTTTTATCTGCGCCAACCGGTCGATTCCCGCAATTACGGCGGCATGACCAGCGGCTTCCGCTGGCTTTTCTGGTTCGCGCCGTTGTGGCTCTTGGCCCTGCTGCCGATTTGTGACCGCCTAGCCAAAAACCGCATCGGGCGGGGGTTCGCGCTGCTCTTGCTGTTGGCCTCCGCCTGGTCGGTGAGCTTCCCCACTTGGAATCCCTGGACGCATCCCTGGCTCACGAAGTTTTTGATCTATCTCGAAGTCATCGAAATGTAACGAAAACGGTATATCCATGTCCGCCGAGTTGTTCAAGAAGCTAGCCGGTTCCTGGGAAGGGACCTGCCGTACGTGGTTCGAGCCGGGAAAGCTGGCGGACGAATCGCCGGTCCAAGGCGAATTCCGGCCCGTGCTGGAGGGCAAGTTCTGGCGGCACACCTACACCGGCACGATGCAGGGGCGGCCTCGGCTGGGGGAGGAATTGCTCGCCTTCAACACGATCACCAAGAAGTTTCAGGCCGCCTGGTTCGACAGCTTCCACATGAACTACGCGATTATGTTCTCCGAAGGAGAGGCCACCGGCCACGGCTTCGCCGTCACCGGCAGTTACGACGCGGCGCCCGGCACGCCCCCTTGGGGCTGGCGAACCGAGTATGCCTGGCAAGACGACGGGCAGCTCGTGATCACCGCCTTCAACATCTCCCCCGACGGCCAAGAGGCCAAAGCGGTCGAGACGACCTACCGCCGGCTTGCTGAATAGTGTAGACTTCTCAACTGCTGCTGTGATCCTCGCCTTCTGTTCGTGCCCCAAGATCGTATTCTGGCGAGAAACAAAAGACTCATTTAGTCTTTTTTGGGGCCGCTCATAGTGCCTCTATTTTTTCTTTGGCCGCTTTTTCACCTTGGGAATTCCTGGGTACTCGCCTCGTTCTATTTCTCCTTTGACCCACATTCCCTCTAGGCTGTGCGGTCTGTCCGGAAGCGGGCGCGCATGAATCAAGTTAGCAGCGAGTTTCCTGCATTGATCATCGTTACTGTAGAATTCAGTAGCGCCTGCTGCTACTGCGGATGCGATGATCATCGCATCCGCTTTTAGGACGTGCCGTTCTTTGTATTGATGATCACGAGGCAGTTTTTTGTGTTTCGCCCATAGATTGGCCGCGATTGATGCGGCGTGAATGTCAAAAGTCGGACAGACAAATTGCTCCTGTAGTGCGTCAATCATTTTGTGAGCTTTAGACGGAGAAACTGGAACGAGAATTTCAGATATCGCCACAGTCGGTAAGATTATCGTGGCACCGCTGTTCGCCAATTGATCGAGAAGAAGCAGTGAGCGAACGCGAAAGTTCTCGGTTTCTTCGCTTTTCTTTGCTTTGTTTTCTGGAACTATGCCGGCATACACCAGAATCATGGAGTCGATACCAGCTACTGCACTCACGCTCAAACCTCTCGGATGTACGACTCTGGATCAGGGATGCTGTCCCAGGCGTCCAATCCAGCACGCCTTAACATTTCGATGGTGGCTTTCGGGTTGCTGAATCCCGGTTTTTTGAAGTCACGGATCGTGAATTTATAGATGTACCATGTGCGATGTATCCAAGTGGCGGTACCAGTTGCAGCAATGTTTTCGTATAGATGCTTACCCAATTCTCGCGCCAGCTTCGGTTTATCCGATTCGACATTGCAATAAAGCAAAGGCTTTCTATTCGGCATACGGAGCAGGCACTTTGTCTGCGTCGCCCCACCAACTCTTTCTACCCTTCCAATGACGGTTGTTTCTCCCGTTAACAGCAAACGCTTTGAAAGTCTGCTGAAATCATCTTCATCCACGGCAAATACCGGTGAGTTTCGGTTTCTGTCGTAATATACTTCCAGGCGGCAGCCAATGCTTCTCGCGGCCTGGCTGAGCGTTTCGATGGGACGAAATGCGGTCACCATCAAGTCGTCTTCCGTTTGTGTTTGGTCTAAGCCAGAAAGCATAACACCAACTTGGGTGAGATTGTGTCGTGCTTCGTCTGGTGCACGCGAAACGCAACTATACACAGCGGATCCTCGGCGAATTTGTAATAGGCCAATTATCTGCTCATTTGGAATATGCCGCGATTGTGACGGATCTCTTCCGCTCGCAAGATTTTGGAGAGCTGTCAAGACTTCACTCACGACATGCACGGGTATTTTTTCTGGGACGAGTCCGGGTCCAACAAACCTCACTTCGAATGTCGGATCGGGTTTTTTCGGCTTTGGCATTTGACCTCAACCTTGAAACTATTCGGCCCGTAGATGCCGTCTGGTTTTGTGAGTGAAGATTCGACTGAATGCTTTTTGGCCGCTTTGCTTTCCGCCAATTCTAGAGTGCGGCCCGTGCCTTGGTGACGAAGCAGCCTTATATCCTGCCGTAACGATGCGAGGGCTCGCGAATGGGTTCAATTCGCGTTCTCTCCGCTAGCGTTTTCGTTTAGCCGCCCTCACGAGTGTTTCCCGTGCCCACGCGGACATTTTCTTGCCGCTTGCCCAGGCCGCGGCTTCGCACGCCGTCTTCTCGTCTTCGGTTAACCGGATTTGGACGACATGTGACTTGCGATCGCCCGGCGATTTTATCGGTGCTCCACGTTTCTTGTCCATGCCGAAAGTGTAGTGCAAAAATACGCTTGACCAAAACTCGCGGGCCGAATATTTGAACTACAATAAATGCGTGCGTATGTCCTGTTGCTCCACAAAAAAACCCCCGGCAGAGACGGCCCTCTCAGCCGGGGCAACAGAATCCAGGCAAGTTGGCCAAAATGCTGCGTGACAATTTCATTTTAGCATTCGACCAACCAAGAAATCAAAGGTCCGTCGAGCCGGGCAAACGTGCTCGCCCGAAGTAAACCGTTGATGGATTTGCATTTACTTGCCGAAGAACATTCTCTCCGCTTGATCACGCAGCTCACATGAATCGGTTGCTCAAAACTTGACCGCTGCGCGCGGGCCGCGTATTCTACGCACTCTGGCGGCGCCTCCGCCGAACCCTCAACATGGGCCCCCGCACGGCCCATCCAGCGAGGGCAAAGGGGATGCATGTCCTCGGGCTTGGTTTAGCAAAGCCTTGCGTTCCGTTTGGTCGCTAGCTCTGCATGGTTTGCTTTCCGGACGACCGGGAAGCGTGGGTTGTGCGGGAACCGGCGCTTCTTGGGCTGACTCGGAAGTAAACACATGACCAAGCAAAAACGTCTCAAGGATCTGATCCGCGCCCGCATGCAGAAGACGGGCGAACGCTACACGGCAGCCCGCCGCCACGTTCTCGCTCAAGCGTTGCCCGCGGCGACGGATGGACCGGAGCGGTTTCATCTGCCCGGCAATGTCCCCGCCACGACCGCGCTCCGCGTGCTGCTTTCCGCGGCGAATGTCCGTCCCACCGGGGGCGTGGAATCGCTGAGCGAAGCGCTGCTGTTCGGCATTGCCGGCGGAGTCGGTGCGGGGGTCTTCGCTTTTCGTTACGAGAAAGAGGATTTCTCTTCGTTCTTCGTCGCCGGACGGCATCTTTGGCAGGATGATCTGGCGTACTTACAAACCGCCTGCCAGCGATTGGGCATTGGCTGCCAGATCCGAGAGACGGGCGGGGCCAAGACGGCGGAGAAACAGCTTCGGGCCGCCCTGGAAACCGGGCAGTCGGTGGTGGCCTGGGTGGACGCGGCGGGCCTGCCGCGTCGCGTGGCCCGACCCGAGATGGAGGGGGGACTGTACCATGTCGTCACCGTCTACGGGATCGACGATGCATCGGAGGCGCTCATTGGAGATTTGGCCGACGAGCCGGACCGGTTGCCGCTCGACACGTTGGCGCAGGCGCGGCAGCGGATCCGCAAGCAGAAGAATCGCCTAATGTGGATATCGGACGCGCCGCCCGAGTTCGACGCGCGAGAAGCGGCCAGGCAGGGGATCGCCGCCTGCCATGACGCGCTCGTGGGACGTGGCCCGGTGAAGACGCCCGGCGGCAAGGGAATGGCGGCCAACTTCACACTCGAAGCGTTTCAAAGATGGGGTGAACGAATGCATGGCGGAAACGATTCGCAAAGCTGGTCGCGGATGTTTCCCCGGGGCGTGCATCTCTGGCGGGGGCTGACGTCGATCTATTCGTTCATCCACTACGGCACGGGCGGGGGACTTACTCGCCCGCTCTACGCGCGTTTTTTCCGTGGGGCGAGCACGGCCTGGAAGGCGCCGCTGCTCACCGAGTTGGCGGAACGCTATGAACGGCTCGGCGAGGGATGGGACGCGCTGGGAGAAGCGGCCCTGCCCGATGAGGTCACCGCCTTTCAACGCTTCAAGGAGCTGAGCGTGGAAAAGGCGGAACTGATCTTCAGCGGCGGTGAGCAGTCCGCGGACCGCATCGGCGAAATCTGGAGTGAGCTGGCCGAATTGGAGAAATCGGCCAGCGCGGACTTTCCCCTAAGCGAAGACGCGTGCGACGCGCTGCGGGCCGAATTGAAACGCCGCATCCTGGAATTACACCAGCAGGAAACCGAAGCCCACCAGCGGCTGGGCGAGTTGCCCGCGCGGGGCTTTTGAATCCGACCGACGATATCCACGGTGTACTCTTACGTCGGAGCCACCGGGCCATCAGCGCGGAATAGGAGCGCAAACTCCCTTCGCTCGACGCGCGAGGGGAGTTGCCATCCTATTTCTAAATCAGCGGCCAGGATATTGAGCGCCCAACCGACGGGGTTCACGCTACGGCTTCCATGGCCGAGGCGAGCGGTTCGGAGACGAGTTGCTCCAACGATCCGCGTTCCCGTACGACCTTGGTAAGGCAGCGCCGGCCGCCCGCAGTATGGACACGAATTGTGCGCTGGGGCTGCTTGGTGACCGGATCGTGAAAGGTGACGGATTTGGGAGTGACGTGTTCCACGATCCGCCGCTCGTCTTCGAGCCGGTACTGGATGACCAGCTCGATCGTGCGGTTGGTCTCTTCGTCCTCCCAGTTTGTTGTCATCATACCCATTTTGTCACTCCCAAAATTCGTCTACAAAAAGAAAGTTCGTGGATGCACGTCGCGCAATTCCTATATTCTTATCTAAAAGCGACAAAAACCCAGCCCGACTTTGCCAGAAATCGATGAAAATCAGGCAAATTTTCGACGAGCGGCCTGTCGAATCCCTGAATGGCCGTTGAAAAGAGGGGTCAGACCCGACTTGGCGAACGAATTCCCCGATTATACAGGCCGCAAGTTGCTTCCCGCAGAGATTCGAAGGCGCTTGATCGGCAGGAAATTCTAGCGCACAGCGAATTGCCGGGCGATGTCGTGCGCCGCGCTCTCGGCACGTTTGATATCACCGTCATTCGAGGCGATGGCGATCACCGTATGCTGATCGGGAAGCAGAAAGAGCATGGCATACCACATGGTGTTGGATCCGTTGTGCCAAATCAGCCGCCCCTTTACCCAGTCGGTTTCCTCGGGGACGACCCAGCCGTAGGCATAGTCCTGCAATTGGGGCGAATGGAGCCGCTGGTACGAGGCGGCGGTGAGGAGTTGCCCCTCCCCCAGTTCTCCGAGCAGGTGTTCGTTTCCGTAGATGCATAAATCGGCCAGGGCCATGTGCACGGTACCCGCTGGCCCGATGATGGGAGTGTTGTCCTCGGTTTCGCCCACCGCGCGTTTGAAGGGCCCGAGTTTTTGATGGCCGCGGGGCTGGCTGAGCGTGTCCCCCTCGCTCTTGGGAGATCCGAAACCGGCTTGTCTCAAATTCAACGGCGTAAAAATTTCCTGCCGAACTAAGTCTTCCCAGGGTTGCCCCGTCTTTGCTTCCGCCATGGCGCCCGCCACGGTGAACCCCACATTGGAGTACGAATACTTTTCCCCGGGCGGGTGCTTCGGTTTTTTCCGCAGGACCTCCAGCACGGCGGTCCGCCGCGCTCGCATCCGTTTTTCACCTTCCTCCGGCCTCTGGAATTGCACTTTGATCGGGAAGTTGGCGGGCGTGCCGGCGGTGTGCGTTAGCAATTGGTCGAGAGTCACCGCTTGATACTCGGCGTGGATCTGATCGGCTGCGGGGAAACAGTCGCCGACCGTGGTTTTCCAATCAATTTGGTTCCGCTCGACCAGCCGGGCGATCATCGTGGCGGTGATCGATTTGGTGATCGACCCGAGATGCCAGCGATCCTTCGTTTCGACCGCGATACCGCTTTTTTTCTTTCGCTCGCCATCGGCTGCCTGGGCGATCACCTGCCCGTCGACCATGATCATGGCGGCCAGCCCGATCAGTTTCTTTTCTTGGCGGATTTTCGGTACAAGTGTGGTCAATCGCTCTTGCATGTCCTCCGCATGGGAACTGGAGTGGGACGGGGAGGGTTCCGCTTGCTCCTCCTCCGCCGCCGCCATGCTTGCCAGCACTACGACCACGGACAGGGCCGCGCCGATCCGGAATGCGTGACTTGCTCTTCTCAACCGACACACTCCTCTCGTTCAACCTCGGTAGGGCCTACAGCGTTGCGGGCATCCATCACGCTTCGAATCGCCAATTGTCGGGCAAGGTTGTTCCCTTGGGAACCACGATGATCCCGTCGCGGATGAAGAGCGGGCCATGCTCGCCATCCTCGACGTCGGCACGGGCCGGCGGCACGATCCGTACGTCCCGCCCGAATACGCAGTTCTTATCGATGATCGCGCCGTCGATGTGGCAGCCATCGTCGATTCTCAGCGGCGGCATGCTTTGATCCGTGGAGGGCGAATCTTCGCTGTGGGATTGGGTGTAGAAGTCGTTGCCCATCAACACGGAGTTGCGAATCGTGACGTTGTCCCCGATGTTGCACCGCAAGCCGATCACGCTGTTTTCGATGACCGAATTTTTTCCGATCAGACAGCCATCGGCCAACAGGCTACTGGAGACGGTCGCTCCGTCCAGCCGCGTGGGTGGCAGATAACGGGCCCGTGTGTAGATCGGCGCGTGATGTCCCATCAGCTCAAACGGCGGATTGGGTTGCGCCAAAGCTAGGTTGGCGTCGTAGAAGGCGCGGATCGTACCGATGTCCTCCCAATAGCCGTCGAAGAGATGCACATTGACGCGATGCGTATCGATATGCTTGGGGAAGATTTGCTTGCCGAAATCTTCATGGTCGCTGTCCAAGAATTCGACCAACGTGCGGAGGTTGAAGAGGTAGATGCCCATGTTGGCCAGACAATCACGCCCACGGGCTTCGATGCCGTGTTTTTCGAACCATTCCGGATCGGTACGGACGGGCCTCAACGCCTCCTCGGTTTTCGGCTTTTCGCTAAAACCGGTGACGCGTCCGTCGTCGTCGAATTGAATGATCCCGAATGCGAAGGCTTTTTCGGACGAGATGGGGACGCCGGCGATCGTGACATCCGCGCCGGACTCCTCGTGCGTGCGAAGCATATCGCGGTAATCCATGCGGTAGAGCTGATCTCCCGAGAGGATCAGCACGTATTCGACGCCGGGTTGGCAGAAGTACTGTAGGTTTTGCCGAACCGCGTCCGCCGTGCCCTGATACCACTGCGCGTCTCCGAAGGTCTGCTGGGCGGCCATGATTTCCACGAAGCCGCCGTCGAAGCGGTCGAAGCGGTAGGTCTGGCGTACGTGCCGGTGCAAGCTGATGGAGTTGTATTGCGTGAGGATATAGATGCGGTTGACGTCGCTGTGGATGCTGTTGGAGATCGGCACGTCGATAATGCGGTACTTTCCTGCCAGGGGCACGGCAGGCTTGGAGCGGTATTTGGTGAGAGGCGAAAGACGCGTACCTTTTCCTCCGCCCAGAATGACGCTGATCATGTTGTTCATATTCGATTCACCTGCCTAACATTTTCCTGTGTGGGCGGTCCTTCGCGGATTTTTCCATGGGGTAGGATCGCCAAAGGTTGGGTCATCATGTCTGCCTCTCGCTGATCAACAGTGCGCCGGGAAACCACTGCAAGATTTCCGACACGGCCAAGCTGCCATCCCCTTGCGGCCGAAGCGATTGGCGGGTGATAGCGCAGGTCCAGGCGGCATCGGCCAATGTGTTCGGTAGACGCAGGACCGTTTCAGACCATGCTACCTCGCCGATGGGCGGCGTGGTAGGCTCGCTAATCAGGCTTACCGTTTGCCGTGGTGCCACGACAATGGCCGCCGTCGCCGGGGAACCGCCTGGCGCCTCCGCGGTACTTCCCGACGGTGGATTGGTCAAGCGCGCGAAGGCCACGATATGGTCCTTCGCCGGCCCGTCGGCTGCCAGTGCAAGATATTGTCCCGAGGTAAATAGCCGTGGGTGCTCCCGACGCGCCGCCAGCATGCTCTGGATCAAATGCAACTTGATCCGGCCATCTTCCGGCGACCGCATGAGCTCCTGCAAATACTCCCGCCAGGCGGCGGGCGACTCCTCGCTCGCGGCCATGATTTCACTCAACATCTCCTGCCGTACTTGGTAATCCACCGCCCGGCGATTATCGGGATCGACCAAAGCGGAATTCCAAAGCTCATCTCCCTGGTATAGGTCTGGCGTGCCCGGGGACGTGAATTGAAGTAGCGTACGGGAGAGGCTGTTCCAAAAACCGGGTCGGGCGATGCGGGCCACGAGATTCTGGACATCCGTAAGGAATAGGGGAGGTTCGCCTTCAGCCGGAGACAATAGGGCGCCAATGAACGCCAAAACCGCGTCTTCGAAGGCTTGATTCGGGTGAGTCCAAGAGGTGTGCGTCTTCGCCTCGCGAACCGCTTTGATCATATACCGTTCGACGCGCTCGCGCAATGATTGCAATTCCTCCGGCGGCGGGAGTTCGTGTGTCTGGCCGACTTTGGGGACGGGCCAAATTCCCACCACGGTTTGATAGAACAGGTATTCCGCCACGGCATCCGGAGCGTTCTTTCCCCCCACGCGCTGGACCAGGCTTTCATTCTGCCGCCGCCAGCGCCGCACAAGCGTAGACCAAAACTTGGGGATTTCCGTCAACACATCGATGCGGGCCCGCACGTCCGCCGTACGCTTCGTGTCATGGGTCGTGACGCAGAGCATGGTTCGCGGCGATGTGTCCGCCCGATGTGCGTTGGCCACGTGCAACTGGGCAACGGCATCTTGCGGCAAATGCGGTTCACCACCCACTTCGTTCAGAGAGACCAAGGGAACATACGAATAGAGGGCCGTATCCTCGATCCCCTTGGCCGCCGCCGGGCCGGTCAATTGCTGGAAACGCTGGATGAAATGTACTCGTTCCCGCAACTCACGTTCAGGCAAGTTCGCCTCGTCGAGCAGGAGCACTTCGCCCAAAAAGTCGATCGCTTCCGGCGTGGCACGGCCCAGTTCGCAAGCGCGGTGCAAGGCCATCTCCACGTGTCGCCGATCCGCTTCACTCAGGCTGTGTTGACTGCTATCGACATAGGTGCGGTAAACGGGGAGCGCGGTGATCACTTCGATGATCGCGTCGACGAAGTCTCGGCGTGACGGCGGCGGCTGGACCACGGACGTGACTGGCAGATTCGCTTTGTTGTTCCCGCTGGCCCCCTCCGCCCAACTCGACGAATTTTGGGAGTTGTCCGCGGATGCCACGGTTGGACCGTCGGCCACGTCCGATCCCGCTTGGCGGTGGCTTTCGGCCAGATGCAGAAGCGCGTCTGCCAAGCGGTTCACCTGTGGTGAGAGATCATTGCTCAAGATGCGGCGTTTGCCCCAAGTCGCGATGTGTTCGAAATGCGCCGGCCGCCGAAGCAAGCGGCGGTAGAGGTCTTCCAAGTCCGCGAATCCCTCGGGGGAAATGAAGACCGCCTCGACTTGATTGAGAAATTCATAACCCGACGTACCCGCCACGGGCCATTCCTCCGGCAAATGCTCATGCGGGGCGAGGATTTTTTCCACGAAAATCGGCGGCGGCCCTGCGTCGCGATCCACTTCGGCTAGTGCATGGGCCAGGCGTTCCAAATACCCGCGAGGATCACGTAAGCCATCGATATGGTCGATCCGCAAACCATCGATCAAACCGTCCTTCGCCCAGCGGAGGATGGCCTCGTGAGTTTCCTCGAAGACTTGCGGGTCTTCCTGGCGAATGGAAATCAGTTCGTTGATATCGAAAAACCGGCGATAATTGATCGAGCGCGCCGCATCACGCCAATACACCAGACGATAAGGTTGGTTGTCCATGAGCCGTTTCAAGCGGCGGCGGCCTTCCTGTCCTTCGCCAAATTTTCGTGCCGTTTCCTCGATCCACTGTTGGATCTTGGGTGATTGGATCACGATTTGAGCCAACTGAGAAAGGAATTGCTCGGTCGCGTCGCGGTCGATATCCATGTGCCTTTGCAGGCGCGAGGCGACACGCGGCAATTTCTTCAAGCGTCGCAGGATCTCCTCGATCTTCCGCAAAGCCGGATGATCGTCCTGCAAACGCGCCTGGAGTTCCGGCATTCCGAAGCCGCAAATCGCGGGCACGGAGGCCGGGTCGATCGGGAAGACATGCTCGAAGTAAGCCAACCGAAAACGCCCGTCCGACCAGACGAGCTGAAGTTGATCTTGTTCCAAAATCCGCGAACGCGGTTCTCCCAAGACCGGCATCAACACGCGGCCCCACATGTTGGGGTCGGGCATCCGCCAATCAATGTCGAACCAGCCGGCGAAGGGCGAACTGTGTCCATAGGTCAGCACGTCCCGCCAATAGGGATTTTCCAGGCTGGTAGCCATATGGTTGGGGACGATATCGAGCACCATCCCCAGGCCAAAATTTCGCAAATCCTTGGATAAGTGGTTCAGGTCCGTTTCATCGCCCAGGTTCGGATTGATCGTTTTCGGATCGACCACGTCGTAACCATGCGTGCTTTCCTTGCGGGCTCGTAGGATCGGCGAGGCGTAGAGGTGCGTCACGCCCAGGCGGCCAAAATACGGAACCAGTTTTTGCGCATCGGACAAGCGAAATTCCTGGTTGAATTGCAACCGATACGTGGCAAGGGGATTTCCCACCTCGGCCCGCGCCGCGTGTTCCTCGGGGTCTACTTCGACGCCGATGCGGAAAACGGCCATGGAACAAGGACGCAGTTCGTAGGTCTCACCTTGCGTGAATTCCATTTGCGGTGCTGCGGCTTCAAAGGTATCGAACAGACGTTGCCAGCAAAGCACCTCTTCAATGTCCGGCAACGTGAAGGGAATCGTGTGATGATGGTCGGCGTTGAACAAGATGAGGATCGTATCCCCACTGATCTCGTCCCCTTTTTCGTCTATGTCGATGCTGTCACCGAAGAGTACGACGCCGAAACAACGCATGTGCGGGGTGTTCCATTCTTCCCCCGTCAATTCGGTACCGTCGGGATTCAGCCAGGCGATGTCCGCCGCATTGGAGCCGCCGATGGGACGGTCGGAAAAGAACTTTCGGCGGTGGAAGACCGGCTGTTCATGGAAGATTTTTAGTACCTGGCGGACGAACTCCAGGAGCTCGCGGTTTCTTGGTTCCCGACTGGCAGCCCAATCCAGCCAAGAAACTTCGTTGTCCTGGCAGTAGGTGTTGTTGTTGCCGCCTTGGGTTTGCCCCATCTCATCCCCCGCCAACAGCATCGGCACGCCCTGGGAGAGGATCAGCGTGGCCAGGATGGAACGCTTTTTCCGATCCCGCAGGGCGAGGATTTCCTCGTCGTCGGTAGGGCCTTCGACGCCACAATTCCAACTGATGTTGTGGTCCGCTCCGTCTTGATTGTTTTCGCCATTGGCGGCGTTGTGTTTTTCGTTGTAGGAGACGAGATCCTCGAGCGTGAACCCGTCGTGACAGGTCACGAAGTTCACGCTGGCTTTCGGCAGCCGTCCGCTCCATTGATACAGATCGCTGCTGCCACAGAACCGCGTGGCAAACTCGGAGACGACGCCCCCGTCTCCTTTCCAGAATGACCGCACGCAATCGCGATATCTGCCGTTCCATTCCGACCATTGGACGGGGAAGTTGCCCACCATGTAGCCCCCTTCCCCCAAATCCCACGGTTCGGCGATCAATTTCACTTGGGAAATGATCGGGTCTTGGTGGATGATGTCGAAAAACGCCCCCAGCTTATCCACCTCATGGAGTTCGCGAGCGAGCGCGCTGGCCAGATCGAAGCGGAACCCATCGACGTGCATCTCCGTGATCCAGTAGCGGAGGCTGTCCATGATCAACTGCAGAACGCGTGGATTCATCACATTCAGCGTGTTGCCGCAACCGGTGAAATCGATGTAGTAACGGCGGTCATTCGGCACGAGGCGGTAATACGCCGCGTTGTCGATGCCGCGAAAGGAGAGCATCGGCCCGAAATGGTTGCCTTCGGCGGTGTGGTTGTAGACCACGTCGAGAATGACCTCGATGCCCGCCGCATGCAGGTTGCGGATCATCGCCTTGAATTCGGGCACGGCATCCAGCGGGTGATCCTCGGAGGCATAGCGGATTTCCGGGGCGAAAAAACCGAGCGTGTTGTAACCCCAGTAGTTGGCCAGCCCCTGGTCCACGAGGTGCCGGTCCTGCAGGGAGTGATGCACGGGCAGGAGTTCCACCGCCGTGACGCCCAGATTCTTTAAGTAATCGATGGCCGGCGGTGAGGCGAGACCGGCGTAAGTTCCGCGAAGGCTTTCGGGAATGGCCGAGAGCCGCTTGGTGAACCCCCGCACGTGCATCTCATAGATGACCGTTTTGTGCATGGGCGTTCTAAGTGGTTTATCCTCCCCCCAGTCGAAAGCAGGATCAATCACGGCGGCCAGCGGAGCAAAAGCCGCACTGTCTCGATCGTCAAAGGAAAGGTCTTCCTCGGGGGACCCGATCTGGTAGCCAAAGAGTGAATCGTCCCATCGCGTGCGGCGGCCCACCAGCTTCGCATAGGGGTCAAGCAAGACCTTGTGGGGGTTGAACCGATGCCCGGCCTGCGGTTCATACGGGCCATGCACGCGGTAGCCGTAAAGTTGTCCCGGGCGAATGTCCGGCAGAAAGACATGCCACACCAGATCGGTCTTTTCCGTGAGGGGGATTCGTTCGGATTCACATGGGGAATCAGGCGAATCGAACAGGCATAACTCGACTTTCGTGGCGCTTTCGGCATACAGCGCGAAATTGACCCCGCGCCCATCCCAGGTCGCTCCCAGCGGGTACGGCTTGCCCGGGCAGACGCGCCGCTGGCTCAAAGGGACGCCGGTCCGTGCTTCCTGTGATCGAATGCCGCGGACACGTTTGCCCAGGCCGATGACGGGTTTTTTGGTCGTCGTGTCGGTCACTCTTCACTCCCTGCCCAAGGGGCAGCGTAAGCGTACAGGATCAGCGATACCCTTCGGCGCTGCGTTTCGCGTACACGCCCACCGAATGCGGCACCAGCGCCAGATTGTGCTCTCCCGAAGATTCGATGCAAGCCGGAAGCGAACTCCCTGGCCCATTCCATCGAGGCTCCGCCGAATCGAGGATCTTCTCCCACTCGCCCGGCGGCCAGCGGAGGGAGATGGTCACATTCGCGGATCCGAAATGAAACAGCGTGAGCAGTTCCCGTCCCGCCGACCAGCGGCGCAATGCCATGACACGTTGCTCCTCCCACGCTTCGACCTGCATCCGCTCGCGATCGGGGAAGACGAACGCCGGTTCCGCCTTCCGCAGCGCGATCAGCCGTTGGTAGTACTCCCGGATCGCGCGGTGGTGGTCTTCGTGCTTGAGTGCGTAGTTCAACCTGCAGCGCTCCATCGTGGCTTCCGCTTGCGGATCGGGAGGCTCTTCCTTCCAGTGAAATCTGGCGAATTCTTCCTTGCGGCCACGCCGTACTGCTTCGATCAGGTCGGCATCACCATGGCTGATGAAGAACAGAAAAGGGGCGGTCTCCGCGTATTCTTCCCCCATGAACAACATCGGCTGGTAGGGAGAGAGGAGCACCGTCGCGGCAGCCAGTTTGAGCTGCTCGAAGGAGGCCAGTTCCGTGAGCCGTTCCCCCTTCATGCGATTGCCCACTTGATCGTGATTCTGTGAGCAGACCACCAGTTTGACCGGATCGATATGACGCGCCGAATTGCCATGGCGACGGCCACGAAATTCCGAGTACCCCCCCTCTTGGACGAATCCGTGGCGGTACGCTTGGACGATATCCGGGAATCCCTCGTAGTCCATGAAGTAACCGAGCCGCTCATCGGTTAGTTCGGTGCGAATCGCGTGATGCAGATCGTCACACCATTGCCCATCCACGCCGCATCCTCCCAAGGCTTTCGGAGAGATCAGCCGTGCGTCGCTCAAGCTGCTTTCCGCGATGGAATAGACGCGCCGGTTGAGACGCTCCCCCTCCAGCCGCACCGCGTCGGCCAGTTCTTGGAGAAATGGCCGAGCGGAGAAATCATAAATCGCATGCACCGCATCCAAGCGGAGCGCATCGATATGAAATTGGTCGATCCAATACAAAGCGTTCTCGATAAAGAACCGCCGGACCTCGTCGCTGTCCCGGTCGTCAAAGTTGATCGCCTCGCCCCAGGGCGTGTGATGCCGGTCCGTGAAGTAGTGGCCGAATTCGCCTAAATAATTGCCTTCGGGACCGATGTGGTTGTAGACCACGTCCAAGATCACGGCCAGTCCGTGCGCATGCGCGGCATCCACGAACCGCTTGAGCCCGTCGGGTCCGCCGTAGCTGTTCTGCGCGGCGAACGGATGCACGCCGTCGTAGCCCCAGTTACGCCCGCCCGGAAATTGTGCCACGGGCATCAGCTCGATGGCCGTGATTCCCAAATCCTTCAGATCCTCCAGGCAGCCGATGGCCGCATCGAACGTACCTTCGGCAGTCCACGTCCCCACGTGCGTTTCATACGTGATGAAATCCCGCAGGGGGATGCCGTGCCAGTGCTGGTCGGTCCAGGGGAAGTTGGAATCGACCACGGCGGATGGCCGGTGGACCCCTTCCGGTTGAAATCGCGACGCGGGATCCGGGCGGTCACGCTCTCCGTCGATGCGATAGAAATACCGCGTGCCGGGCGACACGTCGCTCACCGTGAGTGCGAAATAGCCCCGGTCACGCGGCTGCATCGGCAGCAGGCGCTCCTCTGGGTCGAGCAGTTTGAGTTCCAGGCGGTCTACATTGGGTGCCCAAACCAGAAACCGGCAGGCACCGTTTTCCAGGAGCGTCGCTCCGAGCGTCGGGGGGCAAATGGGATGTTCCGTCATGAGATATCCTTAAGCGGCAAAATTCCTGGTGGGGCAACGTGCGTCGCGGTTCGTCGGCGATAAAAAAACGGCGTCGAGCCGGGGCGAAATGTCACGCAACTTCGGCGTGACGCCCGTCTCCGACCGCCGCTTGCAAACCTATTCCAGCCACGACTGAGTTTCGTCGGTTGGTATTTCCCCAATTATGCAGAATTCGATTTCAAAAATAGGATTCCCAGTGGGGGTAACGTGAGGTTCAAGGAGAAGGGTCGGCCATGCATGCCGATGGGGCTGGCCTCCACTCCACCCAGATTGCCCAAGCCGCTCCCGCCGAATTCGTCCGCATCGCTATTGAGCAGTTCGCTCCAGAACCCGCCTCGTGGTACGCCCACGCGGTAGTCCTGTCTAGGCACGGGGGTGAAGTTGCAAATGACAGCGATCAACTCTTGGTTGGAGTCCCCTTTGCGCAAAAAGCTGAGCACGCTTTTCTCCGAATCGTTGGCATCGATCCATTCGAACCCGGCCGGATCGCAGTCTTGCTCATGCAGCGCTGCGTCCGCCGCGTAGCAGCGATTCAAGGCGCTGACCCAGCGTTGCAGAGCGGTATGGGGCGTCTGTTCCAAGAGTTCCCACTGCAAGCTCGTGTCGTGTTGCCATTCGTTCCATTGGCCGAATTCGCCCCCCATGAACAGCAGTTTTTTGCCCGGCATGCCGTACATGTAGCCGTAGAGCAATCGCAGGTTGGCGAACTTTTGCCAATCGTCCCCTGGCATTTTGGAGAGCAAGGATCCCTTGCCATGCACGACTTCGTCATGCGAAAGCGGCAGGGCGAAATTTTCGTTGAACGCGTAAATCATCCGAAACGACAATTGGTCGTGATGATACTTGCGATGCACCGGCTCATGTTGGACGTACTGGAGCGTGTCGTGCATCCAGCCCATGTCCCACTTCAAACCGAATCCCAGTCCGCCCACGTAAATCGGCCGCGAGACCATGGGCCAAGCGGTCGATTCCTCGGCAATGGTTTGGACGTCGGGATGCCGCTGATAGACTTCGGTGTTGAAGGATCGCAGAAAGTCGATCGCCTCCAGATTTTCACGTCCTCCGTATTTGTTCGGAATCCATTCACCTTCTTTACGGGAGTAGTCGAGATAGAGCATCGAGGCCACGGCATCAACGCGGAGCCCGTCGGCATGGTATTCGTTCAGCCAGTACAGGGCATTGCTCAGCAGGAAGCTGCGGACTTCGTTCCGGCCGTAGTTGAAAATGTGGCTATTCCAATCAGGGTGGTAGCCTTGGCGGGGATCGGAGTGTTCAAACAGGTGGGTCCCATCGAAATAGGCCAGCCCATGCTCATCATTGGGGAAGTGGGAAGGCACCCAGTCCAGAATGACGCCCAATCCGTGTTGATGCAGGTAGTCGATCAGGTACTTGAAATCTTGCGGCGTACCATAGCGGCTGCTGGGGGCGAAGTAGCCGGTGGTCTGGTAACCCCAGGAGCCGAAGAATGGATGCTCCATGACGGGTAGAAATTCGACGTGCGTAAATCCGCAACGCAACGCATGGTCGGCCAATTCTGGGGCCAATTCCCGATAGCTGAGGGATCGGTTCTCCTCCGCCGCCACGCGCCGCCAGGCTCCCAGATGCACTTCGTAAATCGACATCGGCGCCTTCAGGCGGTTACGGGCAGCGCGACCGGACATCCATTCGCCGTCTCCCCATTCGTAGTCCAAATCCCACACAATCGAGGCCGTCTTGGGAGCCACTTCATGGAACACGCCAAACGGATCGGCCTTGTCGACTTGGTACCCGCCATCCCGCCGACGGATGTGGTACTTGTATAAGGTGCCTTGGGCGATGCCCGGCACGAACCCCTCCCAAATTCCGGAGGAGCCGCGAGGCTTCAGCGGATGCGATTCTTTGTCCCAGTCGTTGAATTCTCCCACGACCGAGACCGTGCCCGCGTTGGGTGCCCACACGGCGAAGCAGGTTCCCTGCGTGCCGTCTCCGGCGGATGTGGCGTGGGCCCCCAGTTTCGATTGCAGATCGAAATGCGTGCCTTCGTTGAAGAGATGGATGTCATCATCGGTCAGCATCGATTGATCGTGTCGCACCGTGGTGGTTCCAGTCAGGCCATTCATGATTTGCTCCTCTCGTAAGATGTCTACTTCAAGCTGTCGTGAAATCGGAGCCGCGGGCAAGCCGCGCGGGCCGGCGCGGCTTCGATTCGGGTCGTGGTCAGTTTGTGTGCGGTTTCGTCTCCAACAAATACAAGATTCCTTCTAGCGGAATGCGTACACCATCGGGACGGTTATTCAATTCATACTTCAATTCGTGAATCGCTTTTTCCAGCAGGTATACCTGAAGTAACGTGGCAATATCCTCACGCTCCGGCGGGAGAAAATCTCCTGGCGACGCGGCAGCCAAATACTCCCGTAGATACGCCGCAGCGCTCCACACATACCAGACTTTCAGCCAAGATGCGATTTGCAAGCCGCTTTCCGATTGCGGACGCGCCGCATGGCGGTGGCCGCCAAGCACGGCGTGCGAGGCATGGTGGAACGAGCGGATCATGCCGGCCACGTCGCGCAGCGGAGATTTCTTGATCCGTCTTTCCCCGATCGGCCGGTCCGGCTCTCCCTCGAAATCGATGATCGCAAAATCCCGACCGGTGAAGAGCACTTGCCCCAAGTGGAAATCTCCGTGGCAACGGATGCGCTGCGCCGCGATGCGGCCATCGGCGATCCGTTGGTACCGCTTGATCAAGACCGATTCATTTTCCAATAATTGCCGGGCCATTTCCGCCACCGGTTCCGGCAGCGCGGCGGCGCGGCGTTTCATTAACTCCAACGTCTTCCGCGCCTCCGCCCGCATCGCTTGATAGATGCTGCGCTGATAGAGTTTCGTGAACGGCTCGGGGGCAAAGCTCTTATCCTCTCCCGCGGCCAAGGCGAGATGCAGTTCCGCCGTCCGCTTGCCCAGCAGCCCCGCGGATTGCAGGTACGAACCGAGCAGCTCGCGCACCGCTTCAGGGGGATCGTGCTCCGCGACATCGAGCAGCCCCATCCCCGGCGGCAACGCTTCGTCGCTCGGCGTGCCGGGCTGCTCCGTTTCGATGGTTTCCAGGTAGATCCCGAGCCGGTTGAGCGTGTAGACCCAAGCGTCGTCTTCGTTTTCGACATGTTCATGGAGCACGGCGAAAGTGTAGTCGGCCTTGCTTTGGCCATGGTAGGTAAAGATGCCGCGCATCTTCGGCACGCACGCGAGATCCGTCCCCTCGGTCAGATAACGTCCGATCTCGGCGTCTGGGTTTTCTCCCCTGTCGATTCTGCGGAAGAGCTTCAAGATATTTCGCCCCGCGATGACGGCCGAGGAGTTACTCTGTTCGCCGCCATGCACGGAGACTTCGTAGATGGCCGGCTCCATGGAAGTTTCCGCGGCCGTGTCCTGAGCTTGTTCGGCGGTCGGCGGTCGGGAAAAGGCCTGTGTTTGAGTCGCGTCCAATTCACCATGCCGTCCCCGAAACCTCCGCCCCCGCGAGAGGGCATCAAACAGGAGCAGCCAGAACTCTTCTTCATGGCTGGCATCGCAGAGCGTGCCGCCGTCGCCCTGTTCGCCACGAGAGATGGTCAGGATGCCCGCCCCTGGACGGTCGCCCAAGATATTCCGCTGCTGGTCCCCCTGCGCGAAGACCACCGGCAGGACGTAGATTTCTGGTTCCCCTTCCACGTACTCGATCCGCACGATCAGCACGCGCAATTCGGGGACACCCTCGACATGGGAGCGACCGACGCGACGGAGCGCGCTGGTAATCTCGGGGACCTCGTCGAGCGTGAGGACATCGAGCAGCTTCGTTCGCTGAATCGTGCGAGGTTTGCCAATGAACCAGCGGTGTCGCTTCATGTACGTCGGCAGAGCCGATTCCAATTTGGCGAGTGCGCGGTTCTCGAACAGCTCGTCCCAGGCGCCGGAAATCGTGCATCGGGGCAGTTCCGCCGTGAGCGGCTCCGCTTCCTCGCCTGGCCATTCCAGCCGGAACCAGTAATATGCGTAGGGGCCGAGCGTGATGAAATAGGGAAGTTCACCGATGGCGGGAAAGCGGTTCTGTCCATACATTTCAACCGGCACCTGGCCACGGAAGCGGGAAAGGTCCAGTTCCACGCATTGCACGTACCGCGAGAGATTGGCCACGATGAGGATCTTTTCGTCTTCGTGCAGCCGCAGGTAGGCCAATACTTTCGAATTCTCCGGCGCGAGGAATTCGATCGTGCCTCGGCCCAAGGCGGGATGCCGTTTCCGCAGCGCGATGATTCTCCGTGTCCACCACAGCATGGAATGCGGACGGCCCTGTTCCACTTCCACATTCCGCGACGCGTAGTGAAAGGGGGGATCGATGATCACCGGCAGGTAAAGCTGCTGCGGATTGGACCTCGAAAATCCGGCGTTGCGGTCGTCGTTCCATTGCATGGGAGTGCGGACCGCATCCCGGTCGCCTAGGTAGATATTATCGCCCATGCGGATTTCGTCGCCGTAATAGATGATCGGCGTTCCTGGCAGTGACAGCAGCATCGCGTTCATCAACTCCATCTTTCGGCGATTGTCGCGGAGCAGCGGCGAGAGCCGGCGGCGTATACCCAGATTCACCCGCGTCCGGGGATCTTCCGCGTAAGCCCGGTACATGTAGTCCCGCTCCTCGTCGGTGACCATCTCCAGCGTAAGCTCATCGTGATTGCGGAGAAAAATCCCCCACTGGCAGTTTTCCGGGATCTCCGGGGTTTGCTCCAAAATGTCGATGATGGGGAAGCGGTCTTCCCGCTCGATGGCCATGAAGAGCCGTGGCATCAACGGGAAGTGAAAATTCATGTGACATTCGTTACCTTCGCCGTAGTAGGCGGCCGCGTCTTCCGGCCACTGGTTCGCCTCGGCCAGCAACATTTTGTCGTGGTACTTCTCATCCACGTGCTTTCGGACTTTCTGCAGGAAGGCGTGTGTCTCCGGCAAATTCTCGCAGTTCGTACCTTCCCGTTCGTACAGATAGGGGACCGCGTCCAAACGCACGCCATCCACGCCCTTGTCGAACCAGAAGTCGAGCGCTTCGAGCATGGACTCGTGGACTTCCGGATTGTCGAAGTTCAAGTCCGGCTGATGATGGTAAAAACGATGCCAATAGTAGGCGTTCGCCACCGGGTCCCAGGTCCAGTTGGAGGTCTCGAAATCCTCGAAGATGATGCGGGCTTCCAGGTACCGCTCATCCGTATCACTCCACACGTAGAAGTCGCGCCACTTGTCGCCCGGCTTGGCGCGGCGTGATTTTTGGAACCACTCATGCTGGTCCGAAGTGTGGTTCATCACCATTTCCGTGATGACCCGGATGTCACGGCGATGTGCTTCCTGCAGGAAGGTCTCGAAGTCGCTCAGCGTGCCGAAGACGGGATTGATTCGCATGTAATCCGCGATATCGTAGCCGTCGTCCCGCAGCGGAGAAACGAAGAACGGTTGCAGCCAGATCGCCGTGACGCCGAGCTCCTCGATGTAGCCCAGCTTTTGCGTCAGGCCGCGAAAATCACCGATCCCGTCTCCCGAAGCATCGCAGAACGCCCGCACATGAATCTGGTAAATCACGGCGTCCTTGAACCAAAGAGGATTCCTTTCCGCGCGCGTCGTCTCGCCGCTAATCTGCTTCTCAAGCATCGTCGTTGGCATGTTTGGTCCTTCCATGCAGTCCATTTTCCCTCGAGCCACGTTCCTGCATCGTGGCCCGACCTTCTGGCAGACAAGCCAAGCCTAATCTCGCGCCAGCCCCGTTGGGAAGCCACAAGTTCCCGGCAGGCCGCTACCCACATCCGAGGTAATATTCAAAAACCCGCTCCGTCCGAACTCATCGGCGGATTTTGAAGATGTGGGCCGGCGCGAAGTGCGGATCCAGGCTGACGATCACCAGCAAAATTTCGCGGGCTTTCGGCTGAAGCGTTTGCACATCGGCGTGCACGATCTGCGATTCCTCCTCCACTCCCACGGTGAAGGGCGGGCTTGACTCGGTCTGCATGATTTCCTGGTGGAGCACACATTCTTGGAATGAAGTATTCGCCAGACCGCCCGTTGGTTCGACCCGATCGGCCCCGCCCTACCGCCAAGTGTGGGATGCTGTTAAGGCAGTTCGGGTACTTTGCCTTGGTGCCTCGGCATTATAGCGATTTCCCGCCGTGGCGTTGGGTGGACGCCGGAAGCTTACCGTGCGAGAGGAGTCTGCGGCTGGCCGTCCAGATATCGCCAATTTTTGAGATACGCGATCAGATCCGCCATTTCCTGAGGGTCCAATTCGGCTTGCCAGTTGGCGGGCATATACGATTGGCCCGACGAGACGATCTCCTCGACTTGGCCACGGAGTAAAGTCGTCTCTTTCCCGCCCGCTTCGCGGATCGTGATCGCCCCTGGTGTTTCCGAGGCGATGATCCCCGTGATTACCTCTCCGTCCGAACGCACGAGCGAATATTGAAAATAGTTGCTGTCCACCGCTCGATTGGGATCGAGGACGGACAAGAGGAGTTGCTCGTGTGACTGGTCCCGGGCATCGGAAATGTTGGGGCCGACTTGCCAGCCCACGCCCTGCATGCGGTGACAAGTCGCGCAATGCTTTCGAAACAGGGCTGCCCCTCGCGGTGCCGCTCCGTCCGGCAAAGCGTCGCGATAGCGTGTCCAGACGGCATCGAAAACCTCGGATTCGCCCGTGTTCCAAATCTCCTTGGCCAACTCGCGGATTCGCGGATCGCGGTGATGCAATAACTGTTGACGATACACGGACCCAAGCTGCCCCGGTGCGACCTCTTCGCGAACCATGGCCTGGAGTAAGCGAAGCGTGGTGGGTTTCGATGCCAGGCAGGCTTGCCAAATGGAATCACGCAGGTCGGGGGTTTCACGCGCCGCCATATGCACCAGTTGTAAGAATTCCTCGTCCGAGAGATTGGCCCGCAACAACACACGGGCCGCCTCCTGCCGCAGCGAAACAGGCTGCTCCCCCTCCGAGATGTTCCACAGCACTGCACGCGTCTCTTCATCTGCCGAGGCTTTCATCAACCGTATGGCCCATCGCCGATAGGTGATGTCGCTTTGTGCATCACTTGCAAACCGCGTGAGGCGGGTCACGAACCGGTTCCCCATATCCAGCGATGGGGAATCGACCGAGTTCAGAGCGTCTTTCTCTGGTGGAGGCACGGTGTCCAAACCGGTATGCAAACCATGCAGGCAAGCCAGGTCCAACAGGAAGTACTTCCCGTCACCGCTACCTGAATGACTCCGGCTGAGGGGCAGCCAGCTTCGCGCGTGAGCCAGTTCCGCCGCCTGCGCACGAGCACCGATCAATGCCGCGACTTCGCTTGCTAATTCGAGTTCGCTAGCGTTCGGCCGCTGAGAGGAATCCGTGAACTCTCGCGCGAACTCCTCCAAAAACCGCCCCGCCGATTCCGCCAATGAAGACAGTATGGCTTGACGCGTCCAATCATGCTCCGCATCTTGCCGCGCGATGCGGACCAGCGCACGGACCATTCCTGGATCCCGGGGGACCACGCCACCACTGAGGGCGACTTGAAAACGAACCCTGATATCCTCGTCCCGAGCCAACCGCTGAAACACGATTTGTCGGGCCTCCGCTTGTTCTGGCAACCAGTCCTCGACCAAACGCACGCCATGTTCCCGCACGCCGGCATCCGCATCTTGCAAGGCGCGATGCACATGGGTCCAGGTCAGCCCGCCCAGCCCTTGAAGTGACCATAGGGCGTGCAGCCGCGCCAGGGGAGATTCGCTTTCACGCAGCAAGCTTTCCAAATGCGGAAACGCGGCGCGGTCCTGTCGCTCCTGCAACAGACGGGCGGCCGTCTCGCGCTGCCAGGCATGAGGATGTTCCAGGAACCGCACCAGTCGCGGCGTGTCCGCCTGTGAAAGCTTCGCAACCGTGAACACAGGTTCGGAATCGCCGTCGCGGGGAACAACACGGTAGATGCGGCCCCGGTCATGCCCGCCGGAAAAATCGGCGCGACGCTGCATCTCGGGCGGCATCCATTCCGGATGTTCGATCTCCGCCCGATACATGTCCACCACGTACAGTGCCCCGTCCGGTCCGTTCGCCAGGAATACGGGACGAAACCAAGTATCCGGCGTGGCCAAGAATTCTTCCGGTTGGCTGGAAGGCAACGCGCGAAACGAAGGTCCCTCTTCCATCAGCACATCTCGATGCACGAGGTTCGCCGTCGGTTCGCAGGTGAAACTGTTGCCCAGGTATTCGCGGGGCCAGAGACCGCCGCGATAGATCGTGACCCCACAGGCGGCGGTGAATTGCCCGGCATGCAAATTCGAAGTCGTCCACGCCCGGCTCAATGGATAGAGCCGAGAGTCCGCGCCGGCGGGCGACACATCCTGCACGGTTTTCGTCACGCGTAGCTGCGGATTGCGCTGGAGATAGCGCTGTTCGAGGACGACATGCATGCACGGATTGCGATTGCTGCAAATGAAACGCCGGCCATGGTCGTCGAAGGCCAGGCCGAATTGTCCGTTGCCGGAGATCGTTTCGGCCTGGCCAGAAAGAGGGTCAAACCGCAGGTCCATGCCCCGCAACTGGAGCGGCGTGGCGGAGATCTCCGGTGACGCGGCCGTGATCGTGCCTCCCCGCAGGCCGTTGGCGACATAGATGCGGTTGTCGATTCCCCACGTCGGGTGGTTGGCCCGTAACTGCGGGTTCTGTTCCGCGAAGCCGGTAAACCAAACCTGCCGGGTATCCGCGCGCGAATCGCCGTCCGTGTCCGCGAACCAGGCCAACGTGCCGGCGTAGGTGATCCACGCGCCGCCCCGCCACGGCTGGAGGCCCGTCGCGAAGAGGAGTTGATCGGCGAAGATCGTGGCCGTTTCGAAGTAGCCGTCGCCGTCACGGTCTTCCAGGATCTTCACGCGGGAACGAGGTGTTTCCCCCTCGGCGGGGCCATGCGGATAGTCCCGCATCTCCACCACCCACATGCGGCCAGCCTCGTCGAACGCGATGGCCACCGGTTCTTCGACCTGCGGTTCCGCGGCAACTAGTTCCAGCCGCAAACGGTCATCCGCCAGGCGGAAATGTCGCAGGCTGTCGCGCGGAGTGAACGGACCCTCCACGTGCGACGGATCGGCGGCCATAGCAGGCGGCACGCTGCGCGGAATCAGAGAGAGCAATGCCGCGAAACACAAAAGCAGGTGGCCATACACTCGTCGCATTGGATCAACGCATTGGGGAGGGGGGGGAGCCGAGTGGGAAAGTCGGACCATGCCTTTCATTTTATTCGCTGCTGGGCATTCGTCGATTCGGCTCTGTCTCCCAACGCTCGGTCGACAGCATGGTGACGGCTGACGTGATCAAGATCGATTTCGATGCTCGGCGCCAATCCAATATTCTAGGTTTCGTGACGAAATATAGTGCGAGCGGCGAAAATCAGTGCGTGTCGCATGTTAATCTGTGGTTTCGGTGCTACCACATTCGGGACCACACAATCACGAACTCGCTGCGCGGAACCGAACGGCGCTCCAACCGGTGGACCTAAATTCGCGGAGGGAAAAATCATGTCCGATGCATTCAACACGATTTTCAATAATTGGCTCGTTGCCGCCATTGTGATGATGGGCCTGGCCAGTATCGTGTCTTCCGTGGCCAAGGAATTCCGCAAGTTCATCTGCCACCGCCAAGATCTGGAGTTCAAACGGGAAATGGTGGATCGGGGCGTTCCGGTCGAGGACGTGCAGCGCCTCGTGCGTGCCAGAAGCAAACCGGCAAAAACCGAAGAGTAGCCGTGGTCGCTCCGGTAACACTCCTTCACGCCACGTCCCGTCCAATCCGAGGCCATTCCCCATATGGCGAATACCCCCCTCCTGGGCCATACGCCCCGCATAATCCCTCCCGAAAGTAATCGCCTGAAAACTTGCCATGAGGCGGTCGATTTTAATCTGCTAAGGGGCAGCGGAGAAAGCATCATGGGACCATATGATGACAAGACACCAAGAAGAATCACCGCTCGACTCATGGCTCCGTGCCGCCGAAATCTCCGACCGCCGGACACACCCGCGAGTGGCGCCCCAAACGGATGAGGCCACGCTCTTTTTGCGGGTACAAGTCGTGGATGAGTCGGAAGGGGGCCTGGGCATTATTCTAGAGCCAGGCTGGGAGCCGAACATCGGTTCCCGCGTGGAAGTCTATCATCAAGGATTTCCACAGTGGGGTGAAGTTCGCTTCGTGAACGGCTTGCCGGACGGCAAACAACGCGTCGGGCTGAAGTGGGTCGATTAGTCACGGCGAAACGGCCTTTTCTCCGCGTTTCGCGGCCTACATTCCCGCGCTTCTGGCGGGCCTCTCCATCACGCGCCGATTTCCCCTTCAGATTGGCATTTCCGTCTGTAGTTGCCATAATTCCTATCCCAGCAGTCACGAGAACTGCAAAGTCACGTTTGCAGTAGTTGGAGGCCGAGGGCGGGACGCCAAGCGATGTAATCGGCGGACGCTCGTAACGGTATCT
>JANQPP010000074.1 GCA_028289405.1 Pirellulales bacterium
CTCGGGGCCTTCCTCAGGAGGATCCTTTTTTATGCTCCAGGAACGGCAAAGCCTATTGGGTACGCACCAGCTAAGCTGGTGGTTTACGAAGTTGAATTGCTCGCGACGTTGGCCATCCCTTCGTCTCAAAAGAACGGACGAAACCAGGAAGTGCCGATGCTGCCAGGCTTGCGAGACCTGCTCGAGACGGTTCCGATTCGTGAACGAAACGGCTGGATTGCCAACCCGTTGCCAATGCAGCAGTTCGTTCGAAAGGATTTGAACTGGGTGCGGCCGACGGCGGAAGACCTCCGCATGCTCGTGCCGAACTATAGCAATCGGGCTATCGGTCGTGCTTGTGGTGTGACGGACACGACGGTCCGGACGTGGTTGGCCGAGGACGGAGTGACTCGAACTCGGGAATTCCACGGCCGTTCACGGGAAGTTCCCGAGGAGCTTGCCGAAAAGGTTCGCCAGCGTGGTGAGCGCATTCGGCGACGATTCAAGGGAGCGGATTGCCCCCCAGGCTGTGCAAGGACCGGGTCAGCCGCATCATCTGTCGAATCGGTGACGCCGCCGGGGTGATTGTCGTGCAGGAAGACGATCGAACTGGCAAGCGCCGGAAGTATGCGAGCGCCCATGACATCCGCTGCGGGTTCGCCCAGCGGTTGATCAACGCGGGCGTTTCGGCAGAGACGTTGAAGGTCGTGATGCGGCACAGCAACTTAGCCACGACCGAGAAGCACTACGGTGCGATCCGTTCCGCGCAAGCGGCGGCCATCGAAGTGCAGGAAAAGCTCGCTGCGAATGAGGGAACCGAATCATTTGTGGGGGGATTAGTGGGGGGAAATGAAAAAGCTCAGCCCTTGGTTCGAGCTGAGCTTGATCTACTAAAGTCGTTAATCGAAGGGCTTTAGAAAAAGTACACCCCAGAGGATTCGAACCTCTAACCTTCGGTTCCGTAGACCGATGCTCTATCCAATTGAGCTAGGGGTGCGCGGTTGTCATCGGATTTTGTCCGGGAGAAATGTGCGGTCAGCCCATTTGTGCCGTCGGACGGCCTGCAGCCACGAATTCACGTGGCGGACGATGCGGGAGCCTGGATTCTCATGCTTCAGTCTACTGAAAAAACGGCTCGCGGCAAGCCAGGCAAGCGGTCGGCGGACTCGCTCCTGGGTGAGAGGTGGGGTGCTTAATCCTGGGCTGCATGGAGTGGGACCAGGAGCAGCGTGTGCGCATCGCCGTGGGCGAGGATCGTGACCCAGAGATCCCGCCCGACTGTCAGACACGAACATACCCAGCGCGAGCCCCATAAAGCTGGTCTGCACCATGCCGGGATGGGCCCAATCGGAATGGATCAGCCCAAATACCATGGAACTTATGGCGACCGTGATCTCCCCAGCCTCGGTGAGCGGGTTGGTCAGCAGAAGCTGTCCCAAGGCAGTGATTTTCGTGTTGCCTACCGGCATTTCGCGCTGTTTTCGCGGGAAGAAGCGTGACCAGTGGACCATGGAGCCGGGCCGGAGGGTCGCCTTCGTTTTCCTGGGGCGAGACAGGCGTCGCAACCGTTACATCGCGACAACTCTTCGATGTTAATAAAGTGACCCAGGCTTCAAATTCTTGAACCATCCGAAAAGTTTGTGTAGCCTGAAGTTTCAAGGGCAAGGAAGCATTTCTCCGCAGGATCCTTGCCATGGAACAGAGGTCTTCTTTCACTGGGCCGGTTTCCGGTCGTTGTTTTCTACCCGTCTTTTCGAACGGCGGGCCGCGCAAGAGGTTTCTTTCCACCGGTGGTGATGGCACGGGCCACATTCCGCGGGTGTGGGATGAGGCTCCGGGCGTCGAGCGGCCGTCGTGAAGTGGTGCTGTTGGCAGATCGCTCTCCGTCTTTACCGCATTGATTCGACATCCAGAGAAGTTTGAGGTTTCCATGAAACGGACACGGCTTCCTTTCCGTCGTCGTCTTATCACATCCCGGATGGCGACTGCCGCTGGAAGAAGAACGCCACCACGACCAAGACTCCGTGGCGAGAATTTGGAAGCAAGGGCGATGTTGGCGGCGGATTCCGCGGGCGACATCAGTATTCTGGGCGACTACCACAACGAAAACACTCCCGTCGATGTGAATGACGACGGGGCGTTGACCGCCAGCGACGCGATGTGGGTGATCAACGCGCTGCTCGCCAATGGGCCGGTCTCCTTGGCCGCCGCGCCCTTCTCCACGCAGGCCGCCACCAGCGATTCACCGGTCAACGGAGATGGAAGCCCCGGCATGGAAGGCTTCGTCGACGTGGACGGCGACCGCTTCCTGTCCCCCTTGGACGCGATCATGGTGATCAACGCGCTCAATGAGGTGGACGAGAACGACATCGTGAAGATCCGTCTGGACGTCACGGACGCGGAGGGGAATTCCCTGGACAGCGTGACCGTGGGGGACGAATTCTTTCTGAACGTCTTCGTGGATGATATCCGTGACGAGGACCTGGGAGTGTTCGCCGGGTTTGTGGACGTGATGTACGACGCCAACCTGGCCGACGTCAACGGCAGCATCGTGATCGGAAGCGATTACCCGATCACCAATTCAGGAAACTCCTCGCAAGACGGATTATTGGATGAAGTCGGCGGGGCCGGTGAAAGCCTTAGCCCACTCGGAGGAGATGAGCGGCTTCTGTTCCGGGCACCGTTCGTCGCGACCGAAGCGGGGACGCTGGATTTCATTACCGACCCGGCCGACAGCCTTGGCAGAGAATTTCTCGTTTATGGCCGAAACACGGCCTTGGCTTCGGACGAAGTCAACTTTGGCAGCTTTTCGCTGACGGTCAATCCGCTCCCCACGTTATCGGTCGGTGACGCCACCGTGACCGAAGGGGACGGCGGCACCGTCAATTTGGAGTTTATCGTCACGCTTTCCGAGGCGAGCGATGACGAAGTCACGGTCGAGTTCGCCACCTCGGAGGGCACCGCCACTTCCGGTGACGATTTCGTGGCCAACACGGGCACGCTGACCTTTGCCCCCGGCACGACGACCCAAACGGTCACGGTGCAAGTCCAAGGGGACACGGTGGAGGAAGCGAACGAAACACTGTCCCTGCTGCTCCGTAATGCCACCAACGCCTCGATCGATGACGACGAGGGGCTCGGCACGATCATCGACGACGATTCCAATATCGTGGTGTCGATCGAATCGGAGGTCTCGATCACGGAAGGAGATAACGGCACGCCTTCCGCCGAGATCGTGGTCACGCTCAACCAGGCCTCCGCGAACACGGTCACGGTCGATTTCGCCACGACGGACGGAACAGCGCTCGCCGGCGAGGATTACACCGCAACGACCGGCACGCTGACGTTCGATCCCGGCGAGACGCAAAAAACGATCACGGTTCCGATTCTGGATGATGACATTCGTGAAGCGGAGGAAAATTTCGCGGTCGATCTCTCCAACCCCACGGGCGCCACGATCGACGTGGACCGCAGCGTGGTCACGGTCGCGGACGACGATCCCGATGACCCATTGGCGCTGCGTATTGCGGATGTCACGGAAAATGAGCGGGATGACGTGACGTTCGGCGTGACGGTTACCGTGCGGCTTTCCGCGCCTAGCACGGAGACGGTCACCGTGGATATCGCGACCTCCGATGGCACCGCCACGGCAGGTTCGGACTATGTGGCCAACAGCCAAACCTTGACTTTCAATCCGGGCGAGACGACCGCCTCCTTCACGGTGGACGTGGTGGGAGACACGATCTTCGAGGCGGACGAGACGTTCTTCGCGACCCTCAGCAACGCCAGTGGCGCGGATATTGAAGACGGCGAGGCCACCGTCACGCTCGCCAATGACGATCCGCAGCCGACGATTTCCATTGATGACGTGAACGTCGTCGAGGGGGATAGCGGCCTCGCCACGGCCGTCTTCACGGTTTCACTGTCGGGTGCCAGCGATTCGGCCATCATGGTCGATTTTGCCACGGCGGGAGACACCGCCATCGAAGGGACGGACTATGTTGCCACCAGCGGAACGCTCACCTTTGCACCGGGAGAAACATCGAAGCAAATCACGGTCAACATCAGCGGCGACACGGACGACGAACCGGACGAGACGTTCTTCGTCAACCTGAGTTCTCCTGGTGGCGCCACGATTACCGACGGGCAAGGCTTGGGCACGATTCAGAACGATGACGACGCCGTCGTGCCAACCATTTCCGTGGCTGACGCCGATGCGGTCGAAGGGGATGACGCCGGTTCCGCCGGACAGTTGACCTTCGTGGTCACGCTCTCCGAAGCGACCACCTCCACGGTCACGGTGGACTTCGCCACCTCCGACGGCGCCGCCGTCGCTGGGGAGGACTATGTGTCCCAAAGTGGGACGTTGACGTTCGCTCCAGGCGAAACGAGCAAAACGATTGTCGTGGATGCCGTGGCCGACACGACGGAAGAGCCTATCCAGAGCTTCGCCCTCACGTTGAGCTCTCCCACGAACGCCACGATCGCGGATTCGCAGGCCATCGGCACGATTCGGGACGACGATGGCGCACTTCCTGCGGTTTCCATCAACGATATCACCGTCAACGAGTTGACCGACACCATTGCCGAGGCCATTTTCACTGTTTCGCTGAGCCAGATCAGCCAGCAGGACGTGAGCGTTCAATTCGCCACGGAAAACGGCTCGGCCATCGCCGGAGACGACTACGAGTCCACGGCCGGCACGGTCACCATCGAGGCCGGTTCCAGCACGGCGGAAATCCGCGTCTTCATTCTCACCGACGGCTCGGCCGGCGAGCCCGAGGAGACGTTCCGCGTCAATCTCTCCTCCGCGCAAAACGCCACGATCGACGACGGCGAGGGTCTGGCCACGATTCTAGACCGCGGCGCCAGTACCCAGGACCGGGTCCGAGTCCGGCTGCAAATCGCCAACTCGGCGGGCCAGCCGATCAATACGGTCAATTCCGGCGACAATTTCTTCCTGCAACTGTTCGTGGAGGACTGGCATCCCAATCCGCAAGGCGTAGTCCAAGCGTTCGTCGATTTGGAATACGACGAAACTCTCGTGGAGATCACGGGAGACATCGATTTCGCGGCGGCATTCCTGAACAATCAATCCGGGGACACGTCCGTCGACGGAATCGTGGACGAGTTGGGCGCGGCCATCGACCCCAACAACTTGCTGGGCGCCGGTGAACATCTGCTCGCCAGCATTCCGATGCGGGCCACGGCCAACGGTCGTGCCGATTTCACGCTCAACCCGGCGGACAATCCTCTCAACGGCATCGCCGTGGAAGGAACCGATCAGCTCTTCGTGGATCCCGCCAACGTGGTCTTGGAGGGAGCCGAACTTCAGATTGGCACGCCTCCCAGCATCGACATCATGGACGCCTCGATTTCCGAGGGAGACACCACCAACTCGAACATGACGTTCACGGTCACCCTGTCCCGCGCCGCCGATTCTGAAGTGACCGTGAATTTCACGACCGGGGGTGGCACCGCCACGCCAGGTGTCGATTACATCGGCCAAAGCGGCAGCGTGACCTTCGCCCCTGGCGAAACATCCAAGACCATCACGATTCAAGTCATAGGGGATGATATCCCCGAAGATGACGAGACGTTCCAAGTCACGCTCAGCGGGGGCAACGACGTGGCCATTACCGACGGTTTGGCCGTCGGCACGATCTTGGATGACGAACCGATGCCCACGCTCTCCATCGAGGATGTCTCGATCGACGAGGGGGACACCGGCGTCACCACCGCCACGTTTACTGTCGCGCTGTCCATCATCAGCGAACAGGACGTGACCTTCGACTTCCAAGTCGTGGGCGTTACCGCCACCGAAGATGTCGATTTCCAAACCGACAGCGGCTCGCTGACCATCAATGCCGGGCAGAGCACGGCCACCATCACCGTGCAGATCGAAACGGATACCTTCTTCGAAGAGGATGAGACCTTTGAGGTCCGCCTCTCCAACCCGGTGAATGCCGGCATCCTGGACGGCACCGCCGTGGGCACCATCACGAACGACGATCCGGAAGGTTCGCAGCCCGGCTCCATTAGCGGCTTCGTCTACGCCGACACGAACAACAATGGAGTCCGCGATTCCAACGAAGTCGGCATCCCGGGCATCACCGTCACGCTCGTCGGCACTACCGATGACACCAACGCCCAGGTCAATCAAACGGTGACCACGACCTCCACCGGATCCTACTCCTTCCAGAACCTGGTGGCTGGCACCTACACGATCCGCGAAACGCAATCCTCGTTCTACGTGGATGGCCGGGACACGGTCGGCAACTTGGGCCATGTCGGCCCGCGCGTCAATGACCAATTCACGCTCCGCGTCGAGGGGGATGCCGCGGCCAATAATTACAACTTCGGCCAAGCGGGCATCAAGTCGCAATTCCTCTCCAAACGTGCCGCCACATCCTCGGTCACCGCGCAGGACTTGGTGAACAGTGTCAACCCGGACAGCCCCGGTTTCTGGTTCCGTCTTTCGGATATTCCGTCGGCATCGGCGTCGGCCAATGCCAACGCGAACAATCAGGCCGCCGGTCCTCCGCCCGCCACGTCCGGCTTCCGCGTCTCCGGATCCGAACTGATCGTCACCGGCACCGAAGGGGATGACACCTTCCACTTCTCGGTGGACGGCAACACATTGCAACTGGAACTGAACGGCGAAACACGGGAATTCGGCAAGAACGAAGTTTCCCGCATCGTCTTCAACGGCGGAGGAGGGAATGACGAAGCGTTTCTCACCGGCGGCAGTGGCCGCGACATGGCCGAGCTGTTCGCTGGAGGTGGCACGCTGGCCAGCGACGATTACTTAGTACAAGTGAACGACGTGGCCCGCATCACGGCGGTGGGCGGCGGCGGCGACGATTCCGCCGTGCTGCGTGACTCCGCCTTCGCCGACCACTTGGAAGCGTCCGGCAACCGCGCTCTGCTCTCCCGGGCAGGACTCTTCGCCAACGTGGTCGAGGACTTCGAAACGGTCACCGCGATTTCCCAAAACAGCTCGGGCAACCCCGACACGAAGGACATCTCGGCCACCGACTTTGTCCTAGAGGAACAAGGCAACTGGTTTGACGCGTAGGCGGTTCTTTCCAGTCACAACAAACTCCATGACACCCAAACGTTCACATGCGTGGCGGCTACTGCGCTTGTGAACGGGTGCCGTACGGAGAACCGGTGATGTAGAGATGGTGCGGGACGGGTCGGGCGGCGACTTGAAACCCGGCTCGGTAAAGTTCGTCCCGCGCCTGGCGGAAGACGTCGAAGCTGTCGGGATAGGTCCACAGCGTCACGGTGGTTTGGCCCGGTTTCAGTGCTTGTAACCGCTGCCGGAATTCCGATTGAGGGCCGAGCGCCACGTCGGAGGATTCCCCCAGGAAGTCGTTCATCGGCAGCAATTCGTACTGTTGCAATTGAATCAGCACGCCTTGCCCGAACGGCAATTCCTTCCGTTCGAGCGTGTACCGCATGCGAAAGCCGCCCACCGGTCCGATGGTGTGTTTCAAGGTGTCGCGTGAACCGAACCGCTGCGCCTGCTCGGAAGCGACCTGCTTGAACTGGTCGATCAGCGATTCGAGCGGCACGTAGGCCAACCGGCCTGCCCGGATCTGGAAATGGGCTTCACTCCCTTCGACCTGCTGGCTGATGGCGGTGACGGGGGTTTCCACGCGGACGGAATCCGGCGGCGCGGCTTGGGCCACTTCCACTCGTTCACGTAGTTGGGCCACTTCGGCTTCCAGTTGTTGGATCTCCATCTCTCGCCGCGTCTTCTCCCGAGATTCGGCATCCAGCCCTGCGAACTGTGCTTGCAATTCGCGCTGAAGCATCGCGGCTACGGTCGCCGCC
>JANQPP010000088.1 GCA_028289405.1 Pirellulales bacterium
CAGCAGCCGCAGGTATTTCCCGTCATGCCCCTGCCACGGCTTCGGGCTGAGCCGGTCCGCCGTGAACAGGGATTCCCCCACGCTCTTCGTGGAAAATTCTTTGGCGATGCCTGGTGACCGAGATTCAATCCGCTTCACGAAGGGCAGGAAGTCCACGTAGTGAGCCGCCTCGTGCAGGACCGTGGAGACGTTGGCCCGATGGTTCAGACCATCACGAATGATCGGAGCAAAGCTCGTGAGGCTGCCGGTGAGGGCCGCCGCGATGCTTGGACCCACATGGCCCCGGCACAAGTCCACACGCGGGATGCCACGCTCTACCGCTTCCTGCGTGGTGAATACCTCAGCGGTAGCGAATAGCTCCGCGTCGGCGGCACGTAGCAGGCTCAGGGCTTCGGATTTCCAAAGGGGCATTCGGCTAGCGTTTCGTGGTTCGCGGTTGCGGCTGTTGGCGGTTCAGGACGGCGTCGCCGGATTCCGGCACAATCCGATTCGGATTCGTCATGTCGAAAGGCGGGCCGGCCTGGATACGTGGCAAGGGCACGTCGGGCAGGGCCATCGGCTCCCGGCCCGTCGCGGCTTCGCGGTTCGAAACGTGGGGAGCGTTGCTGCGGTTCATGGATTTACTCCAGCGGCTCGATGACACGCGGCAGATCTCCACCGTCGTCGAAGATGCTCGCGAAACGCAGCGAAAGCTCCTCCAACTTCCGGTGGGCGACCTGGCACTCGTTGTGCCGGGTACACGCTGCCCCCACCTTGTGCCGTGCGTCCCGCTCTTCCTGCTTGTGACGTTCACGCGTGGCCGCTTGCTCTTCCCGTGCTTGGATCAAAGCTTGCTCCGCTTTCTTCCGTTCAGCGTGGGCCGCGTGCAACCGTTCGCTTTCCTGGATGGCAGCCGCGTAGTGTTCGAGGTGTTCCAATTCGACGTTGACCTGGCCGCCCTGCATGTCGAGCACCACATCGGCCAATCGCTGCGGATCATTGGGCTTCGCCTTGCCAGCAATCTGCCGCCGCAAGATGCCCACCACGGTTCGCCAGCAGCCAGCTTCCCATTGGGCATCCCAGGCGTGGTTTTGGGCTTGACGGTCGGCCAGTACGTTCCGGGCTCCAGCAATGGCGTCCACGGGCTTTTCGAGAATTTTGGGAGTCATGTTGCTTCCTTTCGTGAGTTCGATGATTCGTGATCAGTTGTACGCAGCGGCAATTTGGGCTTGGGCCACGGGCCGGCCTGCGTTCGCCGCGAGCAAGGCTTCCTTGTGCAGCGCGGGCTGCCGGCGAGCGACTTCTCGCACCGCCGAGATGCGATCCAGGCCGAAGCGGTTTTGGATGTCCCACACGGCGTGGTCGAAGGACGTGATCACGGACGGATGGGTTTGGATGGCTTGCATGTTCGATCCTCCAGAGTTCGGATTGGAAATAACCATGGGCTGAATTGGCGCCGGCGTCGCGGCGGGTCGTCGTTGTGGAACGGGCGTGGTCGGTGCTCCGGCTTCGAGCCAAGCTTGCAAATCAGAGCCCCGTACTAGCCAGCCCGAGTGAAACTGGCTGTTGAATCGCCCCTGCTTGGTTCGCGGTTCCAACTGGATCACATTCAAGGCTCCCGCATCGATGGCTTTCTCTGCCCGTTCCGTACCGATGCTGAACTTGAAATGCACGTCCCGCGGCTGGTACAGGGCGTCCGGAAATATCAGGCGTTCGCTATCGATTTGCATGGCTAAGCTCCTCGCTTGCGGTGGTGACTTCGGCTTGCTCCGCCACCCAGTTTTGAATCTCCAATGCGTCGAATCTGAGCTTGGATCCCACACGAAGCGGAGCGGGGAGTCGGCCTTGCCGAGCCCACTTCCGCACCGTCTCCGGAGCGATGGCCAAAATCTCGGCGACGTCGTGAACGGTGAGCAGTCTCGGCATGTTAGAACCCTCCGACTTGTCGTTTTTGTGAACCACTTCGTTTTGGGCGTGCGTTACGCTAACGATCAAGTCTTTCGCAGATTTTTTTGATCGCTGTCGATAACTTGCCTGCCGACAATGACTTCCGCAAAAGCGGGCAGTGGACCTTTCGGCCACGAAGCTTTGACCACAGTACGCACAGGCGTATCGCGCGTTACGGTAAGGGGTCATTCGCCTAGCTCAGCCTTGAGTCGCCGAAGCATTTTCCGCGTCTGCTTGGAAACCATTTCCAACCACTCCACGTCCTTGGGGTTCACGAAGTCATCGATCTCAATCGGTGACTCATCCGGCTTGCGAACGCTCGTGTTCCAATGCACGGTGTCCCGCCGCATCTGCACCAACTCCGTAGTGATCTTGTGCTCCCGCTTGAGCATTCGTTTGTACAGCGGGTGGCGACGCTCATCTTCCGTCGCGGAGAGCAAGATCAGGTAGGTTTCACGTAGTTTGCCAATGTCGGGTTTGTCCATTTGCATCGCTATTCCTCCCAATTCTCGCCTTGCAATCGCTTCATCTTCTCCAGCAACAGCCCGGTTTGCTCGTGTGCCATCTCCAACCACTCGAAATCGCCAACGGGGATTTCATGGTCAATAGCGTCGTAGTGCGGCTGGCGAAATCCGGTGTTCCACGCATACGTCACTTTGTGGATTTCCACGCACTTCGACAACGCACTTTGCAGGTGCGTCACGATCGGTGTGAATCGGGGATGCGCGTAGCATTCGTCCGGCTGCGCCATCACCATGCGGTAGAATTTCTTCAGTTCAGGGACGCTGATTTCGCTCATGGTTTATCCTCAAATTAGTCCAAGCTATGAGTTCGCGAATTCGCAGATGCCTGCCTTCTCGTTATCGCTCGCCTTTTCGTAGATTCGCTTCATGAGTTCAATCTGATCGTTCGTGCTCATGCCCCCGACTAGCCAGGCGAAATAGTTATCCGGATTTACAAGCTGATGACTGACGGCTTCCTTGATAGACACCTGATTCGCGTCGACAGATTGCTGAAGCCAGCTTGGCATGCGTGAGTACGCTTGAGCTTCTCGTATGCGACGCCGCGCCGTGGCCTCGGATACTCCGAATTCTTTGGCAACTTCGGTCAACGTGACCGAAGTTCGGTCATTTCGCTTGCCGCGTCCAAGGCCGACACCTCGGACCTCCAAGAGCGCCATGAAGGCCATGCCCCATTCGTGGCCCGCAAGCTGCCGGCGTCCCATGTTGAGCATCAGCACGTGCTCGCGCTTCTCTTTTTCCGAGGCGAATTCTCGGCAAATCTCGGGGCATTCGATTCTTAATTCATCGCAGATTTTCTTTCGGTGGTGTCCATCCAAGATGTTCCCTTGATTGTCGACTTCGATTGGAACCTGAACCCCACGCCGCTTAATATCGGCTTTGAGGAGTTGGTACTGTTCCGGGCTCAGCGAACGAAACAATTGATACTTGGACGTCATTGATATTCTCCTTTGCATTGGAAACTCAAAACTAAGCGCTTTCGCCGGTGGCTCCGTACCACACGGGAAACGAATGAAACGCGTGGCACTTCACGCAGTCCCGCCGTAAGCTCTCGCCGCCGTGAATCTCGATGTCGCGGATGCGGACCGAGCCGCATCGATCACAGCCGGCCTCATCCTTGGCGGGTGGCGATGCTTCCCTTTCCGCCGGAAGTGGTGCCACGTCGGGTGCGAACAATTCTTCGACGTAATCGGGATGGCAAAGCACCTGTCGTCCGTCCGCTTCCACCCACTCGACCCAGCCCACGAAGGGATCGGCCGAGGCATCTCCGCCTTGCCTCTGGAGGAATTCCAGAATCTTCCCTTTGTGTTCTCGCACTTGCTCCGCCAGTTTCGCTGTGACCGCTTCCCTGGGTTGGAGCCGCAATCGCCCGTCGATGGCCTCGACCGTGACGCCATGTGAAGCTAGGTCATATAGGATGCCTACTGTGGTCATATCTCCATCCAATCGTCCCCGGTTACCATCGTTTCTGGATCATTTGCTTGCTGCGTGTCGACAAAACCCTCGTCGTTCCCGGCTGTTTTGGGAGTTTCGTCGACAACTCCTTCATCAACGATCCGAAAAACGCGTGTGGGCCGGCCACCCTCCGCCGTGGGGAGAATATCTTGCCATCGCCCGAAACCTCGCCGGGCCAGGTCTTCGAGTGCGGCTTCAGCACGCCCGGCGCCTTTCAAGGGCCGGTAGCCGCGTTGCACGTCGCGGGCGGATACTTCGCCCCCTTGGGCGGAGATCCACTCCAGCAACTTCCGGAGGTCTGCTTCGGCGTCGGTCTCGACGAGAAGTTCGTGGATACGCATGGCTTCGAATCCGAACCACCGCGACAACTGAATTCCTGCCTCAATGCTTTCGGAATCCAGCTCATTGAAATGGCCGACGGTCTCATCTGCCGATGCCCAGCGGGTGAGATGTATCACCAGCCCGAGACGGGCCGCGTAGCCCTCAAGCTTGGCCCACGTCCGGCACAAGTCGGAATCGAGGGAGATTTGCTCCTTAGCGTGCTCATTGAAGAATTCGATCCACCGGGACTTGGCGTCGGTAGAGAGGGAGATAATTTGAGGTTCTAGTTCTCCATGCTTCCCTTCACGCAGCGGGAGCGAGTAGAGTCGGTCGAATACCTCATTTACCTGTTCCATCAATCCCGGCGAGATATCTCGTTCAGACCACCGCTTGGCACGTCGTGGCGGATAGGTCATCAACAGCCGAGCCGCTAGGCCGTTCTCCCGGTGTTGCTGGCCAAGGCATTTCCGCAGCGTCTCCGGCTGCGTGGTCCCCGTGATCGAAACATTCGCCTTGGCTACATAGATCGTTTTGGTTGTGGTGCCTTTTCTATCCACCAACAGCGGACGTCCGCCAAAACACTCCAACCACCTGGCCACGTCTCCGCCACGGCCTTGGGTATACTTGTCGAAGCCGAGTAACCAGCTAGCCATTTCGTCTCGCACCATGACCAGCCCTCTCGGTTGCTGGGCCAGCAATGCGGCGGTCGCTTCGATGGTCGAGTCATCCAGCCAGAATCGATCCGCGATTGGCTCCACCGGCTTCTCCGGCGGGAGATCGTCCGATTTGGCCTTTTTCCATGCGGCGATATCACGTTCGTAAAGCAGCAACTCCCGCTCGTACTCCGCCATTTGCTGTTCAAGGTTGGCCATAGCCTGCCGCTGGCGTTCACGGACGGGACGCAGGGCCAGTTCCAGGGCCGGGCTTTTGAGCGTGCCGGAGGGAGCGACCACGCACGTCCAAATGATGGCCGGCTCCGACCACGACTGTTTCAAGAGCACTCGGGCGGAATTGCCGATGGCGGATGCCAGCGCGGAAAGCAGCGGGACAGCGATTAGCGCTTCATTGCATCCCAGGGCTGCCGCACCTTCGCGGATGTAAGTGGAGATTGGTGTCGGGAATAATTGTGTTGGGAACGGGATGAACTTAGTTGTCAGGGGTAGTTCTGAATCCAGTGATTCCGGTTCGATGGATTCGATGAGTTTTTTGATCTCTTCCCGGATCTCTTCATCCGTTCGGCCTTCCTCTCGTCGGCGGGCGATGAAGTCGACGGCGTCTTCCTTTTCGCCAAGGCCGGGCAGCCGAATCACTCGCACGGTTGGACGGGGCGATAGTGTTTTCAACTCATCAATCACAGACCCCGCATACTTCTCGCCCGGCGCGTCGCGGTCGGGAAAGAGGTTCACGGCCTTCCCGGCCATTGGCCCCCAGTCGCTTTTCTTGGCTGCCCCCGATCCTCCTTGGCTAGTGGTGGCCTCGAATCCGAGCGCCTTGAGGATGTCGGCGACTTTCTCCCCTTCACCGACGCAAGGTGAATCCGCCGTTGCCAACTCGCGGCGACGATACAGCGGTCGTGGTTCGGCCAACGCTTCCTGCGCCCACGATCCATCCGCACGGCGGGAGATCGGCAGGATGATCTTCTTTTTCTTTCCCAGATCCCACCGGCACACCCAGCCTATCGGGTTTCCCTCCGCGTCGTGGTAGACCCAACGGTCCGCCGACTTCCCCATCTTGCCTTCAAGTCTGGAAAGAATCTCTTCGGGAGTCGCGTACGATTCCTTTTTTGGGGTTACATTTCTTGTCGACGTCGACGAAACCCCTTCCTTCCCCGGGGAACTCGGAGGTTCTGTCGACACACCGTCGACAAAGCCCCGGGAACTACCGTTCTGGGCTCTGATTCCTAGGTGATCCGCCAGGGCATTTAGGGCCGTAGGAAAATCCCAGTCCTTCAGCCATTGCAGGGCCTTGATCCCATCGCCGATGTCAGTGCCGCAGTGCCGGCAGTGCAACCCGCCCGTCTCATTGCAATCTCCAAACGCGGCAAAACGGTCGCTACCACCACAACGGGGGCAGGCGTGCCCCCGCCCATCCAGGATTGCATGGTTGACGCCACCGAGCGCGACAAGAATCTCTCGCCAACGGCCCCGTGCGGCGACCTTGAGGTCGTCTGAGCTTAGGCTGCCGCGTCGCTTCATCGGTCGATCCCCAGTTCCCGGCGACGCAACTGGCGGAACAACACGAACGCTTCCAACTCCGCGTCTTGGCGGGAGATTCCTGGAGCACACACGGCGATGGCCGACATGAGCACCGCGAATTTCTCGCGGCCATCCAGCCGGAACGACGACTGACGAGATTCGTCAGACTGGGCGAATTGCCCGTGCATCCGAGTCATGATAGATTCCTGGGTGTCCGTATGGTCCACGCCGAGTCCCCGGGCCGTCACCCGGGCTCGGCACTTTTCCGGATTCGCTGCCCCTTACGACGGCTCTTCGCTCGACGCGGCGGACAGGCTCTCGACGTAATGCAAGACGTATCGACCTAAGACGAATTTCCGCCTACCGATCAAGGTCATCTTCAATCCACGCCGACGTGCCGATCGTAGTGCAGCGTCACCTAATCCGAGCCTGCGTTTCAATTCGGGCAATGTGTAAAGCACATCAGCTGAGATGCACCCTTCATCAGAAGAAACTGCAATTCGTGCCATTTCGATCCTCCACGAAAGTAGTGTTAAAGTCGCTTGAACATCCACGTCTTGCGTAATGTCTAAGCCAACCCTAGCGGTTTTTCGCTAGTCGTCAATCGTCGATGTAAGACGCGAAGACATAGAGGCTTTTTGACACGCTGTTACCGGCAGACTTCGCAGAAAGATCTCGCCGTAATGAAGCGCGATCCAGTGAATGTCCCGGGATTTCCAGGGTCAAACGATGGGAGGCAGCAGCGAAGAGAGTCGGGCAACGGAAAACCCAAGGAACGGGCTTTGTTACCGAAACCTGGGGGTTGGCGACTGTGCTGTTACCGAAACCCGGGGGCTGAACCTTTGGCTGTTACCAAAACCCAGGGGTTGGAAAAATCCGTGTTACCCCCGGACGCCGTCATTTTTTTCGTGAAGTTTTCGAATTTGACCGCTTTTGGCCCTTCTGTCCGCCATTTCGGTCGTCGGAATCGTCGCTTTTGACCTCGCGCCCGATCAAGACCTCGCCAGGGTTGAGATTGAATTCTGGTGCCGTCGTGTGCGGTTCATCTTCCAGTGAGTAGGCGGGGCGTTCTAAGACGACGCCGTAGCATGTCTTTTTCGTTTTCTTCTCTCCGTTGTGAATTTGTACCGTTCGATGCGTAACAAAACACTCCGCATCGCCCCCCAAGCATTCCGCAACGCCACTGCGGAGACGCCGGAATGTTACCTCGACTTTAGAAAACTGCTTTCGGCCAAGCTTCAGTATCGCGTAGACATCCAATTGATCAATAAGACAAGGCCCGTGGTCCATCAGCAACCGGACAAGCAGGGCCATGTCACCAGATAGCTTAAAGTGCTTCCCCCACATAGGGTCGCTGCGGCGGATTCCTGAATAGGCAATGCAACCTTCCGGGAACTGTCCAGTTGGTTCGAAGTACGCCAAACGACGTGAAGTACCGAAGTCAATCTCGGGCCTTTTTAGTCGAACGATGCAACGTTTCACCTCGTGAATTAGATCGACGTACCCCGCGGGGTCTTCGTGTGGCAAATGTTGCGGGAGCAGTCTCCGGACGTCATCGACGGCCTTCCATGTAGCACGCAAAACATCAAGCACACGCTGGTCTGAGGTCTCGGCCAACGTTAAATCGCCATCGTTGAGAAGTGCCGCTATCCGAGCGGTCGATCGCTTGAATTGTTCCGAACCAGGTCCACACAATACCGAGAGCGGGAACCCCTCCAATTCCGCCAACACGCTTTCGACGTCAACTTTCCACAATCCCGCCATCGCATGTCCTCCCAAAAGAGCCGGCGGCGAGACCCGCGACGCTGGAGGACTTCCGCGCCACGAAGTCCCGCCCGAAACCGTGCGTTTGCAACCGCGTCGGCAGCCGGTGTTAGCAAAACTGTTAGCAACTGAAGTGATTTTCCCGGATTCGTCGGCCCAACGCTAGATTCGGCCACTCGGGAAAAACAGGCATTCAAAGGGTGTCCGAAAGATGATCTACGGACGTAGCTGGACTCATAATCCCTTGGTCGGGGGTTCGAATCCCTCCGGGCCTAATGACTTACGTCGATTCCAAAACATTTGCCCACCTATCTCCCACCTGAACTGGCGGCTAGTTTCTCTGGGACGTACAAAACGTCCGTGATGCCTTCCATCTGTTTTCCCATGTTGATGTAACGTTGTGTGGTCGTGAACGAACGGTGCCGCATCAACTGTTGAAGCACGGTCACAGAGACATTGGCCGCGTTGAGGGTGGCAAATG
>JANQPP010000102.1 GCA_028289405.1 Pirellulales bacterium
TCGGCGTCTCCGGCAAGACCGCCGAATCGATCACCAAGGTGATGGAGAAGGGGGACGCGTGCTTCGTGGGTCAATCTTTCTCCAGCACCACCACGACGCAGACGTACGATGCATAGTAAGCTTCGGCGGCAATTCGCACGACGCGCCATCCATCGGCCAAATATCCCTCGATGTGTTCTTCCACATCTTCGGAACGCGTGCCGAGATTGACGCGAATCGTCAAGAGTTTTTGCATGTCATCCCTTCCACCATCGCACCAAAACACCCATTCCCTTGCATCCCCTGACGCCACCCGATAACCTGGGGGCATCGTAATAAGGCGAGACGCCGCCGAGTGCCTAGCTCAGCGACGTCTCTAACCCACCCCGCAGAACAAGCTGCGAGAGGGCTATGGCACATCGTACCCGTAAAGCCTTGGTACGTCTTGCCCACATTCGGGCACGCGGCGGCTCTGTTTCTGGCCGCTCCCCGTATGCCTTCGCGGCTGTCTGCCAACTCCGAAGGAGAGATTGGTATGGCACGCACGAAATCCAAGAAAAAGTCCGAACAGGACCGCTTTAGTTGGGGTCCGGAGGAAGACCCTAACCTGGCTCGTCAGCCGATACAACGCGAGCCAGAGCGTTACTGGACGGAACCCGCAGCCGGTGAACCAAGACGCCGCATACGATTTGGCAGTTGCAACCGGCGGCTAACGGTGGTTTCCCGTTGGCCTGCCGATGCGGAGCGGCCAAAAAGCTACGTCGATATTTCTCCGGCGTTTCAGCAAGTTCGTGATGAGTACGAATTCCATTGGCTTGATCTTGACCACCGTATCTTCACGGACGCTGAATTTTACTGGCTGGCCCACGACAACGCGGATAACCTCCGCCTTGCGACACCCGGGGAAGACATGCCTTGGGCGCACCTCGTGGAGTTTGACCGTGATGATTGGAATCCTTCCGTAACGATCACCATCAATCCAGACGGCTCCGGCTTCCTGCGACAAGTCGCGGGTATCACCCCCATGCGGATTTGCATTCCTGAGAAGGAAGCACTTGAAAAGTACGCCATCGCCGAGTCGGAAGGGAGTGCGTGATGGCGAAAAACAATCAACTCCAGAAGGCTTCGGAAAACGAGCTTGTCTTTGACGGGGCTCAGGTGATCGTCTTCAACCACGGAAAAGAGAGCGTCATTCATCCCTGGCTGCCGCCCTACGACGCCTTACGAGTCGTCGCCAAATACAACTACCACAACGGTGGCGACCCAGAACATTACGCGGAAGCTCGTGACGTCGAAGTGGCCTGCCTGGCACGCCAGGGCAAGAAGAACAAGGGCCGCTTCAGCTAGCCCCGCAGCCGCCTCCTAACGCATCCCTCCCCCCGATGACTTCCGAGTCGCGGGAGGGGCCAAGCGCTCGTTAGGCGTCAATCTGTGCGACCGAATTCTCGGCCATGAGGGCCGATCCTTGTGAACTTGGGCCGCGAAGGCAAGGGAGAGCCGGAGCGGCCTGTTTTTCCACGAAAGGGCCATGCCATGGAAGAATCTCTCAAGGTGTACGTCGTCGAATTCGGCGACCGTCGACATTACCAGATGCAGTATGTGGACCCGGTGACGGGCAAGAAGAAAACCCGCAGCACGTGTATTGTGCGGACGGGCCGAAAAAAGGACCGCACCGAGGCCGAGCGGGTAGCCGCGAAGTGGGAGGCGGAGCTACGGGAGGGGCGATACTGCGCGCCGTCCAAGATCACATGGGCGGAATTTCGCGAACGGTACGAGATGGAGGCATTGGCGGGGCTTGCCGATGGGACCTTCCACAAGGTCGGGGCCGTTTTCAGCGTGCTTGAACGTGTCCTGAATCCCTTGCGGTTGGCCGATGTCACGGCTGCGCGGCTCAGCCATTATCAGGCGGAACTCCGCCGACAGGGACGCTCGGAAGATACGATTGCCAGCCACTTGGCTCATATCAAAGCTGCCCTCTCGTGGGCCGTGAAAGTCGGCATGCTGGCCAAGGCGCCCAAGATCGAAAAGCCGCGTCGAGCAAAAGGTTCGGATGGCATGAAGGGCAGGCCCATCACGACCGAAGAATTCGAGCGGATGTTAGCCAAGGTCGATTCGGTTGTGGGCGACAAAGTCGCAATCTCGTGGGTGCATTTGCTTGAGGGGCTGTGGTGGTCCGGCCTGCGGCTTGGCGAAGCCCTGGACCTTTGGTGGGACCGTGACGACCGGCTTCGTGTGTTACTCGCTGGGGAAGAGAGCATGTTCCGCATCCGCGCCGAACACGAGAAAGGGCACCGTAACCGTATTCTCCCGATGGCTCCCGATTTCGCGGAATTTCTGGAGCGAACGCCTTTCGAGAAACGCGAAGGCCGCGTGTTTACACCGTCACCGCGCCGGCCAGGGCAAGCCGACCTTTCCTTGGAGTGGGTCTCCCGCACGATTTCCCGTATCGGTGAGCGGGCTGGCGTGGTCGTGGAGACGAACGCCAAGACGGGCAAAAAGAAGTACGCCAGTGCCCACGATCTGCGGCGGTCATTCGGACAGCGGTGGGCATCTCACCTGATGCCGTCCGACCTGATGGTGCTCATGCGGCACCGCAGTATCTCGGTAACGATGAATTATTACGTCGGCGTGAACGCTCAAGGCACGGCCAAGAAATTGTGGGCAACCCACCGCGAAAAGCCGGCAGGTAACATTCTTGCTAACAGTGACCCAATTCGCCCCGATTCCGATGTGCCTGGGGATGACCACAAAGCTATGCAGAATCTGGACTTGGGAAACTAGGCCCGGAGGGATTCGAACCCCCGACCAAGGGATTATGAGTCGTGTCGGGTCGCGAAATCCAAAGCCAGCGAAAGCCCTTAAATTCTCGAGGCTTACGTCGATGTATGTGCGTATCTCTTATGCCGACGACAGTCCAAATTGTACCGCATCTTACGCCAATTTCCAGACATTCTCTGCCACGAAGCGTGCCAATATTCCAGCGGGCAACGAATAGCTGAAACTGTGTAGGAAGCCACCGCTGCTCGGCAACCGTGGTGAGGCGCGGTGTAGACTGCAATTGGCCAACTGCATCGCGGGAAGACGACGGGGCCCAAACCCCCAACCACCGGATCGACAGTCGTGTGGGTTTGCGACATCCCAAAAAATCGAAGGGGCTAGTATCCTCGCGAACTACGTCAGCTTGTTTGCGTCTCTCTAAAGCCGATTGTTGTCCGAATTGTATTGCGTTTTTTGATGATTTCCAGGCATTCTTTGCCGTGAAGTGTGCCAGGAGCTTGATTTTGGCGAAGACGACTATTTGGCTCGCGTTTCTGCAGCGTTCTCTTCTTGGGTCTTGCGGTCCATCGAACATAGTTGCCTATATCCGTTGTATCGGATTGCCGACCGTGTGTTACATCTGTGTGGCCCGCAGCATGCGTTCCAGGTGCGGCAGGCCGTGCCCCTGGGCATAGCGGTCCCGCCCCAGATCGCTGCAATGCCGGAGTAGCAGCCGCTTGACCCGTTCCGGCTCCCCCCGAAAGCGGGGCCGCACCGAGAGGAACGCGGCCAGCAGGCCCGACACATGCGGGCAGGCGGCGCTGGTGCCGCTGTGGGCCACGTAGTGGTCCGACAAGATCTCCCCCTCTTCCCGAAAATCCCTTCTCGCCGACCAGATGTCTTCCCCCGGAGCGACCACGTCCGGCTTGGCCCGGCCATCGGCGGTCGGCCCTCGCGACGAAAAATACGACACGCCGTAGAACTTGGGCCGGGCCGCGTGCACGGAGCCCACGGCGATGGACTGCTCGAGGTTGGCCGGATCGGACAGCGATAGGTCCTGATTGGTCCCCACGTCTCCCGTGGCGGTGCGGACCTGGACAAACCCCTCGTTGCCGGCCGCCACGCA
>JANQPP010000145.1 GCA_028289405.1 Pirellulales bacterium
GATGGCCGTGTGGCGGACCACCGGCTCCGCGTCCGCTACCGCCGCGGAAAGAGCCGCGACCATAGCTGCCGGATCTTTCGATTTCGTGGCCAACTCAGCGAGCGCGGCGCAGGCCGCTTCGCGCAACTCCGGTTCCTCTTGCCGGCTGGCCGAGATTAATTCGTCACCGGCAACTTCCGCAGCCTTGCCGTAGCGGGCCAAAGCCTTGGCCGCAGCCACGCGTGTCGCGGCGCTGCCCATATGCAGTTGGGAGGCGACAAGCTCCACGGTACCCTCGGGAGGACGCTCCATTTGGGATATCTCGGACAGGGCCGCTTCCCGCACTTCGGGCAGTTCGTCCTGTAGCGCCTCGGCCCACACGCTTTCGCGTTCGGCGAGACTGGTGGAGGAATTCCGTAGCGCCTCCAGCACGGCCATGCGGACAATGGGGTGAGGATCCGTAAATGCTTGGACGAGCCGTTTGGTGATTTGCTCGTCGTCGCCGGCCAGCCGCCCCAACGCCACGGCGGCCGTTGCTCGAATTTCCGGTTCCGGGGATTCCAAAGCGGGGCTCAACCGATGGACGGTTTCCGGCGGTACGTCCGGAATCTGGCTCAGCGCTTGGATGGCCGCCAGGCGTGGAGCCAAGGCGTCTGCCTCGAGGCCGTCGAGCAATGCGGGAACCGCTTTTCCTTCGAAACTTTTCAGGATGGCCACGGAACGCTCGAGATGATGAGGTTCCGTTGCCTTGTGCACGGATTCCAATCCTTGAAACACCAGGGGGATGACCTCCGGTCCAATCCGCAGAACGGCATCCACGAAGCGATGCACTTGCTCCTCTTCCGCGCGATAGACCGCGTTGAGCAGTGCCGGCCATGCTTTCTCGGGTACCGGCCGCAAGCGTGACAGCACATAGGCGGCAAGCTGCATATCCTCATCGTGCGACGACTCGAGCAGCCGTACCAGTCCCGTTAGGGCGTCAGGCCAATCGCCTATCCGGAGCACGGCCCAGCCGGCTTGTTGGCGGACTTCAAAGGATTCGTCCCCAAGGGCTTCCGCGAGTGCCGCGCGAACGCGATCATCCGGCGTAGCCAGTTTGCCCAGGGCGGCAACGGCAGCTTCGCGTGTCGGCTCGTGTTCATCGTGAACCAAGGCGGCCAGCGGTTCGATCAAATATTCGGGCAGAGAAGAGTTTTCGGCGAGGATCCGCGCCGAACCGCCACGCATGTGCGGATCGTCATGTGACAGGGCAGGTACTAACCAAGGGATGGCCGGTTCTCCCCAACGGACGAACGTCTCCTCGGTCCGTTGCCGGACTTCGTCATCGGGATCCGCGAGGAATGACAAAAGCCGCAAAGCGCGATCCGCGTCAATATTCTCCATCCAGCCCATGGCGAATACCGCGCCAGCCCGTTGGCGGCCACGATCAGCAGTCAGCAGGGGGCGCAACGCCTCCACGGCGGGCTCGCCGATCTTGCCCAAGGCGAACGCGGAGCGGTACCAACGCTGTTCGTCCCGCGAAGATAAGCCTTCAATTAGTGCGGGAACGGCTTCGGCGGCATCGGGACCAATGCGGGCCAAGGCCATCAGGGACATAAACCAGACCTGCTGGTCTTCGTCCTTCAGCGCCTCGATGAGCGCGGGCACGGCCGGTTTGGCGGAAGGTCCGAGATCCGCCAAGGCATACGCGGCATCACGCTGTGCGTCGAGATCCTCACTGGCCAATTGTGTCGCCAGTTTCACGGCGCGAGCTTGGGCAACCTCTTCCTCCGGGGAAACCGGCTCACTCGCCAAAGCGAGCGATGCACAAACCAAAGGCCCCAACAAAAGACTGATAACCCGACTGCGTGCCAAGCCTGAGATTCGCCGCATCGTCAATATGGCCTCATCCGAGAACATGCCATCGCAAGGATTTCGACCTCCCAACCGAACAGGTAGCGAGATTCGATCGTATAAGAGCAGTAACTTCGTTGATTAGGACCGAAGTGCAACTTGCCCACGCGTTCTATATCGCTGTGGAACGCTCTAGCCATCCAGCCGATGCAGCCGGCCCGTGCTATCCCCAATCCAATCGACCGACGCGTCCATGCGGTCCAACAGGGACATATACAGGTTGCACAGGGGCGTTTCCTCGGGATAGCGGACATGGCGTCCAGTCGCGAGGGTCCCCCCGCCATGGCCGGCGAGGAGGATCGGCAAGTTTTCGTTGTTATGGCGGTTTCCGTCGCTAAGTCCGCTGCCGTAGACAATCATGCAATGGTCCAACAACGTGCCATTGCCTTCGGGAATCGCCTTGAGCCGCTGAAGGAAATAGGCGAAATGCTGCATGTGGAAACGATTGATGCGCGAGATCTTGTCGAGCTTTTCCGGATCCCCGCCATGATGGGACAAGTTATGGTGGCCATCCGGCACGTCGATCTGGCGGTAACTCCGATTGCTGCCGGCGTTGGCGAACATGCAGGTGGAGACGCGGGTCAGGTCCGCTTGGAACGCCAGCACCATCATGTCGCACATCAGCCGCAAGTGCTCACCATACTCTTCGGGAATACCCTCGGGAGCTTCGATGGCGTCTCCCATGTCGGCAGCCGGCGAAGCGGCTTCGGTGCGGCGTTCGATCTCGCGCACACTGGAAAGGTATTCATCCAACTTCCGTTGATCCGGTGTGCCGAGCGTCTTTTGCAGGCTGCGGGCATCGTCCAGCACGAAATCGAGCAAGCTACGACGGTAAATTTTCCGTTCGGCCCGTTGCCGCGCTATTTGGCCCGTCGTGCCCTGCGAAAACAGACGGTCGAAAACCAGCTTGGGATTGGTCTCTTTCGCCACCGGCGTGGTGGAGGAGGCCCACGAAATATTCGAGGAATAGGCGCAGCTATAGCCCGAATCGCAGTTGCCGGCGTTGCGGCCTGCCTCGCAGCCCAATTCCAAGGAAGCGATGCGCGTTTGGTGGGCAATCTTTTTCGCGGCGACCTGATCCACGGAGATGCCCGAACGGATATTGGCGCCCGAAGTTTTGCGTGGTTGCGCGCCGGTCAAAAACACGGAAGCGCTTCGTGCGTGGTCACCGGCGCCATCGCCATTCCCCCGGCCTTTGTCGTGCGTCAGTCCGGACAGGACCATGAGGTCATCCCGCACTTCCGCTAAGGGCTCCAAAATAAATGGGAGCGAAAACCCGTACCCTTCGGTGGCGGGAGTCCAGTTAGGCAAATGCACACCATTGGGCACGAAGAAGAACGCCACGCGACGGGGGCCTTCCGCCACACTCATCGCCGAGGACGTGCCCGCTAATGCCGGCGCGGCGGACATCGATTCCAAAAAGGGGAGCGAGATGGCGGTACCCAGGCCACGCAGTGCCGTCCTTCGGGAAATGCGACCAGTTTGCGACATAGTTTCACTACTCCGTTCCAAGGCGGAAATCGCCTGCGATTTTCCGGGCCGATGCGAAAAATGTTGCCAGAAGACGATGGCGATTGAGTATGGTCAGACGGATTCGTTTAAGGTGGGTGTGAAGCCGGACGCTCGGAGTGCTTTGCTGGGCAAACATTCAAAATGCTTGCCGTGCGGTACTTTGATCGTTCGGATTCAATTTGGTAGGTGCGATCTTAGATTTCGAACAATATTATATCGACTTACCCTAGCATCGGCCAGAGAAATGCGGCCCGGAGTCTGTACAAAACTACACGATGCCGTTACGGATGTTTTCGGAAACCTTCGCCAGATGCTTGACGAACTGGAGCGGTTTGTCGTAAGTTTCCGGTTGGTGGACACGGTGCCAACGATTGGAAGACCTGTGGCAGCCCCTGCCCGCGAGTGATGAGGAATCGCATTCGCGACCGTCCACCCCCGCCGAAACGCCGTAATCGAATTCCCGCCAACGGCAAACTCGAAAGTTCAAAAGACATGGAAGCAAGCTGGACGTCGATTGGTTTGGCCCTCGCACCAAGCGCCCGCTTGCCGTGATGTTCACCTTCGCGCGGCAGGGAAATGCCGCGTCTTTTTTGCTGATCCAGGAGTGCTCGCATGCCAGCCCTTGGAAAGATGGCACACGGAAAATCCAAGCGATACTTGCCGTGGATTTTTTGCTGCATATGTCTTCACGGCTCGCTCGCGGGGGCGCAATCTCCCCCCAGCCCACCCCCCTTACATGAACGGATCGACCGCTGCTTGGAACAGGCGCACGTGGGCCCCGCCGTGGAGACGGTGACGGATGCCCAGTTTTTGCGCCGTGTCTATTTGGATTTGGCTGGTACTATTCCCACCGCTGGCGAAGCGCGGCAATTCTTGACGGATTCCTCGCCAAACAAACGTGCCGCATTGGTGGACCGGCTGCTGGCATCTCCCCGGTTCGCCCGACGGATGCAATACGCTTTTGACGCGATGTGGATGGAGCGGCGGCCCAAGTTTTATATCGAGCCCACGGAATGGAGCGAGTATCTCTACACGTCGTTTCAAGAAGAAAAACCGCTCAACGAGCTCGCTCGGGAAGTGCTAGCCGCCGATGGCGCCAAACGTTCGCCCCGCGCGGCAGCACGGTTTTATCTCGATCGGGAGGCGGATCCTCACGCCGTCACCCGCGACGTGGGAAGGATCTTCTTCGGGCAGGATCTGCAATGCGCTCAGTGCCACGACCATCCGCTGATCGAGGACTATCATCAAGCGGATTACCACGGGCTGTTTGCCTTCATTCATCGCGGCTATGCGCTCAAGGATAAGAACGAAGTTTCGTACTATGCCGAGAAGGGAGAAGGCCAGGTCAATTATGAATCGGTCTTTACCGGAGAGGGCGCGGAACATGTGCCGCCCAAGCTTCCCGCCGCCATGCCGGTCGTGGAGCCAGTCTTTGGCAAGGGGACGGAGCACGAAGTTCCTCCCGCTGATGGCGTGCTTCCGGTTCCCAAATACAGCCGCAGGGAAAAGCTTGCCGAATTGGCGACCTGCGGTACCAACCGCGAATTTAATCGCAACTTGGCCAACAGGCTCTGGACGCTGATGCTGGGCCAGGGCGTGGTCGATCCTCCCGACTTGCACCACGCGGAAAATCCTCCCACGCATCCGGAATTACTGGCCCTGCTCGCCGACGCACTCGCCGACAGCGAGTTCGATGTCAAAACCATGTTGCGAGAGATCGTGTTGTCACGGGCCTATCAACGTGGGACAGAAAGTGGGCGAGTCACCCCCGAGCAATTCCAAACCATCGTCGATGATCGCGAGGCTTGGCGGATGGAAATGTCACGGCTTCGCTCCGAAGCGGAGCAGCTTCGTGAGTCCGCCGGAGAAATCCTCTCTCGTGGGGAAACGGCGGAAGCCGAAGTGAGCCACACGTTAGGCGCCTTGGCGGCAGCGCGGCAAGCCTTGGCTGATGCCCAGCAAACCGTGGTGAACACCGAACGGGAACTGGCGAGCACTCGCCAGCAACTCGCCACGCAAGAAACGCTGGTCACGGTGCTGCAGCGGGCAGCGGAGGCGGGACAGGCCGTCAAAGCCCAATTCCAGGAGGACGAATCGCTGGGAAAAGCCGCCGATGCCTTTTCAGCAAGATCCGCCGAAGCGGCGAAGAAGTTGGAAGAACTGCGGGCCAAAATCCCCGCCACGGAGGAGGCACTCAAGAAAGCCCGCGACGCGGTGCCGCCTGAAGAGGAAAAAGTACCACCGCTGGAATCCGCCTGGCAAGCGGCGGCGGCTAACCGCGAAGCCCTCGAGCCCGAGATACGGCAAGCCCGAGGGAATCAGGACCGTGCCTTGGGGCTAGCGCAGCAAGCCGATTATCTCGAATCGCTGCTCGCGGAAGCAGACGCGCTGGCAAAAATCGACGGATGTGACAACGACATCTCCACGCTACATGCCCAAGGCCAAAAACTGGCAGATTCGCTGGCTGAGGCCAACACTCGGCTGGATGGACTCCGCGCGAACCTGACGGAACATAAGGCGTCCCACGCCGCCGCGATCCAAAAATGGGAGTCCGCCCATCAAGAAACGCTCGCCGCCCGCGAAGCCGTGGCCACGGTGGAAGGGACCTGGCAGGAAGTGCAAGCGCTCGTGGAGCGTTTCCCCGACGACGCGAAAATGGCGGCTGCCGCCGAATTGCTAGGCATCAAGACCGAGCAATTGCGGTCCGAACTGGCCACTCATAACGAGATAGCCACGAACTTGGAGCGGGAACGTGATGCCGCCGCGGCATGTGTCGCCGAGGCCCAGGAAAGCGTTTCCGAGCAAGCGGCCCGGCAACAGGCGATTCAAGCCGAACAAGCGGTACTCGCGCGGCGCCTGAAAGAAGCCGAAGCCGCCTTGGTGCAAGCACGGCAAGACGCGGAAAGGATGTTCGATGCGTGGGCATCGAGCGCCACGCGGCGATTCGCCATCGCGCCGCTATCTTCATTGAGCCCGGAACAACTGGCCTGGAGCATGATGACCGCGACCGGCATTGTGGAGGAACATCGCGCGGCCGTCCTCGCGGAACTCGAAAAAGCTGCGTCGGAAGCGAAGGAGCCCACGGAGGAGGGTGAGGCACAGAAACAGGCCGCGCCGAGCGTTTCCGAGGAAGAGCGTCCCCACTACTTGGAGCGGAAGATTCACGAGAGGCTCAAGGGGAACGTTGACCAGTTTGTGCGGTATTTCGGAACTTCGCCCGGTTCCCCGCCGGACGATTTTCAGGCCAGCGTCCATCAGGCATTGTTTCTGACCAACGGCTCCCTGGTATCGCAGTGGCTCGCTCCGAATGCCACGCGGCTCACGGGAAGGCTCGCCAACATGCAAGATTCCCGGGAACTGGCTGAGGAGCTTTACCTTGCCGTGCTGACGCGGTTTCCCGAAGCGGAGGAAAAAGAACTGGTTCGCGATTACCTGGCCGGTGCTGAGCAAGACGGCGCCGACCGGCAAGCCGCGATACAGGAAATGGTTTGGGGATTACTCGGTTCGAATGAGTTTCGGTTTCGCCGTTGATCCGGGGCGCGGCCCTGCCCGGCGAACCGTTCCTGCCCTGACATGGAGATGCGAAAATGAAATGTTCCTACGCCTGTGGTAGCTCGGAACACCTCATCGCCCGCCGCGCTTTTCTAGGTGGTGTGGCCACGGGGCTGGGCGCGTCGGCTTTGAACCTCGGCACGTTGGTACAGCCCGCTGCGGCCCGCAACCTCGTCTCCCAACAGAAACGGGTGCTCTGCTTCTTCATGTCCGGCGGTTTGAGCCAACTGGAAAGCTGGGATCCCAAGCCGGGCGCGGATACCGGCGGCCCCTTCCGCGCGATTCCCACGTCCGTTCCTGGTATTCATCTCTCGGAACTGTTGCCGCATACGGCGCAGCAGATGCACCATCTCGCCTTGGTCCGGGGCCTGAACACCAGCGAGGATGATCATGGCAAGGGGCGTTATCTGATGGAAAAAGGCCGGCGGAAGATGCCGGGCATCCAGTACCCGCATTTTGGCGCCGTCTCCGCGAAGGCCCTGGGGACGGAGGAGTTGGCCCTGCCGGGATACATCCACATTACCCCCGGCGGAGGGGGAGGCACCTCCAACGATGCCGCCTATCTGGGCCCCAAATATGCCAGCGTGGTGCTGGGCAACGGCAATCCTCCGCAAAACTCCGTGCGGCCCAAGGCGGTCGCGGAGGACTCCGCGACGCGGCGGCAGAAGTTTCGCCAGCGGGTCAACGACCACTTCGCCCGTAATCGAAGAACGGCCGAGACCGACGCCTATACCGAAAGCTACGAACAGGCGCGGCGGCTGATGGAACGCCGGGAACTGTTCGACGTGAGCCAGGAACCGGAGAAGGACCAGGAGCGTTATGGCCGGCACGATTTTGGTCGGCATTGCCTGCTCGCCCGGCGTTTGCTGGAGGCAGATGTTCCCTTCGTGCAGGTTTCCCACAGCAATTACGACACACACAACGAGAACTTCAATTTCCACCTGGAGCAGGTGAGCGAGTTCGACATCTCCTTCGCGGCGCTCGTCGCCGATCTGGCCGACCGAGGGCTGCTTGACCATACGCTGATCGTGGTGATGTCCGAATTTGGCCGCACGCCAAGAATCAATCACTACTATGGCCGGGACCACTGGAGCAAAGCTTGGTCGGTGGTGTTGGGGGGCTGCGGCGTGCAGCGCGGCGCCGCCGTCGGCAAAACCAACGAACGCGGCACGGAAGTCGTCGATGGCGAAGTCGACCACGGCGCGCTGTTCCATACTTACCTGTCGGCCGTGGGGCTCGATTCCACGGGCGAATTTGATCTCGGCGGACGAAAGATGCCCATGGCTGATCCCGCCGCCACGCCCATCACGGAGCTATTGGCGTGAGTACCACTGAAACTGCCGCGAAAGAAGCCGCTCCCGCCGAGGATCGCACGAAACCGGCGGAAACCCGTGTGCTCACCGAGTACGAGCACGAGAGCCCGCTCATTGCTTGTCGTTTCGATCCGCGGGGGCGGTACGTGTTCGCCTCCGCGCAGGATAACAGCGTGCTGCGCTGGGACCTGGCCAGCGGAGAGAAGACGATCTTTTTGCTTCACGACAGTTGGGTCCGCGCGTTCGGTTTCACGAATCAGGGCGAAACCTTGCTCACCGCCGGCGGGGATGGCCGGCTTGCCTGGTGGGAAACCGCTGCCCAGAAGCCTGAGCCCTCCCGCGTCGTGGAGGGACACCATGGCTGGATTCGTGCCCTCTCGGTCAGTCCCGACGCGAGCCAAATCGCCACGGGTGGGAACGATCTGGCCGTGCGGCTCTGGAACGCCGATGGTGGCAGCCTCGTGCGGGAATTCACCGGCCACGCCAAACATATCTACAGCGTGGAATTCCATCCGGATGACGGAAACATCTTGCTCTCGGGCGACCTGGCGGGAGTCATCAAGCAGTGGAACGTCGAAAAGGGCGAGGAGACCCGGAGCTTCGACGCCGCTCCGCTGACCAGTTACAACGGCGGGCAGCGGGTCGATTTCGGCGGAGTCCGCACGCTCTGTTTCAGCCCGGAACGCCAGCATTTGGCCGCCGGCGGGCTGCATGAGGCGAGCAATCCGCTGGGTGCCGTGCATGAGCCGATCCTGCTGGTCTACAACTGGGAATCGGGCGAAAAGATCCAGACCCTCACCTCGAAGCCGAAGCACAAGGGGGTCGCCTGGCGGGCCGTGTACCATCCGCTGGGGGGCTATCTCATCGCCGTCTCGGGGGGGAGCAGCGGCGGGTATCTGCTCTTTTTCCGTGACGCGGAGAGCAACGAATTCGCCCAATTCAAGCTGCCCAACATTGCCCGGGACATGGATCTGCATCCCGATGCGTTTCGCGTGGCCACCACGCATTACGACAAGCGGCTGCGCATCTCGGCGTTGGGTCCGCCAGAAGTCGATCAGCCGGCCTGAAGTTGGCCGCCGTTTGGATTCTCCGTTTCGGCGGCGCCTCCAGGTTCCGCCGGCAGCGTAAGGCCTCCTGCAAGAAACCACCAGCCAATGGTGTAGGCGATCACCAACAGATAGAGCCCCGCAGCGAAACCATTCGGCTTGCCTTGCGTGATCCATTCCAAGGTGATCGCGCATCCCAGCGTCAGCAGCACAACGCCTCCCAAACTCCGCCACGCACGATGGGCCAAGGCGGCTTGCGTAAGCAGGAAAAAGAATGTCAGCGGCATCCACAATATGGCCATGTAGGAAAAGGCTTCCATAAAGTCATTGGCGTCATCCAACCACCAACGGGATACCGCGAAAGCCAAGCCGGCCAAAGCAGTGCATTCCAGGCCGGATCGGATGGTAAATTTTTCCCGCAACAGTTGGGGCGCGCAAGTCGTCAGGACCATTCGCCAGATCAAGACGCATACCCCCAACATCCCGAAAAAACCGATCGTTTCACCGAGGCTTCCGAAGCCAGAGCTTTGCGGTACCACAAGATGGTAGAACCCGGCCCAAGCGAGAAGGCCGCCGCAGGTCTTTGCTAGTTCGCCTAGCCGGAAGCTCCCGTACCAACGGTGTCTCGCCGCGAGCAGGCAGACTTGGCTGACAGTGGCTGGAAAGATAACACCGTAGAAGATCTGCTCCGCGTAACTTTGATACAGCAAAAGCAGCAGGTTCACCGCCACGATGCCGGCGATGGCCCGGCGGGAAATGCGCGGCCAGCGGATCAAGCTTGGCGCGGCGTCAGCTCGTGCCATGGGGCTCCTTTCGGTAGGCCGAGGCACCATCCACGATCTGAAAGCCCAGCGTTTCGTAGAGCGTGATGGCCGCGCGATTGGACTCCATCGTTTGCACCTCCACGAGTTGCACGCCCATCTCCTTGAGTTGCCGCATGACCTCGCCCAGCAAAAACGTGGCCGCGCCCCGGCGGCGCTGGTCGGGGTCGGTCTCCAAATGCGTAATCCCCGCCGCGTGCACGCCCCAGCTTTGCGACAGCGGCTCCATATTGCGGAAGCGGACTTCCGCCAGCACCTTCGCGTCGGAGCGGTTCACCAGCCTCACGCCTTGCCGTTCGAATGGGCCAAGAATGCAAGCGTCCCACCAGCTTGTCGGGCGTTCATCCCCCGGCGCCAAGGCGGTACTCCGCCGCAGCAAAAGCTGCCGGCGATTGATCACGGGCCGAAACGTTTCCAGCAAGCAGCGAAGGATCACCGTGCGGTCGATCTCCTTGTATCCCGCCTCGCGGAATGCGGAATGCATCATCTGATCACTATCGAGCACGGCGGGCGCTTCGCTCCCGCCATACAGCCCCACGTAAAAAGGATTCCGCGGATGGATGCCGCC
>JANQPP010000147.1 GCA_028289405.1 Pirellulales bacterium
CAACCTCACCTCGTCCCTCCTAGGCACGACGGCGACGAATCCCCCACAAACCCAACACGCCCAGCGCCGCAAGCGCCCACGTGCCCGGCTCGGGGACCTAGGAATCACGATTGGTAAATCCTGGTCAACCTGGATATGTGTTACAATTGGCTGAACCGGCATCAGTATACCTATGGGTAAATCGAATGCAAGGAATTTTGGCGGGAAATCATTAGAAACACATCGAACCCTCATGCGTGCCCATCGCCGACTTCCGACAGCCGAGTCTTTTTGCAATCGAGACGGAAGAATACGACCTTCTCCGGCGAAGTGTTTTTCGTGCAGATACCGTTTCTGCCGATGACAGTTACAGCTTGCAGGCAACGGTCGAATCGAAATCTATCTGACCACAAGGGCGTCTCCGGTGAATCGATCGTGCAATCCGCACCCGAACGTCTGACCCAAGAGCCAATTTATGTTTAACGCATTGCATCAATGGACCCGAACGCTCACTTCTCTGACCGTGCTAACGGTCTTGGGGGTGGGCGGATGGTACGGCTACAAGTCCTATATGGCACCGCAACTGGAGCTAGAGGAGAAGTCCAAGCTGTTGAAGCAACAGCAAGCCCGCCTGGCCAAATTGGAGGCCGTGGAACAGCAACTCCGCGAAGACAATGCGGAACTGCGGGAGAACATGGAGCGCCTCGCCTTGGCTGTCCGGCTACTTAAGGTTGACCGGCGGATCGCGCAGATCGTCGTCTTGGATCAGTGGGAAGCCGGCCCCGAGGAGCAAGTTCATACCAAGTTCAGCTTCACGGAATTCGACAACCGTGGCGAACCGCTGTACGAACCTCGCTTATTCACGATCGAGGGGGATGTTGTCTACGTCGATTATTGGGTAGCCAAATTCCAAGACCATTTCGTGGAGCAACAAGATCCGTTGCGTCATGCATCGATTGCCCTGTTTCGCCGAGTCTTCGGAGAAAACCAGCGGCCAAGAGACGGGTTTGCTCTCGATGAAGAAGATGTGCAACCGGCGGCCTATGCGAGCGAGGAACAGGCGTCGGTTTTCGAACGAGAAATCTGGGAAAATTTTTGGGAATACGCGACGGACAAAAACAAAGCCGAAAGCGCCGGGCTTAGAGCGGCGCATGGGGAGGCCGTGGCCATGCGGCTAGACAAAGGAGAAACCTATCGCCTGGTCTTGCGATCCTCGGGCGGTTTGACATTTGCCCCCGCCTCCCTCGGACGATCCAGCGGTGAAATCACGCTTTGATCCGCTCTCGCCGTGGAATTCAGGCCGACTGCACACCTGCAAGATTCGGCCACCCGAGAATTTTCGCAGGCAACCCGCTACGGTGCGGCAACCAATCGACCCGCCAAGATGCCTTCGGCGCGGTCTCGTACCTCCGGATCGGTATCCCTGCGGGACAGTTCGATGATCCGCCGCTCGAATTCCGGGTCGGCATTGGTCGCCATGAGTCCTAGCGCGGCCAGTCGCACACGTGGATGTTCATCTTGACTCAGCAGAAACAACCACGGCTTTGGTTCGATGCCCGCGATCCGTGGCAACCACTCCACCATTTGCTGGCGTACGTGTGTTTCCGGATGCGTCACCTGACTCGCGACTTCGATATCCAGGTCGCGAAATCCACGGCGGTACAATTCGGTCTTCGCACGGCGATGGTGGCCTGGTCCGGAGTGCAGCAAGCGCATCACCTCTAGATCAGAAAGCTCGGCGATCCGGGAAGAACGGCTGTTGGATGGCCGTATGTTGGCGAATCCGGGCAGCGCTTCGTCGAGTTCGCCGCGCGGCTGATCCGCTTGGGAGTCCAGGAGATCCAAGCCGCGACCAGGCCCCGCAGCGATCGGAGAGGGCTTCACGTTCAAAGAGCGTGTCCCGTCGGAGTCTCCGGAACTGGAAGTAACCACATCTTCTTGCGGCGGATCGAAGAGTTCCCATTCCAGGCCGCCGCCGGGAATGTCCAGCATGGACGCGTCGGCGAATTCTCGCGCTTCAATCCATGGCTGACGGCGTCGAATGCGCCAAGGGAAAGAGGCGGCTCCCTCATCCATCCGCGAATAAGTCAAAGCCAGTTTATCCCGGTCCGCACCCGTGCCCCAAGGCGAACGTGACAACTCGCCCGACCATTGAATTAACGGGTCCCAATCTTGGGCCAGTTCACTGACTTGGGAAGGGTCTTCATGGCGGGCTCGCGCCAGAACGATTTGTCCTAATTCACGGACGACTTTTCGCCCGTAAGGTCCCAAAAGGTCGGTTCGTTCAGCGATCAGCCTCGCGAGATCATGGAGTTGCTGTTGCGAGTCCACGCGGCGTGAAGTCCCTTTTCCGTAGGCCAAATCCAATAGCACTCGCCGGGACGCTTGAGCGATTTCCATCCGCGGGGAATCCAAGGCTTCCAGGAGCATTTCAATGCCGGCGTCGCCGAGTTGCCCAGCCTGGCTCAGAAGGGTCGAAGCCTGCGCCGTTTCCGCGGACGAAACTTCCTGCCGCAAGCGTTGGGTGATGAACTCTGGGAATACATGACGCACGCCGAGGAATGCCAGTGCCAGGCTTGCCGCGAGTATCCCCAGCACGACAAAAAGCCGTGTTCCGCGCATGATCGCGGAACGGAATCCTGGACGAGCTGGTGGCGTCATGGACCGCATCGAGGTTCCATCCCCCTAAAGCGGATCTCGCTATGCCTGGAAAACTAACGTGCCATATGAATTGTCGCCGAAAGCGACCCCGAAAAGCAACACCGTTTGGCTAAGTGCATCCCAGTAGAATCGGATAGACCGTTCCTAATCTCACATTTTCAGCGCGATCATGCGAACACGAGGTTTCACGCATTAGCTATTTTTCGACGGACGTGATGTGCACGATCCGATGAAAGGCGGACATGAACACTAATTGCCCCGAGGGCTCGGTTTTTCTTTATCAGTCTGGAAACGCTCGTACCGTGCGTATTACCAGCCGAACCATTTATGTGGGCAAAGGGTGAATTCCGCACGAGTTCTTTGAGTGTCCATGATCAAAAAGGTTTTGCAGCGGGGTAGGCTGGAATCATCTAATGCCTCTCCTTCATCCTTGCGGAATGAAACCGGCTCATCGAAGTTCCTCGATAGACGAGCAAACACCTTCTGGGCTGCCGCATCAGCGGTGAACGCTTCGATGCGATATGTCGATTCATGGACCCACGCCACAGCGAAAGCCAGGAGCAGGCCGAGCGGTACCCAGAAGTGAATCCGTCGATAAAGGCTAGTCGCCGAACCGCGATAAATCCGCGCCGAGACAATTCCGGAGACGGCAACGGCGATCACGGCGGCCAGAAGCCACACATAGCCGTAGAAGGGATGATCGTTGTCTCCGATCCAAAATCCCCACGCCAGCAACCTCAACGAAATGTTTAGCCATACCCACAGGGCGACGCTTTCTATCAAGCCACAAAAAAGCAGCGATGGCCAAGCGATGTCTGCGGTCTCGCAATTTCGGGCTTTGAGCGGCAACACCGCGTACACGATTAAGGCCAGACAGATCGCAAACGCGGCGCAACCAAGCATGAATGAGAATTGCGTCATGGCCAACAAAACCATCGCGTCTCCAGTATCCAAGGACGGGCCTACCGGCTATTCGAAGTGGGTTCTTCGATATTGGTGTCGCACGGCGGCTCAAATCCGCCGGCAATACGGGTGCCAAAGCAGGAAAAGCGCGGCCAGGCCGAATAGCGCTAGTGTACTCGGCTCGGGCACCACCACCGCCCGCAGATCGAACGAATAGCCGTGGCCGTCGACCGGCCGCTGGTCAAATCCGCCGGTGATTCGCAATTCGTCATCCGTCAACGTCGCTTCGAGCGTTTCGAAGAAGTGGGGAACGGGCCGGTAAACACTTGGATCCGCGAACGATAATTCGAATCCGGCGAGTAATTCCTCCACGCGGCCAGCCGTCACCAGCGCGGCGCTGAAGGGCGGATTGTCTTGTACGGCTTCGTTGCCGGAAAACGCCAACGCCGCGCCGGGGAACGTCAGCGTATTCCCCTGAAGATCTACGGCAATTTGCCCCGAGAGGCCAAAGTCGCATTGGAAATCAGAGGGATTGCATCCAGGAATGCCAGGGCCTTCTCCGGATGGTAGGAACGTGAATTTGCTGCCGGGAAGGATTTCGAACTGTTGCCCGGCAGCCGTCGCGGGAACTGCCAGCGACAACACCCCAAACAATAGCGCGGATGCCTTAAGAGAACCTCGAGTCATCGGATCCGTCTCCATCTAAAAGTCGTGCCCCTGATGTCTCAGTTTACCGCGAATTAAAGCGCTCGAAAGTTTTTTGCATCCTCGGCCTCCATTCTCCGTCTGTATGTTCGGAAAGGCTGATTGGCAGCTGAAAACTCTGGACACGGGAGAACCATCATGACCCGGGAATCCAACGTGAAGTTCGCCACCCGTAGCCGTATCCACCTGGGACTGGCCGTGAAGGAATTGTGGTCAGCGGTGGCGTTTTATCGAACCCTGTTCGGACAAGAGCCGACCAAAATGAGGCCCCGTTACGCCAAGTTCGAAGTGGCAGAGCCGCCTGTGAATCTGTCGCTGAACGAAGTTGGCGGCGAGACGGGCCCCCACAATCCTACCGACCATTTCGGCGTTCAGGTCCAATCGACGGCAGCCATGCAAACCGTGGCCGAACGGCTGGCCCGCGCTGGAATTTCCACTCGGGTGGAAGAGCGCGTCTCCTGTTGCCACGCCGTGCAGGACAAGATTTGGGCCACGGATCCAGATGGGAACAAGTGGGAGGTTTATCTCGTAATTGATGATGACGTTCCACTTCATGGCTCGCCAGATAGTGCCTGCTGCGCGGAGGCACCTGCTAACATGGAAAGTACCCGGCACGGTGGATTCACCGCAGCGAAGATGCGTTCTCTGGACCCGGGCGGTACCAACCAAGGCTGCTGTTCATCGGCCACGACAGCTTAAAGCCGACAGACAAAACCTTTGCTGAATTCCGTCCATCGGCGTTTCACGGCCTCTGGACACTCATTTTCGCGAATGCCGGGATGTTTTGTCTCCAGGCTCTTAATGGATCATCATCCGCCAATGGCTTCACTTCCCACCACCGATGCGGTCTGGACCCAATTGAGCACGGACCTGCGGCGGTTCATCCGCCGCAGGGTTCCAGACGAGCATATCGCCGACGATCTGGTTCAAGAAACCTTCGCAAGGGTTCATCGGCATCTCCGCGGGCTCCAGGACACGGAACGGCTGGCAGCCTGGGTTTACAAAATCGCGCGGAACGTGGTTCACGATCACTTCCGGAAAAGAACCGGCCAAGCAGTCTCGCTCGGCGAGTTGGACCCGCCCTCCACGCAAGAAGAAGACTCACGGCCATCGCGGTGCCCCTCCGCGACGTGGCTGGTAGAGATGATTCGCCAATTGCCTCTCACTTATCGGGAAGCCGTGCAACTCGTCGAGATCGAAGGGCTCACACAAGCGGAGACGGCTAAGCGGCTAGAACTGTCGGTTCCAGCGGCCAAGTCCCGCGTTCAGCGGGGCCGCAAGCTGCTCAGGCAGGCGCTCGAAGCCTGCTGTCGTTTTGATTTCGACCGCCGTGGCAATTTGATGCAGATCGTGCCCCGCGCGGGCCGGACCGCTTGCCGCGACTGCGGAGATTAGTAACAAGCAGGCATGCTGCCGATATCTCGTCATCCTGATCCTGAAGGACCATTTCGGCAACAAAGTTCCCGTCGAATAGCCTCAGGGGGCGCGGATATCACGCGTGATGCCCGCTTTAGCGAAGACCTCGGTGCCGGGTAAAGCTATTGCCAGTCTGGTCAGGCTGCTTTCAAGGTCTCCGGCTACGGCAGGAGGAGATCGCAACCCAACCGGGGTAGCGAGTCGAACGCCGCTTGATAAAATAGTTTTTTCGTGGTGCGTGAGAAGGTGTCAGCTAGATGGCCTACCGCTTCATGGATCACGCGGACGACCTCCAATGGAACCGATTCGTTCTGGGGTTATCCGAATGGAAGTTCGCCGAAAATCCTCGGTGAACCATAGATTAGCCGAAGTGGCGGAATTGGCAGACGCGCCAGATTCAGGTTCTGGTGGGGGGTTACCCCCGTGGAGGTTCAAGTCCTCTCTTCGGCACTTTCTCACTCGCGAACGACGAGGTCCTGTCCGCGAGCCGGGTAGCTCACCGAGTCCTCGACCACTCGTGAGTGGCAGCTACGTCGCGGGCAGACCACTCTTTTCCGCACAGAGTCGACATGCCAGGTCGTGTGACGGCCCTCTTCGGTCCGGCGTCTTCCGGGAAAACCGGGCGTCTTTTGCCTCACTACGCCAAAGCTCTGGCCGAGAAGCCGCTCGACAGCCATCTGTGGCTGGCCCCCAATTTTCGCGGCGCGCGAGAAGTACAACAGCGGCTCTGGTCATTGTCGCTTGCGGGATGTTTTCAACCCCGCATCTTCACGTTCGATCAATTCGCTCAAGCCGTGCTTTCCGTTTCCGGGCTGCCGGTGCGGCCCGTGAGCCGACTCGGCAAGCGGCAAATCCTCGGCACGATCATCGAGTCGGCGCAAGCGACTGGCCGGTTGGCGTACTTCGCGCCGATCGCCGGCACGCGCGGCTTCCTCGATCAGGTTTGTGAATTCGTTACCGAATTGAAGCGGCTGGAGATTTGGCCCGAGGATTTCCTGCGGCATGTGCCTCGCTCCGCTTTTCCGGCAAGGGACGAGGAACTGGGCCGGTTGTATGACGATTATCAAACCGTCCTGACTCAGCATCAGCTCTACGACGCGGAAGGCCGCTTCTGGTCGGCGCGAACGTGCTTGCGGGACATGCAGGCGGGAGAGTTCGCGCATTTCGAAGAGATCGTGGTCGATGGCTTCGCCGACTTCACGCGGACCCAGCACGAAATCTTGGAAATTCTCGCTCAGCGTGCTCAGGAGATGTGGATCACACTTCCTCACGAACCGCAGGCGGAGCGAGCGGAATTGTTCGCCAAGTCCGCGGTCACGCTGGCAGAACTGGCGCGGCGGCACCCGGAGTTGCGGAAAGAACTCCTTCCGCCCACCAAGATGCCCGCATGTCCGCCGCTGCGGGAACTGGAGCAGCGGCTATTCCGGCATCCCGGTCTGCCTATTCCTGCGGAGTCGGCGCAAGGCGTGGAGATCCTGGCGGCTCCGCACCAGGCGGGAGAAGTGGAACGGATTGGTCGGCGAATCAAACAGCTCCTGCAATCGACTCCCAAAGTCCGTCCGGAAGAGATCGTCGTCATCTTTCGTTCGCTCGCGGAGGTCGCGCCGCTGGTACGGGAAACGTTTCCATCGCTGGGAGTCCCTTTTGCCTTGGAAGCCGTACCCAAGCTGGGGGAGGTGCCCGCCATTCGGGCCTTGCTGGGGCTGCTGCGGTTGGAAGCGGAGGATTGGCCCTTCCGCCGTGTTCTTTCCGTATTGGGTAGCAGCTATTTTCGGCCAGATTGGCCGGAGTGCGCGGAGGAAGGAACGCTCGATGTGGCCCATCGGCTGGTGCGGTTTCTCCAAATTCCTCGTGGCAAAAACCGTCTGTTGCGGCGCGTGGCAGCGCTCGCGGAACATCATGTGATGTCCGTCGATCCCCCCGAGAAAATCGACGAGGAGGATTCCCGGGCAAAAGCCTTCCGTTGGGCCGCCGATGCGGCTAGAGCCGGGCCGCTGTTTCGCCGGCTGGCCGAGATGCAGCAACCCGCGCGTCAAGCAGCCACATTGCGGGAATGGGGGCTGCGGCTGGCCGAATGGGCCGACATGTCTGGGCTGATCCGCATAGCCCAGGAGGGTGATTCTCTCGCCGCGTTTGAGCAGGAAGCGGAACAAGTTTCCCATTTCCTTGCTCTGTTGCACGCAGGGGAGGCGTGGAGAGAGACAGAGGAAATCGCGGACCGCCGCTACACGGCCCAAGAAGTCTTGCCGCTGTTGGAGGACATCGCGCATCACGAAACGGTTTCCACGCGACAGGAGGAAGCGGGCCGAGTCCGTGTGCTCAGCGCCGAGAGCGCGCGGACACTCTCGGTTCCTTACCTGTTCGTCGGCGGCTTGAATGAGCGCGTGTTTCCTCTGCCGCAGCGGGAGGACCGTCTGCTCAGCGAAGCGGAGTTGGATCGCTTGGCCCGCGCCGGCGTGCCACTGACGGAGCGGGTCGAATCCTCGCATGAGGAAATGTTGCTCTTCTACGAGGTCGTCACCCGCGCTCAGCGTCAGCTCTTTCTCAGCTACGCGGCGATGAACGACAAAGCCGAAGCCCTGAGCCCCAGCCCATATCTCACGGAGGTGGAACGCTGCTTCGCGGGAGTTCCCTTAAAAAAGGACGAGGATCTGGATTTGCGGCCCGTGAGTCGCACGACGGCCCTGCAAACACCAGCCGACGTCCGCTTGCAAGCGGCTGCCCGATTGCTCGAAGGGGACGAACGCTTAATGGCCACGCTAGGGAGTTGTTCCGACTTCGCCCCGCTGTCCGAAAACGTGGCACGGGGCTTGGCGGTCTCGCTGTCGAGACAGCAACGTGGCACATACGGCCTGTTCGAAGGCATCGCGGAGAGCGCTGCGGCACAGGCGTTTTTAGAAGGCCGGTTTGGAAACGACCATCATTGGAGCCCAGTCCAACTGGAACGGTATGCGATGTGTCCCTTCCGCTTCTTTCTGGAACGGATCGTGCGGGCGGAACCATCCCTGGAACCCCAAGTTGCGTTGGATCCCGCCCGGACCGGCACCGTGCTACATGCCGCGCTGGCCAGGTTCCACGCCGCCATCAATGCCAGGGAGGGTGAAGCGGTTTCTCCTGGGGATTGTGATGAAAACGTCCGGCAGGAAATTTTCGCGGAGGCCTTAGCCCAGGCGGTGGGCGGAGACAGGGAAGGAGAGGATTCATTACTAGCCGCACAACGGCACATCGACCGCCGGCTCGTGGAACGCTGGTTCTCCAAGTACCTCGAGCAGCACGGGAAATACGAACAGAAATGGCCCGAACTCGATCAGCCTCCCCTGCCGAGGTACTTCGAAGTTACTTTCGGGGAGCGCGATCACGGGGGCACGGGCACGGCACAGCCGCTGGAACTCATGGAAGCCGGGCGGACGATCAAGGTCGTGGGGCGGATCGACCGCATCGACCTGGGGGAAAAGGACGGCCGCCCGGTGTTCACGATCGTCGATTACAAGAGCGGCAGCCATGCCGGCTACGGCAAGCGGGAGATGGAAGGGGGATTCCGGCTACAGTTGCCACTTTATGCCTTGGCCGTAGAGGAACTGATACTGAGCGAGCAGGAGCAGGCGGAAACACAGCCGGAGCCACTGGCCGGTTCCTACTGGTTCGTGCGGGACAAGGGATTTCACGACAGCGCTGGTTTCAACTTCGCGGCCAAACCGACGAAAAAGTCGGAGACCGCGCCCTGGGGAAGCTGGCCCGAACTCAAGGAGCACATCAAGTCCCGCATCTTCAGCCTCGTGCAAGGCATCCAAGCGGGCCAATTCCCCATGCATAGTGCGGACGAGCATTGCACTTCGTATTGCCCTTTCCACACGGTCTGCCGCGTCGCGCAAACGCGGAATCTGGAGAAGACATGGGAACCACCCCCGCCTCAGGCCGATTGACGCCGGAACAGCACGCGGCCGTCTTCGCCCAGGGAGTCTCCGTGGCCCTCTCGGCGGGCGCCGGCTGTGGAAAGACGCTGGTGCTCACCGAAAGGTTTCTCGCGCATCTGGAGCCGGGCGGCGGACCGGCAACCTCTCTCAGCCAAATTGTGGCCATCAGCTTCACCGACAAGGCTGCACGGGAAATGCGGGAACGCATCCGCCGGCAATGCCATGCACGGCTGCGGGACGCCTCGCCCGAGGCAAGCCAACATTGGCGAACGCTGTTGCGGCAAATCGAACAGGCCCGCGTCTCGACTTTCCATGGATTCTGCGGCTCCCTGCTGCGAGCCCATGCGGTGGAAGCGGAATTGGATCCGCATTTTCAAGTGCTGGAAGAAATTCAGGCGCATACGTTGCGGCAGACCGTGCTGGACGATGTACTGCGGGAAGGGCTGGAAAGCCAAGACGCCGGCTGGCTGGATCTGCTGGTGGAGTTCAAATTCTCCACGCTGCGTGAATTGGTGCTGAACCTTTCGCGGATGCGTGAAGTGATCGACTTTCGTGCTTGGGAGGAGCTATCCGTCCAGGAGGTCGTGCGGAAGTGGCTGGCGTTCCAACAGGATATTGCCCTGCCGCTGGCATTGCGGGAACTAAGCGAGCAACCCGTGGTGCGCGAGCTGTTTTCGCTGGTGGGGAATTTGGATCCCGCGCCGCCGGCCTTTGTTGAATATCGGGATAACCTGTTGGAATTGCTCCCCCGTTTGGAACAGGGAGACATCGGCCTCGAAGCGCTTCCCAAGCTACGTGAAGCGACCATCGTGCGTGGCCGGCTGAACAAAAAAACGGTCGGCGACGAGGATCTATATCTCGCGCTCAAAGATGCCCTGACCAAATTGCGGGCAGGTATTGACGAGGTCTCCCCCAAAATTCAGCTTGACCCCGAATCGGCGGAACGTGTCGCCGGGCATGCCTTGAGGCTGATGTCCAAGGTCCGCGAGGTAGTGCAAGCGTACGATCAGGCCAAGCAGGACCGAAGCGCGCTCGATTTCGAGGACTTGATGCGGCGGGCCCATACGTTGCTGACCGATCCCCGCCACGAGCGGCTGCAACAGAGGATCCGCGGCAATATCCGCTGGCTGTTGGTGGACGAATTCCAGGACACTGATCCACTGCAAGTGGAGTTGATCCGGGCACTCTGCGGCTCCGACTTGCACGGAGGCAAGCTGTTCTTCGTGGGAGACACAAAGCAGTCGATCTACCGCTTTCGCGGCGCGCGGCCCGACGTATTCCGAGAACTGGCGGCCGAGATGCCGGAAGCCGGACAGTTGCCGCTAGCTCGCAATTTCCGCAGCCAGCCGACGATATTGCAGTTCGTCAATGCCCTGTTTCAGGATGCCTTCAGCGGTGGCGAACAACCGCTGGTGCCGCATCGCCCGCAGGTTTCGCCGGAACCGGCGGTCGAATTCTGTTGGAATCTCTCCGAGCAGCGGAGTGGTGTGGCCGGCGCGGCGGCTCAGGCCCGTGACCGCGAAGCCGACTGGATCGCCCGACGATTGCGAGAATTGCTCGACGCGGGCGAGCCGATCGTCTGGGACGAAGCGGCGGCCCAAGCGGGCCCCCCCGCCGCCCGCGCCTCACGTCAGGGAGACATCGCGATTCTCTTTCGCGGACTGTCGGACGTGCAACTCTACGAAGAAGCCCTCCAACGCTACTCGCTCGATTATTACTTGGTAGGCGGGCACGCCTTCTACGCTCAGCAGGAAATCTTCGACGTGCTGAATGTGTTGCGGGCCATCGATGATCCGCACGACACGGCTAGTCTCGCCGGTACGCTGCGGAGCCCCTTTTTTTCCTTGGCCGATGAATCGCTGATGTGGCTGGCGCAGCACGAAGATGGCCTGCGGGGAGGGCTGCTGGCCTGCCATCTGCCGGAACATATCGCGCCCGAGGAACGCCGCCGCGTGGAGTTCGCCTCCTGTACGCTGCGGGCTTGGGAGCGGGGAAAGGACCGCCTGCCGGTGGCCGCGCTGTTACAACGGATCATGGCCGATACCGGCTACGACGCGATTCTCCTGGGCGAATTTCTCGGTGAACGTAAGCTTGCCAACCTGCAAAAGCTCGTCGACCAGGCACGGGACTTCGACCGCGGCGGCATGTTCGCCTTGTCCGACTTCGTCGCCAGGCTGGCGGAGTTGGTGGCGGGCCCTCCCCGCGAAGCCTTGGCCGCCACGCACGGCGAACATCTCGACGTCGTGCGATTGATGACGATTCATCAAGCGAAGGGGCTGGAGTTTCCAATCGTCGTCGTCCCCGATCTAAACCGGGCACCACACCAAGGCAGAATGTCCCGCCCGTACGACCCAAAATTGGGACCCTTGTTCACGCTGGAGGATGCGCCGGAGGGGAGTTCCCCCAAGGCGATGTATCGCCTCGTGGAAAAATATCAGGAGCGGGAAGAAGCCCGGCGGCTGTTGTACGTGGCCACGACCCGGGCCGCCGATTACCTCATCCTTTCGGGCAGCCTGTTCTCCCAGGGAGAAGAACCGTTCAAGAGCGAAGCCATGCGGTATTTGGCCGAGCGGTGCGATTGGCGCACCGGAGAATTCCGTCCACCCCTGCCTGACGAGGACGAAGTACCCCAGATTCGCGTCAGCCTGGAACCACCGCAGCTCAAGCCACCGCGCGGGAAATCCGAAACACAAGCGGATATCCCATCTCTGCTGGCCCGTGCGAAGGCACGTGCCGTCGGCGAAAACCTGCCGCTACCCGCGTCGCTACTTCCGGTGGCCGCTATGCGGACGAACCTGCCCGTGGTTTCTTTCTCCCGTGTATCCGGCTTGTTGGAACCGGCCGCTGACTCCCCACGCTTGGAAACGGAAGGTGCGGAAATTGCTTCCACGGAAGCGCAGCAGCGCGGGACGCTGGTGCATGCCGTCCTGGCGGACTTGCCGATGTCTCCGCTAGGAGAAAACGACCTGCGCTCCCTGGCATTCCGACATGCACAGCGGTTGGCCCTGGACGACGACGAATTGATCACCGAAGCGTGCAAACTGGTCTCGCGATTTCAGTCCATGGAATGTTTTGCACGGATGCAGGACGCGGCAACCTTGCGGCGGGAATTGGAATTCTATTTTGCCTGGCCGCCGCGAGAGGAGACGGAAACGAAGTGCATCGTGCGGGGCGTGATTGACGGCCTTTACCGCACGGCAGCCGGCACTTGGCATGTCGTGGACTACAAGACGACGCGGACGTCCACGGGCGGCGTCCCGCAGGCAGCAGAACCTTATCGGCTGCAAATGTATCTCTATCGGCAAGCGGTGGAGCGGATTCTGCGGACTTCGGTTGAGGGCATGTGGCTGGTATTCTTGCACCCAGGCGTGGAGTTCCGCGTGCAATTCACGCCGGACGAGGAGCAACAGTTGGCCCAGAAATGGGAAACAGCCATCGATCGGCTGGCGCGGGACGCTCCCCATCACTGAGTCCATCGTACGTGTCCGCCGCCGATGTTGTTCCTGCTCGCGATCCCACCGTGTGAAGTAACGCGACATGAACCTTTCCCCTGACCGTCAACGCCGCTTCGCCATCGAGGTGGTGGAGAAACTTCGCGACGCGGGGCACCAGGCCCTGTTCGCGGGCGGCTGCGTGCGTGACGAACTGTTGGGGATCGTTCCCAAGGATTATGACGTGGCCACCGACGCCACGCCGGAGCGGATTCGGGAGGTGTTCGGTCGCCGCCGTACCGTGCCCGTGGGAGCTGCCTTCGGCGTGATCACCGTGTTGGGTCCCAAGGCGGCGGGGCAAGTCGAAGTGGCCACCTTTCGCGAGGACCTCCCATATCAGGATGGCCGGCACCCCACCGGTGTCGTGTTTAGCACGCCCGAGAAAGATGCCCAGCGGCGTGACTTCACCATCAACGCGCTATTCCGCGACCCGCTGACGGATCAAATTATCGATTACGTGGGAGGCCAGGAAGATTTAAGGCAGGGCATCGTGCGGGCCGTCGGGGACCCTCGGCAGCGATTGCACGAAGACCGGCTGCGGATGCTCCGCGCGGCGCGGTTTGCCGCCACGTTCGGTTTCCAAATCGAGCCGGCAACTTTTGCGGCTATCCAAACGGAGGCGAAGGGCATCTCGATGATCAGCATCGAGCGCATCGTGCAAGAGATGCGCCGCATGCTTACCGGACCGCGCCGCTCGCTGGCCATTCGACTGCTGCATGAAAGCGGGCTGCTCCGCGCCGTTTTGACCGAACTCTACACCGCTTCCGAGTTGGAAGAACTAGCCAGCTGGCAGCGGGCAGGAAAGCTGCTGGAACATTTGCATTCTCCCACGCTGCCGTTGGCGCTGGCCACGCTGCTGTCCTCGGTTGAAGTGGAAAAGTCGATCGACATCGCGGAGCGGTGGAAACTTTCCCGGCAAGAGATTCGGCAGGTGGTCTGGCTCGCGGAGCACCGAGGAGCGTTATTTGGCGCGCGGCAAGCACCATGGCCCCTTTTGCAGCGAATCTTGATCCATCCCGGGATCGAGGATTTGCTCTCTTTGCATGAAGCAGTCGCCGCCGAGGATGGTCTGGACAGGGAGGACTTGGATTTCTGCCGTTCCCGTTTGGCCTGGCCGGCTGAACGGCTCGACCCGCCGCCATTCATCTCGGGGAAGGATCTACGTGACCTCGGGATTCCCCCAGGCCCCCAGTACACCGGCTTGCTGAATCGCCTGCGGGATGCACAATTAGACGGGCACGCGACGACTCGGGATCAATCCTTGGAACTCGCGCGGCGGCTGGCGCGTGAATTGCCTGAATCTGGCGATGACTCTGTAGCCGAGTGAACGCCGGCTTCTATATTACTCCAATGGGACGGATCGCTTTACGGATAGATTGAAACTTGGAGATACGGAATGCTGCTTGAATTTCTGGGGCTTCTGTCGCGATGGGCACATATCTTGGCCGCCATCACGGCGGTCGGCGGGACCATTTATCAGCGTCTTGTGCTCTTCCCCGCGCTGGCGGAACTCCCCGAGCAGAGCCGGGACGCTTTTCGTGAGGTGCTGCGGAAGCGATGGGCGCGGTTCGTCGGCTTGGCCATTGCCTTTCTCATTGCCAGCGGGCTGTACAATCTGATCACGACGCTGCAAATGTTCAAACCGCCCGTGGGCGAGTTGCCTTCCTATTATCACCCGCTGTTCGGCATCAAATTCCTGCTGGCGATCGCGGTCTTCTTTTTCGCCAGTGCTTTGGCGGGGAAAAGCCCCGGCACGGCCAAGTTCCGTGAAAATGCCCCGCGCTGGCTGACAATCAATTTACTGTTGATGCTGGCCATCGTCGTGATCTCGGGCGTCCTGCGTATGAGCCACGTCGGTCCCAATCCATAGCTCGGCCAGACGAGAGTTCACTTCGTGACACGGGCTCGATAAGTAAATGTCCTCCACTTTTCTTCCCACACGGTTCTTGTTCCGTTTCTCCGTCTCCTGCCGGCGGACGACCGCCCGCTGGACGGCCCAAGGCATCCAACTCGATGACAGTTACCTCGTGCCCGAACTCCACGCCTTGGAAGGGCGGCCCTCCTTCGCCAAAGTCAAAGCTGCTTGGAATCCGCGGGGACTTTTTTTCCAAGTGCAGGTCACCGGCAAGCGGCAAGCTCCTTGGTGCCGGGAAAGCCGCCTGGACGCCAGCGACGGGCTGCACCTGTGGATCGACACGCGGGACGCGCGGAACATCCACCGCGCGACCCGGTTTTGCCACCGGTTCGCCTTCCTGCCCGCCGGAGGTGGACGCGGCGAAGTGGAACCGCTCGCGGACCAATTGCTCATCGATCGGGCACGCGAAAATGCCCGGCCCGTCCGGCCCAAGGAGCTGGCCACTGCGAGCCAGCTTCAGGCGGACGGTTACCTGCTCTCCGTCTGCGTGAAGAGCGAAGCGTTGACCGGATTCGAGCCGAACGACAATCCCAAGCTCGGTTTCGCCTGCGTGGTGCAAGACCGCGAACTGGGAGAACAGACCTTCACGGTGAGCAGTGAATTCCCCTTTCGTGAAGACCCCAGCCTGTGGAGCACGCTGGAACTGGCTCGTTAGCGGGCGTCGCATGGGCCGTGGCGTTTCCCACGCTGTGAATGACGAGTCCGAACAGCGAAAACGCCGTTACACTGATCCGAGACGCGGTCTAATCGACCGCGAAAAGCTGTCGGGCATTTTTCGCGGTCTGGGCCGCCAACTCTTTCACGGTGATGCCTCGGACCTCCGCCAGGCAACGGGCCGTATGCTCCACCCGCGCCGGCTCGTTGCGTTTGCCGCGCAATGGATGTGGAGACAAATAGGGGCTATCCGTTTCGATCAGCAGCCGCTCATCAGGAATGGTTGCCGCAACTTCCCGTAATGCATCCGATTTTTTGAAGGTGACCATCCCGGCGAAGCTGATATGCAATCCCAGCGCGACGCATTCGGCGGCCGTTTCGGAAGTGCCGGTGAAGGAGTGCATGATGCCCCGCACAGGGCCACGCCGGCTTGCCGTGTGGAGCATCTCCAACACCTCGGCATCGCTTTCCCGCGTGTGAATGATGATCGGCAGGCGGCGGGTTTGGCTCAGGCGGAGATGCCGGTCGAAGTAGTCCTGTTGCAGGGGGAATGGCGTGAAATCCCAGTGCCGGTCCAGCCCGCTTTCACCAATCGCCACCACGCGAGGCTGGTCCACCAAGGCCTCCACGCGGCTCCATTCTTGTTCGGCGGCCTCCGCGCAGTAATTGGGCTGGATGCCGACGGCGGCGTACACGCCAGCATGAGTTTGGGCCAAGCGGCAAGTCGCTTCGCTGGAATCGGCGGTGGTTCCTACCGCCACGATACGGTTCACGCCTGCCTGGCGTGCCCGGTCGAGCACGTCGGCCAAGTCCTGGGAAAATTCTTCCTGGTCCAGATGAGCATGGGTATCGAACAGATCCATCGGAACGATTCCCTCAGACATTCAATGCGAAACGCACCCGAGCGCCGAAGGGGCATGCATCATCAGCGCCGCCGAGGAATGGCCCCTATTTCCGTTGGAATTCTTGCATGGCCTGCAAGTGCCGCTGAGCGGCTTGCCGTACCGCTTCGACGAGCTCCTGGGCATCTGGATCCCCGGAGATCCGCCGCTCGCAATCTTCCAATTCCGCGAGGTCACGCTGTTGGCAACGGATCAGCTCCTTGAGCAAGAACGTGTGCGATAGATCGTTCGTCGCGGTGTAGGCCAAAGGGAAGCCTTGCGAATAGCGGGGAATTTCCCGATCGTGGAACAAGTCGCCAAGGCGGGAGAGCAACTCCCGCTGTTCCGAGGCCAAGGGCCGGATAAACTCGGCCAGCGGTCTCTCTTGGGAAGCATCCACGGGAGATTGCAGCACGGTGTCCAGATAGAGGACGAAGGATTGGTGGGCAACGGCCCAAACCCGTGCCAGGCATTCGTTGGCGGCGGCTTGTTTCATAGGGATTTCACGCGACGGATGCGGAGAATGCATGTTTGAGCCAAACCGTTCATGACAACAACCGGGAAGCGGCGGTCAACGTCAGGCGTTGCAGCGTGTCCCAACCCAAAATCAGCACCACCAACGGCAGCGTCATGGCGACGACGTACGCCCCAGGCACGGATACCAGCGAAAAGCGGAAGGGAGCGCGATGGTCCGGCTCCGGAGACATGGCCATGACCTTGACGACGCGCAGATAGTAAAACAGGCTGATCACCGTATTCAATCCGCCAATCGCCAAGAGCGTCCACATTTCCGCGTTGGCCAGCGCGGCGAATGCCTCGAACTTCGCCAAGAATCCTGCCAACGGCGGCAGTCCCACGAGACTGAAAAGAATCAAGGCGAAGCAGACCACGACACCGGGCGATTTCCTGACAAGGCCGGCGTAGTCGGCAATCTCCTCGCTCCCCATGGTATTTCGCAGAAAAGCGATGACCGCGAATGCCCCCAAGTTCATGAAGAGATAAATCCCCACGTAGGTAGCGATCGAAGCGACAGCCTGTTGGGCATTCACGGGATCCCGCCCGATAAGCACGACTGCGGCGGCGGCGGGCATCATCATATAACCCGCGTGGGCGATTGTGGAATAGGCGAGTAGGCGTTTAATATTCGTCTGCCCATAGGCGGCCAAATTTCCGAAGGTGCAGGTGATGGCCGCGAGCAGTGCGATGAGTCCCGCCACGTAAGTCCGGGCTGGTGCCAATGCGGAGGACGCTTCCTCTGGTGACAAGGTTTCGAGACTCGGCGGCGTTTCGGCCTCTGCCGTCGATGCGGATACATCGCTGGGAGATTCTCCTTCCACCGGTTCATCGGCAACGGCGAAGAAACCGGCCACTTCCACGGGAGGTTCCACTTCCACGGCGGGCGTGGGGATCGAGGTCATCCCGAACGCAACACGGACCAGCAATGCGAGTGCCGCCGCTTTGGAGGCGACGGACAAGAAGGCATTCACTTCCGCCGTGGCGCCTTCGAACACGTCCGGGCACCAAAAATGGAAGGGCACGGCGGAGAGCTTGAAGGCCAAACCCACCGCCAACATTAATCCGCCGAGCGCGAGTACGAGCAACTCGCCTTGCGCCAAATCACCCCCCGAATTTTCGGCGGCCATGAGCAGTTCCGCCAGGCGGTGGGCCATCGTGGGCAGATGCACCGAGCCCAACAGGCCGCCTAACAGGCTAATGCCGTAGAGCATGATCCCGGCGGTCCCGGCACCATACACGGCGTATTTCAGCGCGGCCTCGCTGCTATCTCGGCGGGATTTGATGATCCCCGCCAGTACATAAGACGGCACGCTCGCCATCTCCACGCCGAGGAACACCATGAGCAAATGATTGGAAGCAGCCATCAGGCACATGCCCAGTAGGCCGCCCAGGACCAAAGTGTAAAAATCGGGGCTGTCTTCCCGATCCACGATGCCCGAAATTTTGCAGAATATCAGAAACAAAAGCGCGAACGTGGCGAGGAAGCCGCGGAAGTAGGCGGTCCAAGGATCATACACGAGCAGCCCGGTAAAAATCTCTTGCCGCGCCACCGTGTGCGCGTCCCAAGGCGCGGCCCACCACAAGGCCACGCCCATGCCCACCAGCGCGACGTAGAAAGAATCGAAACGGTTGCCGCCCGGCAACACGCGGATGACCAGCATCAGCAAGATCGTGGCGCAGATGGCCAATTCCGGTCCGAACGCGGGCAGGCTCACGTGCAGCGTGTCGTGAAGGTAGGCGTCAAGCTGTTCGAACAGGTTCACGTTGGCTGGCCTTTGCGTTGGTTCGCGTCCACTGATGTTCCCCAGGCGGCATCAGTCTTGCATATTTTGATCGGTATCACGGAGTGACGGGGTTTCCATGGCGGCGAGCGAAACGGGCGGCGTGATATTAGCCGTCTCTGGAGCGGGTGCCCCGGCTTGGGTGCGTTGGGCCCATGCCGCCATGTCGTCCACCGTGCGGTTGACCGCCGGTGCCATGTAGTTGAACACGGCCATGGGATACACGCCGAAGACGATGGCCATGGCCAACAGTGGCGCGGCGATCGCCAGTTCACGCGGGGTGATCGGCGTTAAAGCCTCGCCATGCGGACCTTTGTAAGCCGGTCCCAAATAGACCCGCTGCAAGGTCCACAAAATGTAGGCAGCCGTGAGTATGACCACCGAAGCCGTAATCACCGCGAGCGCTTTGCTGTAAGTCCACACGGAGAGCGTGACGAAGACTTCGCCAATGAAACCGCAGAGGCCGGGTAAGCCCATGCCAGCGAAGAAAATGCCCACCGCGATGCCGCTGAAGACCGGCATGCGGCCAAACAGTCCGCCGAACTCGTCCAGGTTACGGTGATGCACGCGGTCATAGACGATGCCCACCATGAAGAACATGCCCGCCGAGCTGATTCCGTGGGCAATCATCTGGAACATGGCACCGTTCATACCCATCTTCCAGGCGTCCGCATCGTAGAGGTTGCCAGCCGTGGCACTCCAGACGCCCATACCGAGCACGACGTAGCCCATGTGGCTCACCGAGCTATACGCCACGAGGCGTTTGAAATCTTTTTGGGCCAGTGCCGCAAAGGCACCGTAGACCATGCTCACCACCCCCAACAGGCATACGAACCAAGCCAACTGATATCCGGCTTCCGGACAGATGGGATAGCAGAGGCGAATGATTCCATAGCCGCCCAGCTTCAAGAGCACGCCGGCCAGGATCATGGAGATCGGCGTGGGGGCTTCCACGTGGGCATCGGGGAGCCAGGTATGCACCGGCACGGAGGGGACCTTGATCACGAAGCCCAAAAAGAGCAACAAAAAGGCCCACCATTGCAGTGATTTCCCGGCCAGCAGTTCGTGGCTGAATTGCCCGGTATGCTGTCCGAGCTGCTGCAAGGCCAAGATGTTAAACGTATGCACGGGAGAGTCGGTTTCCTGCTCCGGCAGTTCGACTTGGGCGGCGGCCAGTTGGTCCGGCGTCAGTTCGCGGATATCGCTGGCGAAATAGAGCATGAGCACGGCGATGAGCATCATCACCCCGCCGACCAGCGTGTACAAGAAAAACTTGATCGCGGCGTATTCACGGCGCGGCCCGCCCCAGATGCCGATGAGAAAGTACATCGGTAGCAGCATGACTTCCCAGAAGACATAAAACAGGAACAAGTCCAGCGAGAGAAACACGCCAAGGATGCCCGTCTCCAAGAGGAGAAAGAGGATGCAGTATGCCTTCACGTGCTTTTCGATGTTCCAACTGGCTCCCATGGAGAGGAGGGAGATGAAGGTGGTGAGCAGCACGAGTGGAAAACTCACGCCATCCACGCCCAGCAGGTAATCCATGCGGAAAGCGGTCGTATCGATCCAGGGGAGTGAAACCACGTTTTGGATTTCGGCGACGTTTTCCTCGGCGAAGGAGAATTTGCCACTTTCCGCATCGCCATCGGCCGGCAGGGCCATGTAGAGCGTGGCCAGGAAGGTGACCAGCGTGACCAGGAGCGTGAAGATCTTGATGGCATCCCCCTTCTCCTTGGGGAAGAAGGCCAGCAAGAGAGCGCCCACGGCTGGAGCGAAGATCACGAACGACAGCAAAAACAGCGGACTCATGTCACCCACTTCCCGATACAAACGCCAGCCGATGTGGCTGTCATGGCGGTTACGGTCCCGCGCCGCGGCCCTATCGAAGCCGCCCCTGGACGGCTAATTCCCGGCCCAGGTGGGATTCCAAAAAAAGGAGACTAACAAAAACAACGCCGCCGTCCCGACGACGATAAACATCACATATTGACGAATACTTCCAGTTTGAGCGACCCGAAGTCCGAGTCCCAAGCTGTAGGTCCATTGAGCCAGTTTGTTGGCCAAGCCGTCGACCACGGGCCGGTCGATGGAGCGGTCCACCTGGTCGGAAACGCCACGCACGAAGGTCGCCGTGCCGTCGATCAAACGGTCAAACGCATTCTTATCCACGCCGGCCGCTAGCCGCGCCACCACATGCGCGGGCCGGATGAAAATGATCTCGTAAAGTTCATCGAACCACCACTTGTGCAGCAGGAAGCGGTGGACGGGAAAGAATTGACGCCGTGCGTCCTCCGGATCGAGCAATCGCCAGCCGTAGAACACCGCCGCGAAGAACACCCCACCGAGTGCCGTGGAGAAGGCGATCAACGTGGCCGGGATTTTGATCTCCTTGACATGGCTAAGGTGCTCGTCGGGGATGGTCAGTTCCGGGAGCCACGCACCACCTTCCACGTTGGCTAGCGTTCCAGCCGGGCGGGCCTGCTCCAGAAGTCCCGTGTTCCCCGCCAAACTCGGCAAACCAGGAAGCTGCCAGCCGACACCAATCGCAAATACCGAAAGCACCACCAAGGGGAGATACATCACCTTGGGCGATTCGTGCGCGTGTTCATACACGCGCTCATCGCGAGGCGGACCGGCGAAGGTCATGAACCACAGGCGGAACATGTAAAACGCCGTGATCGCCGCGCCACCCGCCGCCGCGAGGAACAGGATACGGTGCGCCGGGTTCTCATTCGTGAAGCTTAGGGCCTGCTCAATGATCGCGTCCTTCGAATAGTAACCACTAAAGCCGATCACGAAGGGAATGCCCGCTCCGATAATCGCCAGGCAGCCGACGAGCATCGTGTAAGCCGTCCAGGGCATCTTATGCCGCAGGCCGCCCATTTTGGTCATTTCGTTGGTATGACAAGCATGGATCACCGAACCGGAGCCCATGAAGAGCAGGCTCTTGAAGAAGGCGTGCGTGATCAGGTGGAACATTCCCGCCACCCATCCGCCAATCCCCAGCGCCAACATCATGTAGCCCAACTGGCTGACCGTGGAATAGGCGAGTACCCGCTTGATATCCGTGGCCACGATGGCAATGGTGGCCGCGATGAACAGTGTAATGGCTCCGATGTAGGCGATGGCCAGCAACACCTCGGGCGTGAAGACCGGAAAAAAGCGGCCCACCAAATAAACGCCTGCCGCGACCATCGTGGCGGAGTGTACCAGTGCCGAGACCGGCGTGGGGCCTTCCATAGCGTCGGGCAGCCACACATGCAACGGGAATTGGGCACTTTTGCCCACGCAGCCGCAGAAAATCCCCAGGCCCGCGATGACGAGCAAGGCATAGCCATAATGCTCGGGTCCGTCGCGCCACTCGGGAATTTGTTCGGCGATGGCGGTTTCCGATGCTTCGAGATCGCCCGTTTCTGCCACAATTTGAGCGACTTCTTCCGAGGCAGCGGCACGTACCATGCCATCGGGAGTGCGTAGTTGGTATTCATTCTCCTCGGGCCGTACCTGGCTGAAGATGCCGGCCTGCTGATTACCCTCGCTGTCGGTCCAATCACCGAAGCTGAAGGTTCCCAAACTGCCCCACAAAGCCATGAGGCCGATGATCATGCCGAAGTCGCCCACACGGTTCACGATGAACGCTTTGTTGGCGGCGCAGGACGCGCTGTGGCGCTCAAAATAAAAGCCAATCAGGAAGTAAGAGCAGACGCCCACCAACTCCCAAAACACGAACACCATCGCGATGTTGCCCGCGATGACGATCCCCAGCATGCTGAAGCAGAACAGGGACAGATATTGAAAGAAGCGATGAAAGCGGCCCCGCCGATGCAGGTGGCCGCCGTCTTCGAGCGTGACTTCATGGTCATCCACGTCGTGGAGTTCGTCGTGCATGTAGCCGACGGCGTAGAAGTGGATGCAGGTGGCAATGAACGTCACCATGCAGAACATGGTCACCGTGAGCGCGTCCACGTAGTAGCCGATGGAAATTCGCAGGTCACCGAACTCACCCAGCAGGTACCAATCTCCGCTGTAGGAGCGAGGGGGTTCCGCGTGATGGCCGGCGTGGTGATCTTCTTCGCCGTGTTCGGCCGCATGGTCGTCATGTTCGGCGTCCACTGGCGCGGCATGTTCCTCGCCAGCATCCTGAGCCCGGACGACCAGTGGTGCATCGACCGTGGAACTGGCGTGGGATTCATCTTCGTGGTGCTCTTCGGGCGCGGGCGCCGAACCGAGCCACACCAGCATGGCGATCGCGGAGAGAACGAAACCACTCAAGATGGCCGAAGTGGCGACATAGCTAGCCAACACACCTTCCTTGCCCAACCGCCGTCCGAGCAGGACGATGATGGCAAAAGATGCCAAAGGCAGCAGCCAAGCCAAGCCTAATAGCGCGGGTAGGACGGATTCCGGATTCATTAGCCTTTCAACCTATCCGCCTCGTCGACGTCCACGGTCGCGTGATTGTTGTAAAAGTTGAGCGTGATGGCCAAAGCCACGGCCGCCTCCGCGGCCGCCAAGACGATCACGAACAGTGCGATAAGCTGGCCATCGAGCCCCAAGAACACGGAGGAACCGCGCAAATAAGGACTACTGAACGCGACGAAATTGAGGTTGGCCCCATTGAGCACGAGCTCAATCCCCATCAACACGCCGAGCGCGTTCCGCTTGGTGGCCATGCAGACGGCGCCGGTCACGAACATCACCGCGCCCACCACCAAATAATGCGTGAGGCCCACCGGTTCGGTTAGCAAGTTCATGGGCTAGCTCGCCTCCTGGCGGGCGCGGCGTTTGGGACGTGCCAAATAGGCCGCTCCCACCAACACGACCAACAGATGGATGGAGATGATTTCGAACGGCAGCAGGTAACCGGTCATCGCGGTTTGAGTGGAGGCATCCGCTTCCGCGTCGCCGTCCACGCGCAATCCCAAGAAGCCCATGCCCAGCCGCGTGGCGGTGACTTGTTCTTCGAGCGGAACCTCGGCGGTGGTCGGAGATGTCCAACTCTCCACGCGAAACGCCGCTTGCACCAGAATCATCAGAAACACGGAGCCCACGATGGCGGCCAAAATCCACTCACCCCCGGCTGTCCGCATGGAGACAAAGGCCCGCTGGGCCGTGAGCATCACGCCAAAGATCAAAAGTACGAGCGTACCGCCCACGTAGATCATGAGCTGCATGGCGCCCACGAAATCCGCTCCGGCTAGAAAAAACAGGCCAGCGGTGGCGGACAGCGAGATCACCAAATAAAAGGCCATCCGCACCACGTTGCTGGTGGCCACCACGGCGATGGCGAAACCACAGCAGACGAGCGAGAACAGCAAGAAGAAAAAGGAATGCCAATTCATGAGAACTATTCGTTAAGTTTCGGCGGCGTGCCGTTCATCAAGGACCGCGGGAACATCGTTGTGGGAGACTTCCGTCTCTTCCGGATCGGGCTCACCTTGCTCGTCAGTTTCTTCCGGATCCGTGGATTCCATCGCCTCCAAAGCCGCCGCTTCCACCAGCCAGCCCTCGCGGACCGTCGCCAATGGGCGTGCCGGCAACCGGTCGCCGGCAAATTGACTCACGGCCGCGCCGACGTCGAGCCCCGTCACCCATCCAGCTTGCGTCCAAAGCATGGCGGCGATGAAGGTGAACGAAACAATGGGAATGCAATACTTCAAGCACATGGTCATGACCTGGTCGATGCGGAGGCGGGGGAGCGTCCAGCGGACCCACATCATCACCGTCACGCCAATCACGCACTTGATGATGAAGTTCGTCATGCCCAGCAAGTTGGCGATATAACCGGTGAGCCGGAATGCCTCGCCAGGTTCGTAGGCGATGCCCAGCAGGTGCATCACGGGGATGGGTCCGTTCCAGCCACCGAAAAAGAGGAGCACGGCCAACGCGCTGACCACGAACATCGAGCCATATTCGGCCATGAAGAACAGGCTCCAACGAAGCCCAGAGTATTCCGTGTGAAAACCGGCGACCAGCTCGCTTTCCGCTTCCGCCAGGTCGAACGGCGCGCGGTTCACGCTGGCCATGGCACAGGTGAAGAACACCCAAAAGGTGATGAAGGTAAAGGGGTCGTGAAAGATGAGCCAATTCGTGAAGAGCCCGGCTTGCATCTCGGCGATGGTGTGCAAATCCATCGTGCCCGTCACGAAGACGGGCACGGCCACGCAAAGCCCTAGCGGAACTTCGTAGCTGACCACTTGCGCGGCTTCCCGCATGCCGCCGAAGAGCGACCATTTCGATCCGGAGGCGTATCCAGCCAAGATCACGCCAAATACTTCCATGCCCAAGACCGCCAGAATGAAGAACGCGGCCACGTTGAGATGAATCGCCGACCAGCCCAGCGCGAAGGGCAACGCCATGTAGGCGGACAAGGAAGCGACCAAGCTGAGGTAAGGAGCCAAGCGGAAGAGCATGCCGTCCGCGTCTCCCGGCATGGTGTCTTCCTTGGTGATCAGCTTGAGGCCATCGGCCAGCGTTTGCAGCCAGCCGAATTTGCCCCCCACCCGCGTCGGACCGAGGCGGTCTTGAATCCGTCCGGAAATCTTGCGTTCCATCCAAATGAAAAGCAACGCGCCCACCGCCACCACCTGCAGTAGCAAGGCGCAGTGAATCAATGCGACCAGTGGGTACGCTAGCCAGACAGGCCAACCGGATTGGACGAAGTATTCAGCCAAGGGGTGGTATTCCCTGTAAGCTCAAACGTGACGCCATGTCCCGGAAATTGACACCAATGGAAATGCAGCCGTCGCGGCCAAGGGGCTCACGATCATCGCCGGGAGAGTGAGGAATATCGCACATGGCCCAATGGGTGGCAAGGGTCAGGATTCGTGATTTGCCCGAGTTATCGGTCGGATGGTTGTGCATTTGAATCGGACGTCATCGAAGGCGGGCCGACGAAAATTTTCAGGCATGGTTTACCGGTCAATCTCCCCCATCACGATGTCCAGCGAGCCGACCACGGCGGGCACATCGGCGATCAGGCAGCCGCGGCAAATCTCATGAATGACTGACAGGTTGCAGAAGCAACTGCTGCGAGCCCGAGCCCTCCAGGGGATGGAGGAGCCATCGCTCACAATATAGAAGCCCATCTGGCCTCGGGGAGACTCCGTTTCCAAGTAAGCTTCACCCGCCGGGAGCTTTTGCGTCAACTTGACCGGTTCGCCAATATCTCCCGCACTAGATCGGTAACGGTCCATGGCCTGCCGCACGAGATCAATCGCCTGCACGACCTCCAGCATCCGCACATAGAACCGGTGCCAGCAATCTCCGAGCACGGCTTCCTCGGGAACGGGCGGATAATCGTGGTCCTTCGGATAGTGGCCCTCTTTCTCTACGATGACTTCGAAGGCGTAGCCGTCGTACATCTCCGTGTAGATTTCCTCGCCGTCCCGCCGCAGGTCTTGATCCACGCCGCTCCCGCGTAGCACCGGGCCAGTACAGCCATAGTCAATGGCCATTTCCGGGGAGAGGACGCCAATGCCGGCGGTCCGCTTGATGAAAATCGCGTTGGTGGTCAGCAGCGTATGGTATTCCTGGATGATCGGTTCGAGTTGTTCTAGAAACGCTTCGCATTTCTCCAGCCATCCCGCTGGCACGTCCGCCGTGAGTCCGCCCACGGTGATGTAGCTGTAGGTCAGCCGGGCACCGCACGCCTCTTCGAACAGGTCGAGAATTTTTTCCCGTTCGCGAAAGGCGTAGAGGAAGGGGCTAAACGTCCCCAAATCCAAGCCGTACGCGCCCATGCCCACCAAGTGGCTGGCGATCCGACCCATCTCCCCGATGATCACCCGTAAATGCCGGGCTTTTTCCGTGACCGTATGGTTGAGCAGCTTCTCCACCGTGAGCGCCCAGCCGAGGTTCATATTCATCCCGGCCAGGTAGTCCATGCGGTCGGTGTAGGGAATCCATTGCCGCGGCGTCAGGTTTTCTCCGATCTTTTCCGCGCAGCGATGCAGGTAGCCGATATGCGGCACGACTTCGGAGACGATTTCGCCGTCGGTTCGCAGCACCAACCGGAGCACGCCATGCGTGCTCGGATGCTGGGGACCCATATTGACCAGCATTTCGTCCGTTCGGACATCGAATTCCACGACTCGTGGATCGTTGACTTGTGTCGCCATATTTATTTCCACCTTGGGGAGCACGCCTGGCAATAAAATGGAACCGTTGCGACTTGCCGCGATTCCTCCACGACGAAAGCCCCGCTATTTGCCTCGAATGCCATGATATTCCAGCGGCATCTCGTAATCTTTTCGCAGCGGATGCCCCTCCCAATCCTCCGGGCACAAGATCCGCCACAGGAAGGGGTGACCCGTGAATTGCACGCCCGACAGGTCGTAGACTTCTCGTTCATGCCAATCGGCCCCGCTCCACACGCTGGCCACCGAAGGCACTTCGGGCAGCTCGCCTTCCTGGCCGTCTTTCCAGCGAGGCAGCATGACCTTGAGCACCAGGCTGCTCTTATTCGGCAGGCTCCACAGGTGATACACCACCTCCAAATGCGGCTCCCATTTCACCTTGGCAGCCTTCTTCGGGTCAGGCTCGAAGTAATCGACCGCCGAGATGCAGTTCAGCATGTTGAAGCGGAGGTCCGCCTCGTCTCGAAGATACCGGCTAACCTCGACAAGTGAGTCCGGAGCGACTTCGATCCAAGGATCGATTGCTTCGAGGTTAACGCCCTGAATCCCCTCGCCGAATCGCTTCTTGAGACGTTCGACAAAATCCTGGCCACTCATGTTTCCAGCTTTCTCCACGAATCAATCAATCCAGATGGGCCGATGCCCTCTCATCAAATTCACTATTTCACGACACGGGTAGGGCAGTGCACACCAGCTTCGTAAACCCACTGCAGAGCCAAATACCCATTCGGCTAAACCGATAACGCTGGCGAGGGCTCATCCACGCTGCTAATGGGGGAGGGAATGGCGGTGCGGCTTGCCCGTTCTCTACTGACTGACCGTACCCAATCCAGGGAACCGGTTCGCCATTCGTACGCGAAACCGATCAACAGCACGACAAAAAAGATATTGATTGCCCAAAAGGTGGCCCAGCCGATTTGTGCGGCGCCCGCCCGAGCAGCCTGCTCCGCTTGGTTGCGGCTCAATGTGGCCGCTTCCCCCAGGACGGGATTCGACACTCCCATCTCGCGAAAGACACTTCGAGCCGGTTCGGTCAACACGGCTTGCCGGTCGGCATTCATCTCCACCAACTCGATATCGCTCTGCGCCACATGCGAGGCCTTGCCGAACACCGTCGCCAACGGATACAGGAAGGCGACCTCCGCGTCGAAGACGATGAAGATCAAGGCGATCACGTAAAAACGGAGATCGAACTGCACGAAGCTGGAGCCAATCGTCGGCTCGCCGCATTCGTAGATCTCTAGCTTTTCCGCATGTGGATCGGCGGGCCGCAGAAACCGGCCCAAAAGCAGGTTCGCGAACACAAAGGTGGCGCCCACCAAAATAAAAATGGTCAAATACCCGGCAAGCACCACGGGACTGGTCATGATGTTCTATTTCATTCTCAAGTAAATGATCATTCAGAAGGGGAACGGCCGAGAACCCCTTCGGTCGGCTGCGGCTAACCCTCGCCCCGCGCTGACAGCACATCCCGCAAAGGAGGTCCGGATGGAGACTGCGCATCCACGTCCGACCAGGCAAGTCCTTCGGTCGGCTGGCGACCGGCGAACCCCGCCTCCGCATCGTGCCAATATCGCACGCGATCTTCTCCTAGCTTCCAACACAAATAAACTTGCCGTCCATCCAACCACGCGGGGAAATCGACGAGCCCTTCGAGCGGGTGCTTCAGCTCCACACCCAACTCCGACAATTCGTCGACGAAGCCCTGGAGCACTTCCGCCTGTTCTTGCAGTTCCGACTCAACCTGAGATAGTTCTTCCAGGTAAGGGTCCTGGGATTCGCGATCCCGCCCTTCCAGCAACAGATCCAATCGCTGCTGCCGATCGTAGTATTCTCGGGCCCGAACAACCACATCTCGCGTAATGGCTTCGACTAATGGCAGCGCACGGTCCGCGGAAGTGGGAGTGAAAAATCTACTTCGACTGTCCCGATCCATAAAACTTCATTACCCCTGGCCGCGCAACCCATCCCTACGGAGTCGACTTGGCCGAATCAGGAATTGGGGCCTCCATGCACCGGTTCGACAATGACTTTGGATTCGGCCACGGCCGTGGGATTCAAAGTCGCCTTGCCCCAGGCCACATCCAAGGGGAGCCGCGAGAAATCCACGATACACCCATCCCGGCTGTAGCAACTCAAGTCATGTGTTGAGCCCATGAAGATGCAATCCACTGGGCAAGGCTCGACGCACAGCGCGCAAAACATGCACTTCGAATAATCGATCGTGAATCCTGTGATCCGGAATCCTTTGCCGTCAGTGACCCGTTCCTTCCCGATGTAAATACAGTCCACCGGGCAGGCCTTCGCGCATTGGTCGCAAGAGATGCAAGTGGTCAGGTCGTACCGATGAAACCCTCGGTAACGAGGAGCCACGGGGACCGGCAATTCCGGATATTCAAAATGTTGCGTAAAGGCCTTACGCTCAGGATCATAGGTCTTCCACCAATATCGCAACGTGACCCAGAGGCCCTGCCCGACGGTGGACACCGCATCGAAAACGTTACGCAGCCATGGGATCCGCCGGATCCACCGCATTCAAAATCTCCTTCGGCCAGGGGCCACGTACTTCAAGGGATGATTCAGCCCAGCTTCGCGTCGGATCTAGCGACCGCAAAACATGGCGAAAGTCGCCATGTTTTGCGTAAAAACAGGCCCGATTGGCAAGAAACTCCGACAGTTGCACGAATTATAGGCAAGGACTTGCGGACCGCAAGTTGTCGAAAAAAGGAGAAACGACGAGAATTCGCCGCGACCGCTGGTTATTCGCACATCGCGGACCACGGAAGTTCAGAGTTGCAAGGACAACCGCAATCGGCTAGAGCTAGGGGCTTGGAAGTACCGGCACCGGGTACCAATCTTCCAGCCGCGGGGAGGACTTGGCGTGTTTCCCGCGAAATGCCACCGTTAACCCACCCGCCCTTAAGGAATGAAACGTGGTTGAAAGCGAATCCACGGCCAGCGACACGGATCAGACGATCGACCTCAAAGATCCTGCCTTCGCGTCTTTTTTGGCTTGGCTTTGGCCGGGCGCCGGGCATCTCTACCAAGGCCGCTGGGCCAAGGGCATGATGTTCATGGTGTGCGTCTTGACCACTTTCTTCTACGGGCTTTTTTTAGGCGAAGGCCGTGTGGTATATGCCTCCTGGCGAAAAGCCGATCGCCGGCTGCCCTACTTGTGCCAAATCGGCGTGGGGCTGCCCGCGACTCCCGCATTGATCCAAGCGTATCGCGCTTCCCACGACCAACCCGCCTGGTGGTCCGGTTTCATGGCACCCCCAAAATTGCATCCGAACGAAGTGCTAGGGCCCGACGATCCGGCTCCTCAAACTTTATCCGAATTGACCAAGCGCCTTAATCGGCGTTTTGAATTGGGAACCCTCTACACAATGATCGCCGGATTATTGAATGTACTTGTGATTTGGGACGCTTGGGGGGGCCCCGTGGGATCCGACGATACTTCGCGGGAGAGACCGCCACCGAAAAAATCTCGAAGAAAACGATCCAATCGTGAGGCACCAGCACCGGAGTCGGGATGATGCCGCGCGCGTTTGCGCGCGCCTCGGCAAATCAATCTCCCGGGTCCATTCCCAGGATTTGGCCACGATTCCCGGCCAGTCTCGTCGTCGCCGACTCCTTGAAACCTAGCGGAAAGGCCCAACCATGCCGACGATGCTTTTGGCGGATAATGTCAATCAACTATGGTACGCCGTGCCACTGATCATTTCCGTCAGCCTGGTCTACGCGGGAACACGACACGAAGCGATGACCGCGATTTGGTGGCACGCGGTCCGCGTGGCGACATGGATCGTGGTTTTCATGTCGATTATCTTTTTCGTGTTGTACCTGATGACGCTTTACGTCTGAGCCCTCTACGAGATGCTCGCCGGGAAAGAGCGCCAGTTGTGGGGGATCGAAAAATCCACCGCATCAAGTGGAAACATGCTCGGCTTGGCAGCCCGGCGCTTGAAATGCAGGCAGGGGGCCAGCTCTATGAAGACTCCTGCGCCTCGCTGCGGGTGCCAGCGGGAATCGTCTTGCGGATCGTGGACCAGGTGAGCGCCAGCGAGTCCATGACCGGCCACACACAACCCTGCAGTGGCTCGCGGTAAAGCGTCGCTTGCATCATCGGCGACATTCCTACATCGACAGCCGAATAGGCTACCGGTCGCACCACGTTCTCGGAAATCTTCATGAACGGGTCGGCCAGCGACAGGTGAGATAAATTCAACTGCCGCCCCCAATCTTCGGCTAGGCGGGCATAGGTCGTGGGGATCATCGCGATGGCTGGGGGTTGGATCGCCGCCTCCCGTTCTTCGAATGTCACGATGTGTTCATGGGTTGTGGTCTGCCGAGAACGCGTCAGGCTCTCGCTCGAACGCCAGGTCATCAAGGGAGCCACTACGACTAGAACCACGACCGCCACGACCGCCAGTCCCGTCCCTACATGCACTTCGATAGCATCACTCAGCCGGAGTGTGGGAGCTGCATCCACCGCGAGTTCCGGTGATCGGCTGGTCCGTGTTACGCGACTTTTCGACGAGAGAGGCAAGGATTCAGACAGGCACAAAAAACCCTCGAAAATTTCCCGACACTCGGGACATTCCCTCAAGTGTGCCTGCAATTCCCGGTCGACTCTCAAATCGCCATGTTCATCCAAGGTTTGTTGGAAGCGCAATTCAGCTTCGGAGCATCGCATCACGCGCCTCCCCCAGGGCACCGCGCCGTCGTAAATCCGCGACAATCTCGCGGCGGGCGCGGTGGACCCAAGTCTTGAGCGTGCCCACAGGACGCCCAACTCTCTCGCTCATTTCCTGGTAGCTCATTCCCTCTTGGTGGAACATCAGAAACGCCGTCCGTTCCTGCTGTTTCAGTTTACCCAAAGCTTGATGGATTTCTTCCCACATATGGCCCATATCGCTTTCAGCAACGGCGCATGGTTCATTGACCGAATCCATGGAAACGGTCGAGATTCGCCGGGCTTGGGTTCCCCTCGCGGTACGACAGCGGTTGGCCGCGATTGTGAGTAGCCAAGGCAGGATGGGGCGTTCTTCATCCCAGCGGGCCAAGTGCCGCAGCGCGCGAGCCATGGTTTCCTGAGTGGCGTCCTCGGCATCTTGGCGATGGCCCAGCATCTGATAGCAAAGACCAAAGATCCGCCCTTGAAATCGCTCAACGAACCGAGCCACCATCTCCGTCTCGCCGGCCAGAACACGTTTCACTAAATTTCTGATGTCATCCGCCAAGGCGTCACCAGCCAGGTTGGTCTCGTTGGTGTTGATCCCGGGATATTAACGCTTTGGTAGCCCCGCTGCCACCTGGATTTCCCATCCCGAAAATTCGAAAGGTCATTCGTTAACGAACGATACATATTTAGAATTGACACATTTTGTCGGAGTGAACAGTCGTTTTCAGAGATTCTTTTTCCCCAAACGGGAAGCGGACCGCGCGGAAGTTTTCCGCGCGGCCCGCTGTCGATCTGTAGTCGGTAGCCGATCCAGGCACTCGGCCCGGACAGCTACCGGAGTC
>JANQPP010000150.1 GCA_028289405.1 Pirellulales bacterium
GGCGGACCGCGGCCCGATATCGGCGTGCTGCGGAGCGACGACCATGGCAAAACGTGGCGTTCGATCGCGAAGGGGCTCCCTTCCGACTTCGGCTTTCCCATCGTCGTGCATCCGCACGATCCGGATGTCGTGTATGTCGTGCCGCTCACGCCCGAGACCCGCACTTGTCCCAACGGGGCTCCGGCGGTCTGGCGGAGCCAAAACGGAGGCAAATCGTGGCAGCGAAAAGCCAAAGGCATGCCCAAGAAAGACAGCTACTTCACCGTGTTGCGGGACGCCATGGATATCGACGAGATGGAGTCGCCCGCCCTCTATTTCGGCACCACCACTGGTCAGCTTTGGCTGGGCCGCGATGGCGGCGAGGAATGGGAATGCATCTTCGATTCTCTTCCGCCCATCAACTGCGTGAAGGTCGCCGTGGTGTAAGGGCACACCTCCAACAGATGCTCGAAGCGTTTTCCGAGGAAGGACACGCGAAGCTGTGATAAAATGATGGCCATCCGGGAAGTTCCCGCATCCTGATCCATTTTGTCATCAAGGTAGGGAAGAGATGGCCATGATATTTCGACGATTGTATTATTGGTGGTTATGCACTCTCCTCGTTGCGTTAGGGAGTAGCTCGGCCTTTGGCGGCGTGGTGCGTTACCGCGTCGATTTCGATTCCACGTGGAGCGCGGAAACGCATCCGGACGATTTCCCTACCGCCAATCCGCACTTCTCGCGGCTCATCGGCGGCACGCATTCGGCCGAGGTCGAATTTTGGGCGCCGGGCGGCATGGCCACGCGGGGCATCGAAGTCATGGCCGAGAACGGCGTGCCCAGCTTTTTGGCGGACGAAGTGACCGCCGAAGTGACGGGTGGCCGAGCCGGCAGCGTGGTCCAAGGGACCGGCATTGGACGGTCTCCCGGCAGTGGCTTCGCTTTCGTGGAACCAGACCCCGAGTTTCCGCTGGTGACGCTCGTCTCCATGATCGCTCCCAGCCCCGATTGGTTCGTGGGCGTGCACGGCTTGAACCTGCTCGGGGATGGCCGCTGGCGGGAAACGTTGACGGTCGATCTCTTGCCCTACGACGCGGGAACCGATAGCGGCGTGACGTATCGTTCGCCCGACGCGGACACGCAGCCCCGCGAACCGATCCACCTGCTCACCGATTTTCCCTTCGAAGGCACCGGCCCCTTGGGCACGTTCACCTTCACGTTGCTCCCGCCCGAGTTGCCGGGCGACCTGGACGGAAACGGAGCGGTCGAGCTGGCTGATTTTACGGAGCTCAGGGAACGTTTTGGCCAGCAGACATTGCGGGCCTCCTCGGAGGGGGACTTCGATCAAAATGGTGTGGTCGATCTCCGCGACTTCGGCATCTTGAAAGAGAATTTTGGTGCCGTGGCCGTGCCCGAACCGAGTAGCCTCCTATTGCTCTCGTTGGCAGCGCTGGCTTTCTGGCGTTTCGCCAAGCGGCCGAGCATCCTTCCGCAAAACTCCTGAACAACCTGCCAGTCTAATGCTTGATCCAAGTTTCTCATTGCGTGGCGTCGCGCACTCACTCGGCGCGTGGCTTTCCCGGCTGATGGTTATCTGCGTCACACTACTTGTGTTGCCAGTCTCCACGGTCGTCGGCGCCGAAACCGAGAACGCCGCGCTCGCCGTGCTGGAAGCGCATTGCACGAAGTGCCACAACCCTGATGAGAAGAAAGGGGAACTCGATCTCACCACACGGGAAACGGCACTCACCGGCGGAGACAGTGGCGCGGCGCTCACCGCCGAACAACCGGCCGAGAGCCTGCTCTGGGAACGGATTGCCACTGAGGAGATGCCGCCCACCGAGTCGCTGCCCCAGGCGGCACGCGAAGTGATCCGTGCGTGGCTGGACGCCGGCGCAAGCTGGGAACGCACATTGCAGGCTCCGAAACCGGCCAAGAAAACCGAAGAGGCCTGGTACCTCCGCCCACTCACCGCCGTCGAGCCGCCAGTGAAAGATATTCCCGAGGAATGGGCCGGGCATCCGATCGACCGTTTTATCTATGCCCGTCTGTACCAGCAAGGTTTGGAGCCGGCGCCCTTGGCGGACCGCCGCACGCTGATCCGCCGCGCCACGTACGACTTGACCGGCCTTCCGCCGACTCCGGAAGAAATCGAGGCGTTCGTGGACGATCCCCGCGAGGACGAAGAGGCTTACGAGGCACTGCTGTTGCGGCTCTTGCAATCCCCCCATTACGGGGAGCGTTGGGGGCGGCACTGGTTGGACGTGATCCGCTTCGGCGAAAGCCATGGCTACGAGCAGAATCATCTGCGAGACAACGCTTGGCCCTTTCGCGATTACGTGATCCGCACCTTCAATGAGGACAAGCCGTTCGATCAATTCGTGCTGGAACAGCTTGCCGGGGACCAGATCGCCGCCGGCGATCCTGATGTGGAGGTCGCCACCGGCTTTCTCGTGGCGGGCACGCATGACACGGTCGGCATCTCCAATCTGGAAGGGCAGTTGCAACAGCGTGCCAACGATCTGGACGATATCCTCTCCACGACTGCCGCCGCTTTCTTGGGGCTTACTCTCAACTGCGCCCGCTGCCACGACCACAAATTTGACCCGCTCTCTCAGGAAGACTATTACCGCTGGCAATCGATCTTCGCCGGCGTGCGGCACGGTTCCCGCGAGTGGGCCGCGCCGGATGCGGAACAAGCCCGGCACAGCACGCTCCGGCCCTTGCGGGAACGCCAGGAACAAGTGGAAGATCAACTCGCCGCGCTGCAAGAGGAAGGGCAGGAGCGAGTTGTAGCCCAACGCGAGGAGTTGCTCGAACGTTTCACACACCCTGCCGTGGATCCCCTGGGAACGGAGGAGACGTTCGAGTCGGTTACGGCCCGTTATGTACGCATGACGATTGCAGCCACCAGCGGGGGCGCGCCTGTGCTGGACGAATTCGAGGTGTGGACCACCGGGGAGACGCCCCGCAACGTGGCTCTGGCATCGTCCGGGGCAACCGTCTCCGCGCGAGCGACGCGCACCGACGACGGTGATCCCGAATTCTATTCGGCCAAACATCTAATCGACGGCGAACTCGGTGAGCAGTGGATCTCCGGCGAAGGAGGGCGGGGGCAATTCACGATCACGCTGGCCGAAGAAACGCAAATTGGACGTATCTACTGGTCTCGTGACCGGCAGGGTGCGTATCGGAGCAGCGTGCCCACCGAGTATGTGATCGAGGTCTCGCGTGACGGCGAAAAATGGCAAACCATCGCCGATGCAGAACATCGACGCCCGTATACAGAAGAGTTGCTTGAAGAGGCTTTGCTGGAAGCGGTGTGGACCGAGGAGGAGCACCAGCGCCTGGCCGATTTGCGCTCCGCCCAGGCCGAAGTGAGACAAGCCCTCCGCGCGATCCCGCCGCTCCCCACCGCCTATGTGGGCAACTTCGAACAGCCGGAGCAGCCGACGCATCTGCTCGTTCGCGGCAATCCGATGGATGAGGGAGACGTCGTCGCACCCGGCAGCCTGGGCGCGCTGGCCGGAATCGTGCCGGAATTCGTGCTCGACCCCCAATCGCCGGAAGGGGAGCGTCGTCTGGCATTAGCCCGCTGGCTGACCCATGACGATAACCCGCTCGCGCCCCGCGTCTGGGCAAATCGCGTGTGGCATTACCACTTCGGCCGTGGGCTCGTGGCCACGCCGAGCGACTTCGGTGAAAACGGGATTCCTCCCTCGCATCCGGAGCTGCTCGATTGGCTCGCGAGCCGCGTGCGGCAACTCGGCTGGCGGCTCAAACCGCTGCATTTGGAGATCATGCGGACCCGCGCCTACCGCCAAGCCAGCACGTTCCATGAAGAGAACGCGGCCCGGGACGCGGACGCGGTCTACCTGTGGCGATTTCGCCCCCGCCGGCTCACCGCTGAAGAGGTCCGGGACACGGTGTTGGCCGTGTCGTGCAAGCTGGACCGTTCCCAGGGCGGCCCCGGTTTTCGCCTGTACCGCTACACTGTGGACAACGTGGCCACTTATTATCCGATCGAAGAATTCGGCCCCGAAACGTTCCGCCGTGGGGTGTACCATCAGGCGGCGCGGTCGGTGAAGCCCGACCTTTTGGGCGAGTTCGACTGTCCGGATTGTTCACTCCCCGCGCCCCGCCGGGAAATGACCACGTCTCCCCTGCAGGCATTGAGCATGCTGCACGGAAAGTTCGTGTTGGGGCAGGCAGACTTTGTCGCCCAGCGGATCGCGGAAGAAATACCGCACGACATTCCGGCCCAAGTCCGCCGCGCGTATGTCTTGGCGCTCGGCCGGCCCGCGGAAGATCACGAAACGCAGGCCGCCGCACAGCTTGTCCAGCAACATGGTCTTTCGGCGCTTTGCCGCGCGCTCTTCAACCTGCATGAGTTTGTCTATGTCCGCTAATTCCATTCCCTCACGCCGCCGGTTTTTGGCCGACTTGGGCTTCAGCTTGCCGGGAATCGCGTTGGCCACCTTGCTCGGCCGCGAACGGGCCAACGCCGCCATCGAACCGCACTTCCCGCCTCGCGCCCGCCGTGTGCTGCACGTCTTCTGCCCGGGAGGCGTGTCGCATATCGACACTTTCGAATACAAGCCCTCCTTGGAAAAATGGCATGGCCAGCCGCTGCCGGGCGACGGCAACTTCGTTTCTTTCCAGGGGAAAAACGGCAATCTTATGCAGAGCCCCTGGAAGTTCCGCCAGCGTGGGGAATCCGGCAAGTGGATCTCGGATCTGTTGCCGAATCTTTCGCAACATGTGGACGACATGGCTTTCCTGCATGGGATGACTTCCAAATCGAACACGCACGGCCCGGCCTGTGTCTTCATGAACTCTGGCTTCGTGGCCGAGGGGTTTCCCAGCGCGGGGGCGTGGGTGAGTTACGCCCTCGGTTCGGCCAACGACAACCTGCCCACGTACATCGCCATCCCCGACGTGCGGGGCATTCCGCCGGCGGGACCGGCCAACTGGAACGCCGGTTTTCTCCCCGCCGAACATCAGGCCATCACGCTCAATACCGCCGAGCCGATTCGCAACCTGGCCCGGCCTCCGCAGATTTCGTCGGATGTCGATCAAGCCACCCACGCCTTCCTGCGGCAGGCCAATGCCTGGGAAGCGGAGCGTCACCCGGGTGACCGGGCCTTGGCCGCGCGGATTGCCGCCTACGAACTGGCGGGGCGGATGCAGCTTTCCGCGCCCGAAGCGGCGGACCTGGCTCAAGAATCGGCGGCGGTGCACACCCTCTACGGCACGGAAGACGCCAATCCGCTGCTGGCCGCCTATGCCCGCAACTGCCTCCTCGCCCGGCGGTTCTTGGAGCGGGGAGTCCGCTATATCACGCTCTATTGCGGATCGCGAGCCTCCGGCGTGGATGGTCTCCTCAATTGGGATGCCCACAAGACGTTAAAAGCGGACTATGAACGGCATGGCCCGATTCTCGACCGGCCCACCGCTGCCCTGATCACGGACATGCGCGAACGGGGACTGCTGGAGGACACGCTGGTTCTCTGGACGACGGAGTTCGGTCGCATGCCCACGCACCAAGAGGGAACGGTGGGGCGCGACCATAACCCGGACGGCTTCACCGCTTGGCTCCTCGGCGCCGGAGTCAAGGGCGGCGTGAGCCACGGCGCCACCGACGAGTTCGGCCGCAAAGCGGTGGAGAACGTGACCACGGTCTACGACTTCTACGCCACCGTGCTGCATTTGCTGGGGATCGACCATACCCGCGCCACCTACTACCACAACGGCATCGAACGCCGCCTCACCGATGTCCACGGCCATGTGATCCGCGAAGTTTTGGCCGAAGCGTGATCGGGTTGGAGTAACTTCATAGCCTCCGCGCTGCTCGGCCCTGCTTGGACCATCGCTACCTCCAATAGTTGATTGGACGTTTCCAGGGGATTTTTAATGATTGAACGGTTTCAACTTGTGAAAGTCGTCGGTCCGTTCGCGTCGACATCGCAGAATGCCAACGAGAAATTCGATCGTTTGACGCTGATTTACGCCGAAAATGGCCGTGGCAAGACGACGGCATCAGCAATCCTGTCTTCACTGATGCTTGGCGATCCGTCACTCGTCATGGAACGCAGGCGCCTTGGGACAGCAGACACACCGCATGTAGTCATCAGGGCGAATGGAAATGCTACCCTGCAATTCAAGGACGGTAGCTGGGAGGGTGATGCACCGCCAATGTTGGTGTTTGATGACGCATTTGTGGACGCCAACGTGTGTTCTGGGCTCTCTGTCACGACGAACCATCGTCAGAACCTGCATGAACTCATATTTGGGGCTCAAGGCGTAAGCCTCAATGCCAAACTTCAACAATGCGTCGATCGTAATGAAAAACATAACAAAAAACTGAGAGAGCTTGCCTCCGGGATCCCCGCCTCGGCTCGTCAGGGCCTGACACTCGATATGTTCTGCGCGATCCCCGTCCCGGAAGACATTGACGAGCAGCTTCAGTCCACAGAGCGTAACCTGGCAGCGTTGAAACAAAGCGACGAAATCCAGGAAACTCCTGCCTTTCCCGAGCTGTCGTTACCCGACATTGATCTCGATGGCCTCGAAGGGCTTCTTGCCCGAGATATTGACGACCTTGGCACCGATGCTGTCGCCGCAGTTCAACAGCACGCGGCGAAAATTGGCAGCGGCGGCGAGGACTGGCTTGCATCCGGCATGACACGTGCCGAGGAATCTGACGGCGAAGGAAACTGCCCATTCTGCGGTCAAGATTTGTCAAGCTCCAATCTGTTCATACATCTTCAAGGGTATTTTGGTCAGGCTTACAAGGACTTGAAGTCGGTGATCGCGGACCGATTGAGAACCTTCTTGCAAATTCACTCAGGTGAAGCTACCGCAGCTTTCGAAAGAGATGTCCGTGTCACTGTTGAACGCCGAACTTTCTGGTCGTCGTTCTGCGATGTTCCAGAGGTATCTATCGACACTGCAGAAATCGCTCAGTGCTGGAAAGCCATGCGAGAGCAAGTCCATCTACTTTTGGTTGCGAAGCAACAATCCCCATTGGAGCGAATTTCGCTGCCAATGGACTTGTCCGACAAGGTGGCATTATACAAAGTCCACTGCGACGCAATCGCGAAGCTGAATAGTCAACTGAAGGAGTGCCGTGAAGCCATTGACGCTGTAAAAGAGAAGGCCCGGGCAGGGAATTTGTCAGCCGTCAAAGCAGATCATGCACGATTGCGCGCCGCAAAGCAGAGGGGCGAAGAGCACATCTCCGCAGCGTGCGACGCATATCTTGCTGAGAAAGAAAAGAAGGCGGAGACTGAGGAAAACCGTAATGCGATAAAAGAACAACTTAAAATCCATCGAGAGATAATTTTTCCAAAGTACGAGTCGGCCATCAACGCCTATCTGCAGAAGTTCAACGCGACTTTCCGCTTATCGTCCGTCAAGGCAACAGACACGCGCGGAGGCCCGACCTGCAACTACGGCGTACTGGTTGATAATTCCACCGAGCCGATCGATGTCGCGGCTCCTGCTGGGAAAGGACCCTCGTTCAAAACCGCGCTCAGCTCCGGTGATCGAAACACACTTGCCCTTGCCTTCTTTCTGGCTACGGTCGACGACCATCCACAGCTTGCAGCGCTTGTCGTGGTGATTGACGATCCCATCAATAGCCTAGACGACCATCGCACCGTCGTCACAGCAATGGCGGTGCGGAACCTCTTGCAGCGAGTTAATCAAGTGATCATGCTGTCACACAACAAGCCATTTCTTTGCCAGTTGTGGGAGTTTACAGAAAACAGTGAGCGAGCAGCGTACGAGATTCAGCGGGTCGGGTCTGGATCAGAGTTGGCCAGTTGGGATGTCACACGAGACTGTGTTACAGAGCATGACAAGCGGCATGCCATGTTGGAAAAGTTCATGGATGATGGTCACGAAAACCCGCGTGAGGTAGCAAAAGCGATTCGCCCTCACTTGGAAGCCTTTTGCCGTGTTGCCTACCCAAAGTGGTTTGGACTCAGCCAGCTTCTCGGACAATTCTGTGGGCTTTGTGAACAACGGATTGGGCAGAGCGATCAGATACTGTCACCGAGTGACACGGAAGAATTGAAAGATCTCAAGGACTACGCGAATCGCTTTCATCACGACACTAATCTATCCCGGCAGACTGAGTTGATCAACGAAACAGAACTAGTCGGTTTTGTCAAAAAAACCCTGAAGTTTACGCGGCGTCCATAGTTTTGAGGCTCTACGGCCGCTGCTGGCTTGCTGGAAGTTTCGGCAGGTTGGATGCTTGCTACACAACACCACCGCCGTCGGGGTTGCCACGACCTCGTCTCGCCGCGTTCCCTGGGTGACGAGCACCCAGGCGACATGCGCTGAGTGGCGGGCACACACGCCTACACTCGTTCCACAAGGCGGAATGCGCCACCAATTGGACACGCAAGATGCCTACGGAGATAATTGGTGTCACGTCAACCACGCAGAATAGAAGTTTGACATGCACAGGAAGACCGCCGCATGACCTCCGAGACCGAGCAAGAAGCGGTGCAAACCCCTGCCGCACCGGTCGGCGAACCGCAGCGCATCCGCTCGCTCGACGTCCTCCGCGGCTTCGCACTGTTCGGCGTGCTGGTGATGAACATGCAGGCCTTCGCGGACGTGTTCGCCGTCTACATGAATCCGTTTGCCGTCGGCGAGATTTCCAGGCTTGACTACGCCTGTTGGTGCGTTAATCACGTCCTCGCCGACGGAAAGTTCATCACGATCTTCTCGATGCTGTTCGGTGCGGGCATCGCCTTGATGGCCGCGCGGGCGCGGGAACGGGCGGGGCGTTCGGCGGGCGTGCATTACCGCCGGATGTTCTGGCTGATGCTGTTCGGACTGGCGCACTCGCTGCTGATCTGGAACGGCGACATCCTGTTCACCTACGGCTTGGTCGGCCTCGTGGCCTATTGGTTCTGCCGCCTGCGGCCCTGGATCCAGATCGCGATCGCCATGGTCTTGCTGCTAATCCCCGCCCTCATCCTCTCCTTCATGCACCACATGCCCGCCGAGGACCTCGAACAGATGCGGGAGATATGGGCCCCGACGCCCGAGTATGTCGAATCGATCCGCACCGCGATGCTCGGCGGTTGGCTCGACCAACTGCCGGTCCGCGTCGAAGGCTGGATCGAGATGTTCGGTTTCCTGTATGTGTTCGGCTGGCGCGTGCTTGCCTGCATGTTGCTGGGCATGGCGATGTTCACCCGCGACGTGTTCTCGGCGACGCGGAGCCGAAGATTCTACATCGCGCTCGTCGTGATCGGCTTCGGCGCGGGGCTGCCGCTCGCGAGCTGGGGAATCCACGACCACGAAATCCACGGCTGGGATATGGTCCGCTGCATGGGCGTGGGCAGTCTGTTCAACTATTTCGGCAGTCTGCTGGCCGCGTTCGGCTGGATCGGCGTGGTCATGCTGGTGTGTCGCTCCGGCGCGCTATCCGGGGCGCGCCGCCGCCTTGGCGCGGTCGGCCAGATGGCATTCACGAACTACATCATGCACAGCGTGATTTGCACGACGATCTACAACGGCCACGGCCTCGGCCTGTTCGGCCAGGTCGATCGCTTTTGGCAGCAGGTGTTGAGCGTCGCGATCTTCGCTCTGCAACTGTGGTACTCGCCGCCGTGGCTCGCGCGGTTCCGCTTCGGCCCGCTCGAGTGGCTGTGGCGCAGCCTGACCTACTGGCGCCGACAGCCGTTCCGTCGCGCCTGACGGTTCGCAGTTGCCAGCGCGGCGCGACGTTGAGGCTATCGCCCTCGCTCCGTCCGCACAGCGAAGATCCCCGAAACCTAACCATTCATACCGAATGGTATAACTTTTTGATGCGGGTCACCACGCCACATCAAGTTTTCTCTTTCCGTCCGGTCCGGTAAAAATCAACCTTGATCGGCCCTCGTTTTGAGGTAGCCATTCGTCGCAATGCACATACGCACACTTGATTAAGCGATCTCCCCAAAAACGGGGAGCAGGGGTAATTTATTAGTTATCCGGCTGGCGTTGAATTGACCACTAACTTTTTCAATAACCGACCGAACACTGAACTGCCATGAAAAAGCCACCTCCCGGCACGGAAGAACGCATTGCAAAAGTGACCTTCGCGTCAGTCTACCCTTTCTACGTTGCTAAAGTTGAAAAGAAAGGCAGAACCAAAAAAGAGCTACACGAAATCATCAAGTGGCTTACTGGCTACGATGAAAAAAAGTTGAAATCCCTGATCGACGACGAAGTGAACTTTGAGGCCTTTTTCAAGAAATGCAAGCTAAATCCGAATGCACACCTCATTAAGGGCGTCATTTGTGGCTACAGAGTTGAAGAGTTGGAAAACCCATTGATTCAAAAGGTTAGGTATCTAGACAAGCTGGTCGACGAGTTGGCCAAGGGAAGGAAGATGGAAAAAATACTGCGTGTCGATGAATAACACGATATTCCCTAGCCGCGACCGACTATGAGAATCGCCGGATAACAATGTGTTGCACCAAAGTTGCGATTGGTGCACGTTTTAAAAATGAAACATCATTAATCGCAACTTGGTGAACACGCACGTAACCGCAGAGGTCGGATTTCCCGAATGCAATTCTGCTCTTTGCCACTGAGGAACCGGTAAGCCGCTCGCGACGGTCACCCCAACGGGCGCAAGATTCGTCGATATGCGTTCATCGTCTTTGTTAGGTAGCGTACTTGCCGCCCAACACGCCGCCGCTCCCTGGATGTCGAGCACGCAGGCTACGGCTACAGGCACTCCACTGCTTCAGCGTTGCTCGGCCCCCGTTCCATTCACGAAGCCTTTTTCCACTGTGGGCCGACGCGTGGGTCGGCGAGATGAGGGAGCATGTCCCGAATCGCGGCCAGGTGGCTGGGAAACACGCGACCCGGTACCTGTTCCTCGTAGACCATGCTCGTGGCCTCCGGCAGCTTATGCCAAGGAATTCCTGGCCAGCGATGGTGCGTGCCATGGTGCTCCACGTGCAGTTGGCTGAGAGACGCCGCGCGGCCAAATCGCCCTCGGTAGATGACGGCCCGCGTCATGTCCAGGATGTTGTCGCCGAAGCGCCCCAAGTGTTCGGTGAATTTCCGGATCGTCTGCATGGTCCCCGCGATCCAGGTAGGAGCGAGATGGCCGACCAATAGCCAGGTCCACGTTTTGGTGATTCCCACGATGAGCAAAATTGCCGCCCAAAACCCCGCCAGCACGCACCACTCCATCAGCAGCCGCTGCCGGAGCCCGCGAGGCAGACTAGGCCATGCCCGAGCGGTCCTCAGCGAATAGAGCATGGGGGTGAAGATCCAGCCCACGGTCAATTCCAACCAGGCATACAAAAGCCGTAGCCATTTGGGAGAACCGGGCAGATTGTACGGCCAGAACTCGGGATCCTTCTCCCGCCCGAGGTGGGTATGGTGCTGCGTGTGGACATAGCGGTAAACCGAGAGGGGCGTGAGGGCGAAGCTGCCGATCATGATGCCGAGCACTTCGTTCCCCAGCCGGGACCGGACCAGCATGCGGTGCGCGGCTTCATGCAGGCGGGAAAGGGCCGCGTGGTCCACCCAGGCAATCGCGAACCAGAGCAGGACGCTGACCGGCCACCATCCGATGTTCCAGGCAGCGATGCACCCGGCGATCAACAGGGCATGCACCACCAAGGAGATGAAGGGCCCTGGTCCTGGCCGTGGAGCCTGATGCAAAGGACGCAGGCGTGCCCGCATCTCAGGAGCCGGACACGTTATGGTCGTGCTTTGATTCACGGTGTCACCTCTCTCGATCCACGTCGCAATCTTCGCATTGCAATTGTCGTACCTCGCCGGAAGCGGCCTGCCAAACGGAAAAAGCGGCGGAGCGTTTCACACTTACGAGAGGCATCCGTGCGAATATGCCCACTTTCGCGCGGTAAAATGTCACGGAGCAACGCAAGCCAGATATTCTCAGGGTTATTCGCTGTCGCCGTGTCATATATTGCGCGTTTCGGGCAAGTGTCGCGGCCTATTCGCGGTTTGAACTTTTGTTATTTATAGCGCTGCGGACGCCGCACGTCCGTGCGAAACGCGCTATTGCGCGGAAATCATCATTCGGTGATCAAATCTTCATGGAAAATTTGGTACCGTGAACTAGCGGCAGTACAGCACAAACTTCGTACACCAGATGGTGGATGTTGCCATGCGCGCGATGAAACGCCGGAAGCGGGTCGGGTTTACCTTGGTGGAACTGCTCGTGGTGATTGCGATCATCGGCGTGCTGGTCGCGCTCTTGCTGCCGGCGGTGCAGTCGGCGAGAGAAGCCGGTCGGCGGATGCAATGCTCGAACCATCTGCGGCAAATGGGCCTGGCCGTGCATGCGTTTCACGGCCAGCACAAGACTCTCCCTCCGGCCCGGTACTTCGATGAGTACCCGAGTTGGTTCGTGCTGATATTGCCCTTTGTCGAGGGAGCCAATCAGTACGCGCTGTGGGACTTGGAGCGGCCTTACTACGACCCGGCCAATGAAGAGGCTCGCCAGCAGATTGTACAAATCTTCTTCTGCCCCAGCCGCAGGCGGCCCGGTCTGAGCATCCAAGGGGATGACGATGATGGCTCCGGGACACACATGCCCGGCTCGCTGGGAGATTACGCGGGCAGCGCCGGCAACAATGTGCAGCCTCCGGGCCCCACGTTTGGAGGCACTTTTCCTTACTGGGACGCCAGCGCCAACGGAGCCCTCGTCACTCACAAGTCCTTTGGCGACAACTTCTTGAAACCGGCGGGCTGGACGCGGCACCATGTGAGCATCAATGACCTGGAAGACGGCACGAGCAACACACTGCTGGCCGGAGAAAAGCACATGCGCGACGACCGCATCGGCATCTATCCAGACGACGGCTCGATCTACAATGGCGATTACGCGACAAGCCAAATACGGTCTGGCGGGCGAAACATCCCGTTGGCGAAGGGTCCCGCCGATCCGGTCTGTTGCCACAACTTCGGCGGCCCGCATCCCGGCGTCTGCCAATTCGTGCTGGCCGACTCGCACGTGAAACCGATTAGCGTGACAATCAACCCACGCGTACTGGACCAGTTGACCGTGCGGGACGATGGCCAGGCAATCAGCGAAGCATTTTGATCCCGGCGGAAAAAGGGACGTACACATATTCCGACGTGATGCTGGACACGAATTCCATGGCACGATGTTCTCTGTTCCTGGTGCTCCTGCTCACCGCCGGTTGCGGGTCCGATGACCGGCTTCCCACCTATCCGGCCACGGGCACGGTCCAATGGGAAGATGGCACACCCGTGGCTGGTGGCGGCGACGCCTTCGTGGTGTTCGAATCGGTCGAACGGAAGGTGACGGCCACGGGCGCGATTCACGCGGACGGAACATTCGAAGTGGGCACCTATGAACCGGAGGACGGCGCGGTGGAGGGCCGGCACCGTGTCTCCGTGACCCCCCCTACCGCTGAAGGTGATCCGGATTCCCAGCGGCCCGCCGCGAGCTTTCCCGCCAAGTATCGCAATCTCGACACCTCGGGCCTAGAAGTGAAAGTGACTCTCAAAGGAGAGAATCACTTCACGCTCGTGCTGACCGGGCCGTGAGCTTGCGGTTCGTGCATCTCGCGGATGTGGTGCCTTGAATCGCGAGTCGAAACAAAAGGCTCGTGCCACTGCTAGCTTGCTAGCAGTGCGAAATTCGAGGCATGACGCTGCCTGCGAGCCCCTTGGTAGGCGGCAAGCCGTCAACCTTACACAATTCTCGACTCAATCCACGGGCGGGCGGCGGTGGTGCAGCCAGTCGGTGTGGAAGGTGCCTTCCTGATCGACGCGGCAATAGGTATGGGCGCCAAAGTAATCGCGTTGCGCCTGCAGCAGATTGGCCGGCAGGCGGGCAGAACGGTAGCCGTCGTAATAGGTCAAGGCCGAGGTGAACGCCGGTAGTGGGATGCCTGCTTGTACTCCCGCCACGATCACCTCGCGCCAAGCGGTTTGGGCCTCCGCCACGGCCTGCGAGAAGTAGTCATCCAGCAGGAGGTTTTCCAACTTCGCGTTTTTGTCGAAGGCATCCTTGATGCGGTCGAGAAACGCCGCGCGAATGATGCAGCCGCCCCGCCAGAGGAGGGCAACGCTGCCGTAATCGAGCGGCCAGTCGTGCTCCTCCGCCGCGGCTTGCAGTTGCACGAAGCCCTGGGCATAACTGCAAATCTTCGAGGCATACAAGGCTTGCCGCACCGCGTCGATGAATTTTTGGCGATCGCCGGTAAAGGTCGGGGCCGGTCCTTGCAGCGCTTGGCTGGCCCGCTGCCGTGCCTCCTTGAAGGCGGAGAGGGCCCGGGCATACACCGCCTCGGTGACGAGCGTGCTGGGTACTCCCAAATCGAGGGCGAGTTGGCTCATCCACTTGCCAGTCCCCTTGGCGCCCGCCACGTCGAGCACGGCATCGACGAGTTCGCCTTCTCCCTCCGGATCGGCCACGCTGAAGATATCCCTCGTGATCTCGATCAGATAGCTGTCGAGTTCGCCGCGGTTCCATTCGGCGAAGACATCGTACAGTTCCGCGTTGGACAACCCCGGCAGATTCTTGAGGAGCCAGTAGGCTTCGCAGATGAGCTGCATATCGCCGTATTCGATGCCGTTATGCACCATCTTCACATAATGCCCGGCACCCCGTGGACCGACCCATTCACAGCAGGGAATGTCTCCGTTGGGGCCGACTTTGGCGGCGATGGCCTGAAAGATGGGACGGACCAGCGGCCAGGCATCGGGACTGCCGCCGGGCATCATGCTCGGTCCTTTGAGTGCCCCTTCCTCGCCACCGGAGACGCCAGTGCCGACATAGAGCAAGCCCTTCGACTCGACATATTTCGTCCGCCGTTCCGTATCGGCGAAGTGCGTGTTGCCACCGTCAATGATCAGATCACCGGGGGATAGCAGCGGCAACAGGTGTTCAATCACGCTATCGACCGCCGGTCCCGCTTTGATCATCAGCATCACTTTTCGGGGAGAGGCGAGGCTGGCCACGAGCTCTTCCAGGGTATGGAAGCCGGCGATGTTCTTCCCCGCCGCGCGGCCCTGGATGAATTCATCCACCACGGAAGTGGTGCGGTTGTTCACGGCCACGCGAAATCCACGGCTCTCGATATTGAGCACGAGGTTCTCGCCCATCACGGCCAGGCCGATGAGCCCGAGATCACATTGCTGGTCCATGTTTGAATTCCTTGCGGGCTTTGATGATCGCGACAAGGGCCACGAAAAAGACTATTTAATTAGCATGCTTGCGAGCCGCGTCGGGCTGTTTGGATTTCACGCTGAGGCGTCTGTCGGCCAGGGTGGCTGGCTGGGCAGATAAGAGTCGAATTCGGCCAGTAACTGTTGCTGATACTCGCCGGCGAATGTGCCGGAGAAAAACCGTTGGATGCCCTCGTCATGGAAACGTTGCCAGCTCGCCTCCTCCGCGCCCGGATTAATGGGAAAGAACAGAGACTGGTTGGCCTGGGCCGCTTTGTAATCCCCCGGAGCGTCCCCCACCATCAACGTGTGATCGGCGGGATATTTGGCGGCAAGCTGCAAGATCTCCTTTTTCGAACCGACTTCTTGTCCGCAGATGGCCGCCATCAGCGGCGCGAGGCCATGCTCGGACCATTCCCGTTCCAAGGCATCGGTGGGCGTGGCGGAGACCACGAGCAAGTCGGCGTGTTCAGCCAACCGCTGGAGGCTTTCCCGCACGAAAGGAAACGGCGGCACGCCATGCACGACTTCGGCGATGGTATCATTCACGGCTTCGGACCATGCCAAGGCCCGCCTCAGGTGTTCGTCTCCCGAGGTTTCCACCGCTTTTTGCAAGGTGGGGTTGCTGGGCTTGGGCTCCTGGGCGACCCACTCCGCGAGACTTGGCGGTACCACGACGGCTGCCCCGCGGCGGCGGACTTCGGGCCGCTTTTGCAGCCATTGCAGTGCTTCCACCAGTGCCGGAAAGCGGTTGATGCCCCGGCTTTTGGAATAGAGATTCACGAACTCCGCCGCCTCGCGGGCATACTTGCTCACGCCCTGCAGGCCGAAGTGGCGGATGATATGGGGGATGAAGCACTCCTTATGCTTCAGTTCCATGGTGTCAAAGGCGCACCCATCCGAATCGACGCCCACGAGGAATTCGTGTTTGATTTCAATCTCACGCATGTTGCTTGCTTCAGGATTCTCGTCGTCAATGAAACCAATGGATCTATTTGCGGTCTGCTTGCGGAGCGTAGGACGGCAATTTTTGCTCCGCGTAAATTTTCTCCAACCGGGCCAGGCGAGCCCGCCCGCCCACCAGGGGCAGTGAGACCATATCCTCCCCAACCAGGGGTTTGGCGTACCGCACAAAGTCGTCGGTAACGTCGGTGCCGCTTTCGCTGATCCAAGCGGCGGGAAAATGCCGTTCGCTGTTGGCCACCGTTTCCAGCGGCACATCGTCATACCGCACGCGGTAAATCGAGCCCTCATCACGCAGGATCGTGGACATGACTTCGCTTTTACCCTCGGCGGCCAGTAGTGCCGCCTTTTGTCCACTGCGGTAGGCTTCTTCCAGATCGACGGTGGAAGCAAACGCCATCGCATGCCGCTGGTCGGTGCCAGGGACATTCCCCCGCGCCGCCCCTTTCGCGGCGAGGCCCGCTTGGTTCAGGTAATTCACCACGATTTGCGCGACCGTGATTTGGCTCGCGCTGAACGAGGTATGGCCGAAGGCGTCCTTCACTTCTCCCAAGTCGCCGACTTGAAACCCTTCGCTGATGACCACGATCGCGCGGCCCGCGCGGCGGATCTGGTCGTTCACTTGATCGGCCAGTTGCTCCAAGGAGCAAGACTTCTCCGCCAGGTAGATCAACAGAGGCATTTCCCGCCCGGGATCGGCCAGCCGCGCCGCGGCGGGAATAAAGCCGATCTTGCGGCCCATCGCTTGCAGCACCAGTACCGGGTCGGCGGGACAGGAGCCGCCGTTTTCCTCGTTCGCGTACTGGACGGTGTGCATCCAGTATTTGGCCACCGAGCCGTAGCCCGGCGTGTGGTCGATAATTTTGAATTCGCTGTCCCCCACGTCGTTGTCGATCGTCTTGGGGACGCCGTTGGCGATCAGGTCCAGCCCACGTTCCCGCGCCAGCTTCGCGATTTTGTGGGCGGTGTCCATCGAGTCGTTGCCGCCGATGTAGAGGAAGTAGCCGACGTCGTGCGCGCGAAAGACTTCAATGACCCGTTCAAAGTCCTCGTCTTGGCCAGCCCGCAGCTTATAGCGGCAAGTGCCGATACTTCCCGCCGCCGGCGTGCAGCGGAGCAGGGAAATCTCCTCGGGGCATTGGGCCGAGAGGTCTATCAACTCCTCTTTCAGTACACCTTCGATCCCATGCCGCGCGCCGTACACGGTGCCGATGGACTGCGAGTCCCGCGCGGCCTCCACGATGCCCCGCAGGCTGTTGTTGATCACCGGGCTCGGCCCACCACTTTGGGCCACGACCAAATTCTTGGGGCTACTCATCGTGTCTGCTGATTCGGAGGCGAGCGGCTGGAAAAAAGACGGCTACTCACGCCGCTGAAACGGAAACGACCGTGAAACGCGCGATTGTACTGCCGCCGTGCCGACCTGACAATCACGCGCCAGGCGTGCGGATGCCCGTGAATTTCTGGTGCCGTCGCGAGCCATCCGATAGACTACGAACCCGGAATTTGGCCGTTGAGAACCCATGCTCCCTTCACACCCATTCCACACGGTATGCACCATGCGTCGTTCAGTTTTTGCTCATGGCTTCCTCGATTCATCATGTGGCTTGCATCTACCCAGAACTGCGGTACGCCTGACCGGCCTATTACTCTGTCTGACCGTGTTGCCCGTTTCCTCCATCGCCCGGGCGGAAGTGGAAGTGAGTGGTGAATTACGGCTGTGGCACAAGGTGACTCTCACCGTGGACGGCCCGGAAACGAGCGAAACGGCGGAGCCGAACCCCTTTCGCGATTACCGCATGACGGTCCGCTTTCACCATCCCGATTCGGGCACGGAACTCATGGTGCCCGGTTACTTCGCTGCCGACGGCCAGGCGGCGGAAACTTCGGCCAAATCGGGAAACAAGTGGCGAGCCCATTTCTCCCCGCCCAAGCCGGGCACCTGGACCTATCGCGTGTCGCTCCGGCAGGGAAAGGACCTCGCGGTGAACCTGGACGATCATGCCGGCACGCCTGTTGAAGGAGATGGTACCGAAGGCCAGTTCGACGTCGGTCCCAGCGACAAGACGGGACGCGATTTTCGCGCCCAGGGCCGGCTCGACTATGTCGGCGAACATTACCTGCGGCACGCCGGCAGCAAGAAATACTTTCTCAAGGGAGGCGCCGACAGCCCGGAAAACTTTCTCGCCTACTCTGACTTCGATGACACCTACGACACCGACAGCAGATTCAATGAAGGCAAATCCGAGGACGGGCTGCGGATCCACCATTACGAGCCGCACGTGCAGGATTGGCGGGAAGGAGATCCCACTTGGCAAGGCGGCAAAGGCAAAGGGATCCTCGGCGCGCTCAATTATCTAGCAAGCAAAGGCATGAACAGCGTCTACTTCCTCACCTACAACATCGACGGTGGTGACGGCAAGGATGTCTGGATGTGGACCGATCCCCAGACCCGCGACCGCTACGATTGCAGCAAGCTCGACCAATGGGAAATCGTCTTCTCGCACATGGACCAGCTTGGCATCCTGCTGCACGTGATCACGCAAGAAACCGAGAACGACCGCAAGCTGGGGGGCAGCCCCGGCTTGAATCCCGAACGGAAGCTGTACTACCGCGAGCTCTGCGCGCGGTTCGCCCACCATCCGGCCATCGTCTGGAACCAAGGGGAGGAGAACAACACCAGTGACGAAGAACGTCTGGCCATCTCTGCCTACATCCGGTCGCTGGACGCCTACGACCATCCCATCACCGTGCATACGCACAATAACAAAGCGCCGGGCTACTACGATGGCTTGCTCGGACTGCCTGGTTTCGAGGCCGCTTCCATTCAAAGCAAGATGCAGACGTATCATCCGGTCGCCATCGAAATGCGCCGCCGCACCGCCGAGGCGGGTCGCCGTTGGGCCATCTTCGGGGATGAGCAAGCGTCGGCACAGGTCGGCGTGATGCCCGACGCCGATGATCCCGATCACGACATTCCCCGCGTGCAGGCGCTATGGGGCAATCTGTTGGGAGGCGGCAGCGGCTGCGAATGGTACTTCGGTTACAGCTACCCGCACATGGACCTCAACTGCGAGGACTGGCGGTCCCGCGACCGTATGTGGGACCAGACGCGGCACGCCTTGGAATTTTTCCACCGCTACCTCCCCTTCTGGTGGATGGAACCGCTGACCGACGCCACCACGGGCGACGCGCCGGCGCGGGTCTTCGCCGCGAAGGACGAGATTTACGTCGTGCAATTGGTCGAAGGGGGCACCACGCAGCTTCATGTGGGAGAGGGAAAATACGGCGTGCAGTGGTACGACCCTCGGCAGGGAGGAGAACTGCTCACCGGCGATGTCACGGAAATCGCAGGTCCCGGTCCGCAAGGCATCGGACATCCGCCCCACGAGCAAGACAAAGACTGGATCGCCCTGGTACGGCGTCTCCCATTGAGGAAGCGTTGAGATGCGTGGCTAATCGCAGTTTCCGGATGAACTTGTGTGTGTCGCAAGGATATGTAGCTTCTATGGCGCCTAAATCACGAGTCCCAGCAACGAAAATGCCGTTAGACTTAACCGAGACGCCCTCCAGCGAATAGTGCTGCCTAATCTCAGGCCGCCACGTCGCCGGCGTGAAACCCAGCAGCGGGACCGAAAACACGGCATCAATTGTCATCAGGGAAAGGGCCTTCCGACGAATCGAGAGTGGGCCATGGAAAACTCCGGAATTCCACCTGAGTGCCGCTCATGACGGAAGCCCATGTCTCCAGATAAATGCGGACATGAGCCGCGCTGGTCCCCTCGACCATCCCCGGCCATTCCTGAAGCACGCCGCCCGTCGCGGCCGGGTTGGCACAGTCACCCGAGTTGGCACAGTCACCGAGGTACATATGCAGGGCCGCGCGGTAGCGGGGCTCCTCGCAAACCGAGAAGCGGACAGCAACGCCGCCAACGACCTTGTGGGCCAGTTCGCGCAACTGGGACTCCACCTCCCGCAACTCCAAGGGACGAGTCTCCATCCAGCTAAGGTCGATCACGTCACTCAATTTGGCGTTACTATCGGGCTGGCTCTTCGCGGTTTTCCGTGAGATCGACTTCCGTAGGAGCGTTCCCACGTCCTGGAGATGGCCTTGTTCGTCAACAATCACGAGTCCGCTCGTAAGCCGCAGGTAGGAACCGGAACGTCCTTCGACAAAGCCGGGAGCCAGTAGACACTCTTTCTCCGGCGGGCCATCGGGACCGAATCGATCCGTCATGAAATCCACGATCCGCTCCGGCGGTATCTCCCAGCGTTGGAAACGCGGGAGTGCCTCAATGATTCCTTGGGCCGCTCGCCCGACCGCGTGATTTGGATCGGCGGTCCGTGCCGACGGGCGGCCATGCTCTTGCAAGGCTTGGTGGATCCGTCCCCGGGTTTCTTCCTTCTTCTTGCCGGTGAACTGTGAAGCGAACAGGGCCTTGTATAGCTTTTGCACCAGATCATGGGGAACAGGGCGCAGTTGCATGGCCTCCTGGGCCAACTCGACGAACATGGTCTTATCGGCACCCTCGGTAAGCATGGCATCGATACGTTTGGCAAGGCGCACGCAATCGGAATTCATCGGCTTTCTCCCATGCAAAATGGCGGTACAGGAGTCCTTCAGCCGTCCCCGCCCCTCGTGCAGGCGGCGTTTGAAGGTTCCCGTCGGGATGCCCAAAAAGTGAGCCGCCTCCGCCACGGGATATCCTTCGAAATAGTGAAGCGAAATGGCTTCTCGAAGCCTTCCGGGCAGACCGCCGACGGCTTCCCGAACAAGGGAGGCAAGCTCGCGATGTTCGATTTGGCTCAGGGACGACACCTCCTCGGGAAAAGTGGTCAAATCCTCCCAGTTGGCATGTCGAGGACGCTGGCGTCGTGCCGCCCTCACGACGATGGTACGCAGCCATGGCGCCAAGCGTTCCGGGTTCTTGAGCTTCTGAAGGCTCACGAACGCCGCGTGGAGGCCCTCGGCGGCGGCGTCTTCCGCGGCGGCGAAATCGGCGGTAATCCCGTATGCCACCGCCCGTGCTGCTCTCCAGTAACGCCGGTAGAGTTCGGCGGCCGCTTCCGGATTGCCTTGTTTCGCGCTTTCCACCAACTGACGGTCAGTTTGCTCTTTCATGCTAGTGCGTGTCGCACGGACGTGTGGCGTCCGTGGCGTTGTAAATCATGAGTCCAGACAGCGAAAAATGCCGCCACAATGAGCCAAAACGCGTTCTAGATATCAGTGGAGAAACTGCGGACGAAGGTTCGGCATTTCTGAGCAACGATTTTCCATGCTATTCGAATGGGATCGTCGCCTACTGCCCGTTCGGGTTTCAAATGCCCGACGCCATCCTCTCCACAAGATCGGGCGCTCCGGGCTTGCCGGATCCTTGGGATTGCAACCCGCACCCGTTCCCTGCCACGCAAGCGGCCAGCGGATTGGGAAACGCGGACACCAACGAAGTCTTGAAAATTCAGCAAGTCGCCTGGACAATTGGTTACGCTTCGATATAGCCAGTCAGCTAGATTGCCTTTTAAATAGAAGTTGTTGGTAATTAATTCTATCGTCGATATCTTTTCCATTTTTGGGTGGTCGTCAGTAAAAGACCTCGCCCGCAACGTTGCGAAAGTAAATCGTGTTCGAAGTTTCCATAGAACAAATCACACTCGATGGATTGCGAGCAATCGCTCGCCGTCATGGGATTTCCATTGACGGGAAAGACAAAGAACAACTCATCGATGAGATAGAAGTGGCTCGATTTACGGGCAAAGCACCAGGGAATTGGCCACGGATGGCTATTGTGTTGTCCGTTGTGAGCGTGATTGTCGCAAGCGCTGCGGCCATCGCGAACTGGTGGGAAGCCTCTGCCACAGTGGGTCTATTGAAAACAGAGATCGCAAAGAACAATTACGAAAACGCGCGAATCGCGATAGAGGAATGGCAAGAGCTGGTCGTTTTTTCGATCATCGAAAAGGGATTTAGGGAAAACAAATTCCAATCGGGTCTAGGTTTTGACGCGATCAAAAGTGAATATCTCGATGAGGCAAAGACCGTCAAGGAAGTTGAACTCGGGGAAGATGACATTCAACCAACGACTTTGCGAAGAATCCTCCTACGTTTGATTCGTAATCAAGTTGTATTCAAGACAGACGCAGATGGGTATGTAGTAAATCGCTCCGAACTGTTGGATGGATTTGGACGGTTGAATCAGACTAGGCGAGCAAGCTACGACATCGTCTATATTCTTGCAACTGAGAGTGGCAAATTCAACGATCAAAAACTTCAGACGCGAATCATTGAAAAATTCCAATTGACTCCGCAAGAATACAGATACCTAGTTAATCAGATGATTGCGAATGGTTACGTCGTGCGCGATAGCGCTGGTTTTTTGCATAGCGCGTCCACGCAACCTAGTAGCGCATCGGATTGATTGCCAAAAATCAACGCACTTTCAAGCAGGAGATTCTGCCATGCAGACGATGAAGATCGTGACACTTGCATCATGGGTAGTTTGTTGTGCCTGGAGCGTCTCCGCGGCGGAGCCGAACAGCGTGGAAGAGGAACTGCGTGGACTGAAGGCACAAATCAAGCAACTCGAACAGCGCATTCGCGAACTCGAAGGCAAAAAGCAAGACGACAAACCCGCCAAAACCGTATCGTTGGCGGAAGCGGTGGAGCAATTCAATTCGCGGGCGTTGATGGATCCCATCGGCAAAACGCAACCGCCGCTGACGGAGGAAGAGGTGATTGCCGCCATTCGCTGGGCCGATCACGAGGATTTCCCCGTCACTTCGCATGAGTTTGCCGCATACAAAAAAATCGCGGAGACGAAGAAGTTGCCGCCGGGCGCGGAATTGGAGGTGATCAGCCGCTTTGTCCCGAATGACGAATACGAATTCAAGGCGTGGTCGGTCCGCCTGCGGATGCCTCGGTCGTCGGGCCACGGTTCGTATGCCTATTCCATCCGGCAACGCTGGATCTCGTCGACACCTTGGATAACTTTCGTGAAAGCCTTCAAACAGAGCCAGAATTTCAGCTTTCATATCGGTTTGACTCGCTGAAGCTTTGTTCAGGTCGAGGTATGAGCGGGGGACGACCTTGTCCGTCATTTTGGCCGGCAGCGCGATCACACGCATGCCCCGCCTTCCGCCTTGATCCCCGCCCGCCGCGTCAGCGAGGCCGAACGTTCAACGATTCCCAACCCGAAGTGTCAACGAGGGGGAATACACGTCAAATTACCTCGCCCCGCGTCCGGCGGAAGGCGCGTGCCGCTCAACTGCTCGCACGGTTTGCGTGATGCATCGAGTGGCGACGCCGTGTTATTCCTCGCTCACGATTCGGGTTTCGATTTTGCTGCAACCCATCCCTCGCGGACGCTGCGGTAGTCACGAGCATTCCAGGCAATCCCCGCAATCCTCAAGGTCGCTACATTCGGAACCGATATAGACATCCGGGGAGCGGGTGTCGGAATATGGCAATATGTCGCCGCCATCCACCCTATTGGCGTAATTTGCCAGGCCGCGTATGCCGGCTGGCAAGGCAATGTGGGGGGGATGACGGCTCATGGCTCAAAGCGCGAATACTCCAGCGGACTCCGTGCCACCCGTGCTCGGCGGGATCCCGAATTTCTCTCCAGCGGAAGCCAACAGCAATCAGCCGGTCGCCGAGAACGCCGCACTGGACCAATGGAGTCTCCGCGATGTCTCCGAACCGGCGAAATCCTGGGCGAACCGGTTGAAAAACAGCGGAGCGGGGGTCACTTCCTGGAAACCGTGGGCCGGCGGCGCGGTCGCGCTCACCTGCCTGTTCCTGTTTGCCGTTTGGCCGAAGAGTGAGGCGCCGGCACCCGATGCAGCCACAAGCCTCGCGGAGAATTCCCCCCCCCGTCCCCCCGCCCATGCGGCGGCGGGGTCAGCCTCTCTCCGGAAATCCACGTCACCACCTCCATCGGCAATAAGCCGTGAAGCTTTCTCGGGACAGCCGGAAACGGGCATATCTTCCGGGATGACTCGACGTCGAGACGCGACCACGGGCGCGCCGCAATCGCCGGTCTCACAGGCTTCTTGGCCAAAGGCTTCTCCGACCGGTGAAGCCGGATGGGGATCGGGCGTCATTGCTCCGGAAGCACCTTCGCAAATTTCATCGCATGCGCTGCAAATCGAAACCGTGAAGTTCGCGCAGAGCGAGCGGGACTCATTGCGGAAGGAACTCGCCAGCTTGGAGCACCAGCGGCAAGTGATGGAACATGCCCGCCACAAAGAATTGGCCGAGGCCCGAAAAAAGGCAGCGCAGGCGGAAGCCGAGTTTTTCCGCGCCAAATGGCACATGGACCATGCGGAACGGGGACGCCGCAAGGGATACATATCGCAGGCGGGGTGGGCCATGGCCAAAGCACGGCAGGAGCAGGCCCGCGTGGATTGGGAAACCGCTCACAACACCCTGAAGCAATGGGAAGCTCGGACCAGCCCGGCGGAATTGAAGCGGATCGAGCAGCGGCAGGCCGAATTGGGGCAGCGGTTGCAAGCGGCGGAAATCGCCCTGCAACGGGCCACGGTACGTTTGCATGAGATCGCCAATTCCCGCTCCAAGCAACGTTTCGCCGCGAAACCGGCACCGCGTGCAAATTCACATTCGCGCGCCGGGCAAAGCGCCGCTTTCCGATCCCAGGAAGCGCCCGGAAATACGGGGCTCCGCTTGGCGAATCGTCCTGATACACCGCTGGCCCGTCTCCAGGGCAGCATTACACCACTTCAATCCACGGCAAATGACCATGGCGACGATCAACGAAGCGTTTCTGAAGGCGTACGGCGTTAAGCCGCCGGAAACGGGATCGACGGAGATAACGGAGGAGCCGGTAAATCCGCCGGCGGAGTCGCCTCTAACTCCGGAGCAACTGTTCACCCGGCTGGATACGCTCCGCAAAACTGGCGCGCGACAGGCCGCGCCGGAGCCGGATTCGGCTCCGCGTGTACCGCCGCCCCATTTTGGCGGCACGCGCGCTTCCTCGGCGAACTCTCTGCCGGCTAGTTCGGAGAAAAAAGAGTCTTTGCCTACCGCTATGTCGGGGCAGATGCAGGAAGAAGCCTCCGCGCAATCAGCGGACTCCTTCCGGCCCATGCTGGAGGTGAGCCGGTTCGCCTGGCCCAAAATCTGCGAGCCGATTTCCCGGGCCTGCGGGCAGACCTTGGGAGAAATCGCCCTCCAGATGCAGCAGCAGGCGCGGTCCGGAGAGAAAATCGTTGGCGTGGCCGGCACGCGGCGCGGTGAAGGCAGGACGACCGTGCTGCTCGCCCTGGCACAACGCCTGGTGAAAGAGGGCGTGCAACTGGTCATCGTGGACGCGGATCTCGAAAAGCCGGACTTGGCTCGCGCGCTGGGAATCGCTTGCCAAGAAGGCTGGGACGCCGTGCTACGCGGCGATCAACCCTTGATGGAAGTGCTCATCGAATCGCTGCAAGATGGCGCGGCACTCTTGCCAGCCCGCAAGGTCGAGTCGAAAAAGCCGCCCGCGCTGGATGAGTTCCAGGCGAACATTTCCATGGGCATTCTCAAGGAACACTACGACATCGTGCTCGTGGATACCGGTCCCATCGCCCCTGAGAGCAGCGGGAAACCGGATTGGTTCACCCACCGGCCCTGGCTCGAAGGCTTGCTGTTGGTGGAGGATGTCCGAGTCGAACACGCAGCCGAGAGGGAAGCTGTCCTTCGGGCCGTGAAGAAGTCTCCCGTGCGCTGCTGGGGAAGTTTGCGAAATTTCGAACCGAACAGCCAGCCCGCCGTGTAATCGGATCAGGGCGGTTTTGAGAATTCATTCATGTTTACATTTAATTTATGAGGCCTTGGGATGTACGAAGCATATTGGCAGTTGTCGCGAAAGCCATTCGAGGGTAGTTTCCAGGCCGATTTCTATTACCCCAGCGAGGTTCACCAAGGCGCGCTGTTAAAGCTGCGTTACGTCATCGAAAACCGGCGGCCCGCGGCGCTGCTTACGGGTGCAGCCGGCACGGGCAAGACCAACGTGGTCCAACTGCTGAAGCAGCAACTGGCGCGGGAAAACTATCCGATCTTCCATCTCGTGTTTCCCCAGTTAAGCCGCGCGGAATTCCTGCGTTGGCTGGCCGATGAACTCACCGGCTCGACGGAAAAAGAGCCACTCGGGGTCGATGCCCAAATCCGGCGGTTGGAAGCCGTGCTGCGCCAGCAGGCATCTCAGCAACGGCACGCCGTGCTGGTCGTGGATGAAGCCCAATTCCTGGCCGAATGCGGAACCCTGGAAACACTTCGCCTACTGTTGAATTTCGAACACGAAGGGCATCCACTGCTGACGATTTTGTTGGCCGGGCAGACGTCTCTGTTGCCCGCGATCGAACGCCTGTGGAGCCTGGAGCAAATGCTGGCCGTGAAGTGCCTGTTGCGGCCATTCACTCTGGAAGAGACGATCAGCTACATCAACCACCGCCTCACCGCCGCTTCCGCCCAGCGGCAAATCTTCGAGAACGAAGCGCTGGAAACAATCCATCATCTCAGCGGCGGGATCGCGCGGAAAATCAACCGCTTGTGCGACTTGGCGCTGTTGATCGGCTACGCCGACGAGCAGTCCAACATCGCCCCGGCGCAGGTGGAAGCAGTCTGCGGCGAATTGATCAACATCGGTCCCGAGGAATGATCCTCCACCGATGGTTATTCCACGGTCACGCTCTTGGCCAAGTTGCGGGGCTTGTCCACGTCGCAGCCCCGCAACACGGCGATGTGATATGCCAGCAGTTGTAGCGGCAAAACGGTCACGACCGGCTGCAGGAAATCATCCACGCGGGGAACGGTAATCACATCATCGGCGAGGGAAGCCACGCGCGTGTCCCCCTCTCCCACGATGGCGATGACCGGCCCGCCGCGGGCTTTGATCTCTTCCAAGTTGGCCATTACCTTGTCGTACACCTGCCCCTGCGGGATGAGGAACACGCTGGGGGTATGCTCGTCCACCAGAGCGATGGGGCCATGTTTCATTTCCGCCGCCGGATATCCTTCGGCGTGAATATAGCTGATTTCCTTGAGCTTCAGCGCCCCTTCCAGCGCGGTGGGGAAGTTGTACTGCCGCCCCAAATACAAGAAGTTGCGGCACTCGGCATACTTTTCCGCGATCTGCTTCACATGCGCATGGCATTGCAAGGCTTGCTCGACCTGCTCGGGAAGTTGCAGCAGGCTTTCGATGATCCGCTGCCCGGCGCCGAAGCTTAGGTGCCGCAGACGCCCGAAATAGAGGGCCAGCATGGCCAGCACCACGCATTGCGAAGTGAAAGCCTTCGTGGACGCCACACCGATTTCCGGTCCGGCGTGTAGGTAGACGCCGCCGTCCGCTTCTTGGGCGATGGAACTTCCCACCACATTACAGATGGCTAGTGTCGGATGTCCCTTGCGTTTCATTTCCCGCAGCGCGGCCAGCGTGTCCGCCGTCTCGCCGCTTTGCGTGATCGCAAAGAGGAGTGTGTTGTTGTCCAGTGGCGGGTTGCGGTATCGCAATTCGCTGGCGTACTCGACCTCCACCGGAATACGGGCCAGTTCTTCCAACAGATACTCGCCGACCAGCGCCGCGTGCCAACTCGTGCCACAGGCGGTAAGCACGATGCGGTCCACCGAACGCATTTGCTGCGGCGTGAGGTTTAAGCCACCGAGTACCGCCGTCGCCTCGTCCATGCTCCAGCGGCCACGCATGGCATTCCGCACGGTCTCCGGCTGCTCGAAGATTTCCTTGAGCATGTAATGCTCGTAGCCGCCGAGCCCCACATCATCGAGTTCCAAATCGAGCGTCTGTACGCGGTGCCGCACGTGCCCTTCATCCCGATGGACAACTCGTAAGTCGTCGGCTCGTACCACGGCCACCTCGTGGTCCCGCAGATAAACAATGCGGTCCGTATGGCCCACCAGCGGCGAGGCGTCGCTGGCCAGAAAATGTTGCTGGTCGTCCACGCCGACCACGAGCGGGCTCCCTAGCCGGGCAGCCATTACCAGGTCCGGCCAATCGCGGAAAAGCACGACGAGCCCGTAGGTGCCTCGCAATTGCGCCAGCACTTCGGCCACTACCGCCAGCAACGGTTCTTCGGCATCCTTGGAGTTTTGCCACGCGGCGGCGCGGCCATTGAACATGCCTTGCCGCTCCATGGCATGGGCCAGAAGCTGCACGATGACTTCAGTATCCGTGGCGGAGCGGAATTCCACGCCTGTCGATTCCAGGTGTTCCTTGAGCTGGCGGTAGTTTTCGATGACACCGTTGTGGACCACCGCCACCGAGCCGTCATGCGATACATGCGGATGGGCATTCACATCATTGGGCGGTCCATGCGTGGCCCAGCGGGTGTGGCCGATGCCGCAATTCCCAGAGAGGGGCGTGGCATCCAGCCGTCGGGCCAATTCGTCGATGCGGCCCGCTGTTTTTACGACGCTCAATTCACTCCCCGGGGAGATCGTGGCCATGCCGGAACTGTCGTACCCTCGGTACTCTAACCGGCGCAATCCCTCCAAAAGGAACTCCGCCGCCTCCTCTTTTCCGACGTATCCCACGATTCCGCACATACCGCTTCCTTGTTGAAGTTTAAGGGTGTTTAGGGGATCATAGGCTATTATACTTGCGTTCCGCGCGCGAAGCCGCTTTCTGGCGCGAAGCGGCGTCTCTGGGCAAGAAATTCCATCGCGAGAGAAGCAACCATGACGAAAACCGCCGTTATCCGTCTAATGTTCATGTTCGTCTTGGCGTGGTCCGTAAGCGGTACCACTTCCCAAGCCGACATTATTCTCGACTTTGAATTCATCGGCTCGGGCCAAACCTTCAGTCCCACCGACGACGTGGAAATTCAGGGCCGGATCACGAACAACGGCGATATGGCCCTGGACCAGGGAATCGGATTCGGCGGCATCACGATTCCCGATCGGATTTTCAATCAGTATTTCGAAGCCTTTCCGCCGGGCATTGCCTTCTCGCCACCCGGACTCGTCTCGCTGAACCCCGGAGAAAGTATCGACTGGCGTATCGCTCTCTACCAACCCTTTCCGATCACCGGGAATCCGGGCGATCCCGTCGATTTGGGGCTGTACACGCTCCCCATCACTGACGACTTCTTGATTACCTTTACCGTTTTCAATCCGTTCCGTTCGATTTTAGTGAATACTTCCCAAGCCGGGGACTTCATCTGGAATGTCGTGGACGGCGGCGGCGTAGACCCGCAACCCGTACCGGAGCCAGCCTCGATCCTGGCGTTGGCTTGTGGCTTGCTTGGATTGGCGGGCTGGCGCTGGAAACGACGCGCGTGATTTGCGCGACCGACAAAAACGAGTCTACTACAAATTTTGGCTCGCTAAGTTGGCCTATTGGAATGTGAAATTAACTAAGCCGGAAACGATGCAGGGCCGTGGTACGTGCGCTAGCGTTTTGGCATCGCCGGGATCGCAATGCAACTCCGCCCCAACCTGTCAAACGGTGGCGGCGCTGGACGTGTTGGATACTGTTCTTCTTAGCGACGATCTTCTGGTTCCTGGCCTTTCGCCAACTTGGCTTCATTCGCCATGCGGGTTCCGGGATGAACGTCCGCAATGTCTGGATCGACGGCAAATTGGTGGGCGTTTGGTATTTTCAGAGTGGTGTCGCCGATTTCGGAATGTTCCGAATCAGTTTTGTGAAGCTGCATCACCCGCCGAGATATCGCTACCAACTTGCTGGAATCGAATACGAGGGAGAAGTTCCCGCGAAATCCTGGAAAACCCGTTGGTGGACCATGACCGAACGCGGCAGGACGATCGAGATTAGCATGGATCCTTTGATCATTCTGCTTGTTTGGGCCGTGCTGTTAGTCATCGCATGGAATTTTCTCTATTTTCGCATGTGGCCGATCCACGGAATGCATCGTGTTGGGCAGGATCGAAACGCTTGACGTTCAATTTCCCATACTATGCAAGCGAAGCCGCGAGTGTCGCGACGACGTATCCGCATCGCTTTAGCTTGCGCCAACGTGACGCTTCTCGCCGTGTTCTTTCTTTCCGCAATCGGCTGGTTTCGGATGAATTTCGGTCACGACCCACGGGCAATTACGGCAAAAACGGCCCATATCCGAGACGAAATGGTGGGCGGACACCTCGTCGGCGTGTGGTATTGGTGGGACTTGCAATTCCCTCTCGGGGGCTACGACGTGAAGTGTTACTCTCCACCGTCTGGAACAGGCACGTTTCGCGTGCCGGGAAAACAAGGACGCCGGCGTCTATCTGCATATCGCTTGGGCCGCGTTACCATGGACCATGGCCATCGGGAAATTCGCGTCTCACGATCCGCCGCGCTAAATGCTTTCGCCATTGCCTGCGCGACATGCATCGTAGGGCAAATTTTTCTGAACCGTCTGGCTAAACGCTGGCAGAAAGCAACCAGCGCGGAACCGCCTCAATCCCGCAAATGACGGTCGGCGAAGTCGAGGAACCGCTGCCAGTCGTAGAGTTCCACGGAGTGGCCTCCTTCGCGGACGTGGTAGCCGACTTCGTCTTCTAGCTGCGCGTCACCCGCCGGGGGAGATTCCTCTGAGTTGAGCCCTTGCTTGCCGAGCAGACGGTAGACCTCGCTGGCGTGATAGGCCGAAAGATACTCGCCCCGAGGGTCGGCCCAGGTATCCTCCACGCCGCTGGCCACATACACGGGACGCGGCGCGATCAGCGCCAGCAGCATGTGCTGGTCCACCGGCAAATCATCTTCTTGGTTCACGAATTTCCAAGCGTTGCGGCAGAGCCAATACGGGAACCGCGTCACCATTTTTTCCAGGGTCTCTCCCGACCGCCGCCGCCACAGCGCCGCGCCGGCGCAACCGGACTGGGCCGAGACAGCCAAGGCGAAACGCTGGTCTTGCGCGGCGGTCCACAGCGCGGCCTTCCCCATTTTGGAGTGCCCCATGATGGCCACTCGGGCCTCGTCCACGTCGTCATCGGTGCCCAAGTAGTCGAGAGCCCGCATGCCACCCCAAGCGACGGTGGAAAGCACGCCCCACTCGTGTGCCTTGGGGAAGCTCTGACCTGAAGGATGGAACAGAGGATGGATGCCCCGGTCGAAGCTGACCTCGTTGTGCCGCACGAGGTCCTGTTGGTAGACGGCCACGAAGGCGTATCCCCGATCGAAGAACTCGCCCAGAGGCCAGCCGTTGCGAATGTAGCCCGGACGGTCCGGATGCGCGGTGAAATCGTCCGAGCGAGTATTGTTGAAGCTGTGTTTCATGAAGACGGGGACGGGCCGCTCCACGCCGTTCGGCACGAAGACGAGAATCAGCATCTCCGCCTCCCCCTGTTCATTGCGAAAGCGGATGCGCACATCCTTCCGCGTCGCCTTGCCTTGCATGAACTCCTCGTCCGTGTTCACGACTTCATACGTCGTGCGGATTGGGCTCGCCGGCTGGGGGACGCGCCCATAAACCAAGTTGCTAAACAGAGACAAGATTTGCGGGCGCCGCACCTGGTGCCACGCTTCCGGCGTCGTGATCTGTTCACCCTCCGCCGTCACGAGCAGCGGCGGCAGATCGTAATGCGGGATCTTGTTTTCATCGTAGACCACGTCGCTGTCGTATTCTTTCGCTTCGCGTGCATGCGCGGTGGTCAGCGGCGGCACGAGTAAAGCTAGCAGCATGGCGGAAAAACGGCGCGGCATGGGAAGTACCTCGATAGGAACGGAATGCGGACGAGTTTGCGACCCATGTTAGGGCGCACACTGATGAATCGCAAACTGGCAGTCGCGATGGGGCCAATTACCTAATATTCCGTTGAAAAACGTCTTCGTGACGTTTTTCAACCCCCACCCCCCAATATTGGCTAGTACTGGCGCATACATGCTGCTCGCGGCTCGCAAAATGACGACTTGCGTCGCCATTTTGAGCATCACTTCCTGTGATGCCGCAGGCTGTTGAGTATTTCAACCGCCTGCTAATCCAGCAGCGTGGATTGGGCCGCCATTTGTCGCACGACTTCCACGGGGCTGCCGGTGTCTTCCAAGATTTCCAACTGACGCTCTGCCCAATCCGGCCCACTCGCCCAGCGCGTCACATCCTCCAAGTAAGGCTGGCAGCCGAGTTGCTCGGCGCTGGGCCGCAACAATTCGACAAGTTCGCACACCGCTTCCCGCGCGGGCCGGGGCTTGTAGGTGTAGACATCCACGAGCTGTGCGTCGAGGCCATACCGGGCGGCCCTCCATTTGTTCTGCCGCACCAGCATGGGATGGCAGTCGTGCTGATAGGTACCTTCATCGATCTGGGCGGAAAGGGAATGCACCAGGCAGTGAATCAGTGCCGTCAACGCGAGTGCGTCGTTCAAGTTGCCGGGGATGTCGCAGACGCGAACCTCCACGGTACCAAAGTTATGGTGCGGGCGGACGTCCCACCAGATATCGCGAATGGAATTAATAAACCCGGTATCCACGAGGTGGTTCACCAGCCATACAAATTCGCTCCAATTTCGCATTAAGCTGGGCAGGCCGGCGGTCGGCAGCCCTTCCATGATCTTCGAGCGGTGCGAATGCAGGCCGGTGACGCGGTTATTCCAAAACGGACTATTGCTGCTGAGCGCCAGCAGCGTGGGCAAGTGCCGCATGATGCGGTCGCAAATCATGACGGCTTTGTCGCCTGAATCGACGCCGACATGCACGTGAAAGCCGAAGGTAACCAGGCGATTCCCCATATCTTGAAGGTTTTCCAACAGCCGTGAATAGCGGTCTTTGGGAGTGGGCTGTTGGTGCTGCCAGAGGGAAAAGGGATGCGTCCCTCCCCAGAAAAGACGCAACCCCAGCCCGGCGGCGGCCTTCTCCACGGCCAACACTTTCTCTCGCAAATCGCGTTCGGCATCCGCCACCGTATGGCAAATTTCCGTGTTGATTTCGAGGTAGCACTGCATCAATTCCGGTTTGACGCGTCCCGAGTAGCGATCCGGGAGAGCTTCCAATACCTGCCGGATGGAACTGGAGAGGGCCATCGTCTCCGCGTCCACCAATGCCATCTCCAGTTCAACGCCCAACGTGGGCTCCGTGCTGGCCTCGAAAATCAATTTGGACATGCTGGATCTTCCTTTTCATCACGCCGTGGATCGGACCAGAGCACGGCGGTTCTGGCGAGAATCTTCGCTCCGATGGCTAGTGCCCGTTCGTCGATGTCGAACATCGGCGAATGTAAAAATGTCCGCGTGGCTTTGGGCGCGGCCGCTCCCAACCGGAACATGGCTCCTGGCGCGAGATCCAAATAGGCCGCGAAGTCTTCCGAGCCCATGCTGGGGCGCGGAATCGCCTCCACGTTGTCATCTCCCAAGACGTCCGTGGCGGCAATCTGCAATAGATGATTCAGCCCCGGCGCATTCACCACGCCGAGCACGCCCGTGTTGAATTCGACGTCGATCTTCGTCCCCGTGGCGATGGCGACGCCCTGAGCCACCTGGCGGATCTTCTCCTTGGCCTCTTGCCGAACTCGACGATCGAGCGAACGCAGTGTCCCCAAGAGCGTCACCTGTTCGGGTACGACATTCGGATTGTGCCCGGCCAGCAATTGCCCGATCGTGAGCACGAGCGCCTCCTGGCTATCGGTCGTGCGAGGTAGCATGACATACAGGGAGTTCATGAGCTGCGCCGCGGCAGCCACGGGATCGATCGTTTCGTGCGGCCGGGCGGCGTGACCACCTTGGCCCGTCACCACCAGCCGTGTGTCATCACAGTTGGCGGTCAGCACGCCCCACCGCAGGCCGACCTTGCCGGCTTCCCGCGTGGGATCGACATGCGTGGCAATAATCGCGTCGATGTCCTCCATGGCACCGCATTCGATCATCTCGCGGGCACCGGTCCCCGTTTCCTCGGAGGGCTGGAAAATACCCCGCCAAGAGACTGGCCAAGGGAGTGCTCCCTGTGATTCCAATTCCAAGAGCGTCAGTAACGCGCCAGCCAGCATGGCGGTGTGCGCGTCATGACCGCAGGCATGCATCACGCCTGGCTGCTGGCTGCGGTAGGGGACTTCCTTTTGATCCTGAATCCGCAGTGCGTCGATATCCGCCCGTAAGGCCAGCCTGCGTGGCATGGATTCCGCCGGGCAATCGACCATCACTCCCCGCCCTTCCGGCCCATAGTGAGGCGACGCGCCCGCGTCTTGCAGCAAGCGGAAGAGGAATTGGCTCGTTTCCGTCTCCTCGCCGCTCGGTTCCGGATGGCAATGCAAATGGCGGCGGATGGACACGATCTGTTCCCAGTGGCGGTCCACGCAGGTATCGAGTTGGTTTCTCCAAGTTGCGGTTTTCATCGTTTCATCATCCTGGGAACGGGAGGTCGCTTCAAGCGCGGAGTTCTCTCTCCAAAGAGAAATCCCCTGGCACGTTCCGGTCCCTGAAACAGACGGTCGGGCGCCGACAGGGAAGAATGTGACGCTTATACTTCCTGCTGTGGCATAAAAATGGCACCAGCGCATGCCAATGGTATTTCAACCATAGCTTGACGAACGCACCGGATGGGGCGTCTCTACCGGCAGGACAGCGGGCAATATGATGGTGGAGGAGATTGGCGGAGGGTCGCTGGCGATCATCGGAGATGATCCGTCGCTCGTCGATTTTTTGCGTGCTGCACGCCAGGAGCGGCCCAACCTTTCAGTCCATGTTGCTGGACAAATCCGCGATTCGGACGGCCTTCACGACCGGGCTTTGTTCCATGCCAGTCCCGAGAAGCTGCTCGAAAAAATCTTGCCGGACATCGCTTTCATCGGGCGAGGGCAGCCGGAAGGGCGTGCCGTGGCTTGGATTCACATCCTGCTGCAAGGAGGCACGCACGTCTTTGCCGCGCACCCGCTGTTTGACACTCCCGAGCCGTTCTACGAGTTGGATGCGGCCCGCGAATCCTCCGCTGGCACCCTCATGCCTTGGATCGACCCGCGGCGGCTGGCGATGGCCAGACGTCTTTTGACGCATGTCGAGACCCAGGAGGCAAATGGCAACTCTCTCGCGCAGTTCGACTGGGAATCTTGGGATGGGCTGCCCGTGGAGGACGCCTTCGCCCACTATCTCGCGACGGATCTCCTGACGATGGTCCGGGTCGCGGGAAACATCACCAAAGTGAGCGCCCTGGGTGGAGGCTCCAAGGGGCAGCCCACTTCCAGCGTGGGTATCCAGTTCATGACCCAGCGCGGGATTCCGCTCCGTTGGTCGTTCGCACAGCGGGCGGAGCCCTTTCTAGTCCAAGGAGAACTCGCGTTCCAGCAAGGCCATTTGCGGTTCACACTCCCTTCCGATTCGGCGGAGTGTCGTCTGGAACTGGCCTTCGGGCATGATCCGGCAACCGTCGAGACGATCTCCCCAAATGTCATGGAGGAAACTGCTCGAGCCCAGTTTTTGCAAGGTCTGGGCGAATCCCATGGCCAACTGGCGGCGTTCTCTTGGAGTGAGGCGCTCGCCAGCGCGGAGATCGTCTACGCTTCTTTCCGCAGCTTGCGTACCGGCAAAGCCGTGGAACCGCATCTCGAACCGGCTAGCGAGGAACAAAACTTCAAGAGCGTGATGGCGTCCGTCGGCTGCCTATTCTTGATGGCGATTCCCTTCCTGCTGCTGGGCATCGCGGTGGTGGGAGAGTTGGCCCAAGAGCTGCGCTGGAAGTGGCTGGCCGGGATCGCCCAATTCTGGCCTTGGCTGTTCCTCGGCCTGCTGCTGGCGTTTCTACTGTTGCAAGGCATGCGCTGGCTGGTGCCCTCTCCGCAAGCCGACACGCGGGAATCCCAGACTGATTGACCCGATTCCGTGGTTTTCTTGAGCGTCCTGGAAGATCAGCAATCATCGATGAACCAAGCATCTACGCAGTCACAATCTAAGAATCCGTCTTCAAATGTTGTTTCCACGAGCCAGTCGTTTGGACATGAGGCGAATCATGGCGATGTAGACGACGGCTTCACTATTTTCGAGGAGTCGTTCGTAGTCCTTGGCGAGACGCCGGTGCCGTACGAGCCAGGCGAAAGCTCGTTCCACGATCCATCGCTTGGGCGGCACGGTAAAACCTTTCACACCGACTGGTCTAAGCACAGTTTGTAGTGTGTAATTAAACATCTGTTTCACTCATGCGGGAAGGCCGCAACGCTTGTAGGCCGTGTCTGCGAACACGACACGAATCCGCCGGAAACGCTGCTTCAATTGCCCCAGCACAAAGGTGGCCACCGTCGGAGTGGGTTTCTTGTCCTCGGGTTTGCCAACCTGTTCCCGCAGCGCGTCGTGAATCTTTTGCCAGGTACCGTCGATTCGCCATTGCCGAAAGACGGTGTAGACCGTCTTCCAGCGTGGGAAATCATGCGGCAACTGCCCCCACTGGCAGCCGGTGTGATTCCAATACAAGATCGCGTGGAGGATCCACCGTCGATCGATCGGCTTCCGGCCCCGCGGCTTCCGCCGCGGGATCAACTTCCGCACCAATCGCCATTGCCGGTCCGTCAGGTCACGGTCATACTTCCGTGAGTTTTGCATCGCTACGGCTCCTTGCCAGGGAATCTCCACACCCCCGGAGTCGTAGCGTGTTTTCTATCCTCAACGCAATTTGAAGACAGTCTCTAAACGTGGATTCCATCTCTGATTGCCAGTTCCATTTGGTCGAAACGACAAAAAATTCATCTTGTTAATACATCTCTTTTTGGAGGGAGCGGAACATGTCTACCCATGAAATGCGCGATGGCAGACAGGTCGACGGCATCATCCAGAAGGCCGGAGACGGTACGCCGCTGTATCATGCGTGCGCCGAAAAGAGTTACCGGCGCCTGCAAATCAAGACGTCGATTTATGAATCCGTTCCTCAAGAGCGTTCAGGGCTGCGGCTGGGGGTGTATCAAGCTCAAGCGGCGTGCGGCAAGGGAGCGACCGCCAAGAACATGGAGCAGTTGCAACGAGCGGTTGCAGCCGCGAAGAAGTACCAGGTCCAACTGCTCTCCTTTCCAGAGCTTTATGTGCCGGGATATGCGCTGACCCCCGAGGAGGGCCGCGAAGCGGCAGAGTTCGACGACGGCCCAAGCATCTCCCAGGCTCGCGAAATCGCCGAGGCAAACCACATGGCTCTTCTCGTGCCATATGCGGAGAAGGCTACCGAGGCCGACGGGACTTTGAAATGCTACGACAGCATCGCCGTGATCGACGAAAGAGGAATGCTGTTGGAAAGCTATCGCAAGACGCATCTCTACGGCCAACAGGAGCGAGACAACTGGGATGCAGGCGACCGGCAGTCCGGCGTGTGGAGCATCTTTAACTTTCCGATAGGGGTCCTCAACTGTTACGAGTGCGAGTTTCCGGAGCTGTCGCGTACCCTTGCCCTACGGGGAGCGAAGCTGATCGTCGGACCAACAGCGGCCGACCAATATTATCGGCTTCCCGATGGGCAGAGGAGCAACGTACCTTATCCGGATGTCGCCGAGTTACTCTTGCCAGCCAATGCATATGCCAACAACTTGTTCTTCGCATACTCGAATCGGTGCGGGTATGAGACGCGCGGGGATGACATCTGGCATTACCGCGGCAACAGTGTCATCTGTGGTCCCCACGGCGACGTGATTGTCAAGGCCGTGGGTCAGCAGGATACGCTCCTGATCGCCGACTGCATTCCGGCCTACTACGGGATGACGCACCCGGCGCCCGCGTATTTCTACCTGAGGGACCGTCGTCCGGAACTTTATGAGCAGCTTGTTTCTCGACAGGCTAAATTCTTGGACGTCCCCTCAGCCCAAGTTGACGCGAGCACCGACTTTCTCAGAGGAGGGTACACGTATCGTCAAGAGTGATTAGGCTGCTCGGGGATGAGATGGCTGTGAGTTCAAGCAGCGCCAAGACGGTGTAGGCCGTCTTCATCAAGTCCAAACGCAATCAAATGCCCATGGCGATAGAGGTGTAGAACGTCGATCGTCTTTGCTTTGAACTCGGACATAGGAAGCTAGGCGGTCAGCTTTTTCCGGAAGATGATTTTGTCGATGCCGGTATCATAGAAATCGCGAATCCTGCCTTCGTTCTCGAAGCCGTTCCTTCGGTAAAAGTCTCGAACGTATTCAAAGTCGCCGGTGCCCGCCGTCTCCACTAGCAGAATTCGTACCCCGCGGTCGAGGAGCATGGACTCAATGTGTTTGAGCATCGCCGTTCCTCGACCTGTTTTCTGGAAATGTGGATGGACCGTAATCCAATACAGATTCCATGTGCCAGAAGTCATTTTCTCCGGGGCCAAAAAAGCGACGCTAACAAGTTGGGTTTCAACGCAATCGGCCAGCCAAACGTGGCTCTCATCTGGGCTTCTAAGCATCTCGGATAGCAATTCCGTTTGATCCGCGTCGAAAAGTCCGCTAACGACAGCTAATCCGACTATCGCGTCATGATCGTCGGTCGAAGCTGGCCGAATCATGGGTACCTCCAAGTGATTGGACAGGATCCACGGGTAGGACTCTTGTGAAGCGAGACACGCTACTACTGGTCACGGTTCATGTTCCGTTTTGGTAACCAAATCATGCATTTGCCTCGATCGTGAATCAGGTCAGCCAATTTTTCGCGCCATTTTCGCCAAATCGATGCGGATCACTCAGTCACCATAACCGATACAATATGACACTGATGTGTTCTGCCTTGCGCGAGGGGGGGAATCGCGCCGCCGGTAGACCGATCACGTGGAGGCTGGAATTCATCCCACGAGCCGTTGCCATTCTCTTGCCATCCCCCATGAGGACATTTTGCCCACGTTTGTTTCTTGCCAGGCTCGCGCTGCTTGTTTGTGGCGCGGCAAGTTGCCTAATTTTTCCCGGATGTGCGTACGGACCCGCTGATCTGCTGTTCGAAACGTATCCCATGACCGGGGCACCAGTTCACGCGAGCTGGGAAAGCCAGGTTCCGCCACCATTGGCTCCGCACCATCTGGCATCAAGCGGAGATGTAACGGCGGCACCGACTAGCGTCAAAGCCCGCGAAGACATTGACCCGTCTCCCGCCATGCCGCGCGGTGTTCCCCCGGCAGGTTTGCTTTCGCGCGGGCGATTTTTTCTCCTTCCTACTGCCCCTCGTGACCGCAATTTCCCGGTTGCCACCGTCTCCAAATCCGCAAACGCCACCGAGCCTCATTCGAATCCATTGGATAACCACCCTTCTCTGCCGAACCCAGAAGCAACTTCCGCGGAGGACGATTCGGAGGAGCAGCCGGTCTTGGTCCCTGAACCGGCGGATGCGCATCCCCCATCCATGGCCGTGGCGCCCAATCGCACAACTTCGCGAGGATTGCGGGCGGCGCGCAGTCAACCTAAAACGGCCAACCACTCCTCCTCAATCTCCTATCCAACGCCCACTTGGCGGCCACGGACAGCCGCTCGCCTGGGAAAATGACCACGGAACGTGGCCCCATCTCCGCCAAGTGTATCCGGGTGCCGGGAAATGCTTCGCTGCCTTGATGCCGAAATCGGTCTTCGTTCACGGTCGAGTATTTCAAGATTGCTTCCTGGGACTGTAGGCAATTTATCCGGCCCTCCCGAGGCGTCTTTAAGCTCGTGCTAAATCGGGGCCGATCCTACAAACCGTGCCGTTGTTATCCCGCTGTCCCACACGCGGCACATTGTCGACACAGGTCCGCCAGTCGCTCCAGTCGGCACAAAACACCAGGCCCAGCAACCCACGAGAGCCCCGCCGATGCCACGTGGAAGAGTCGACCTGTTTGTCCGATGGGCACCGGGTAACGATGCCCGTTCCCAGCGAGCGTTGCTCGTTGCCACTACTCTGGCCTGCATGCTTCTGGCAAGCCACTCCCGTGCCAGCGAATTGCGCCGCACGGCCTTCGTCAGGGCTATCGATCGGGCCCGCCCTAGCGTCGTGAATATCGACGGACAGAAAACCTTGCACGGCGGGGACCGGTCTCGCGCTCACGCGGAAGAGGAACGCCAAGTCCATGGTATGGGCACGGGGGTAATTATCGACGAACGTGGCTATATCATGACCAATCACCACGTGGTCGATGGCGTGCGGCAGATCCATGTAACGCTCGAGGATGGCCGGGAATTTCTGGCCGACCTCGTGGCACACGATGTGGCGACCGATTTGGCCATCGTGAAAATCGACGCGCTACGAACACTCACCACCGTTCCCGTGGGGACTTCCAGCGACCTCATGACCGGCGAACCGGTGATCGCGGTGGGAAACGCCTATGGATATGACCACACTGTCACCCGAGGGATCATTAGCGCGCTGCACCGCCGGGTGCGCGTCAGCGATCTTCAGGAATATGAAGATCTGATCCAAACCGATGCCAGCATCAATCCGGGCAATTCCGGAGGTCCGCTACTGAATATTGACGGTGAAATGATTGGTATCAACGTTGCCGTGCGTGCTGGCGCCCATGGAATCGGCTTTGCCATTCCCGCCGATATCGCCATGGACGTGGCCGCCGAAATGCTGAACATCCGCCGCGTGGATCGCAATTGGCACGGGCTCGTCGTGGAGCCGGGGCCGCGAGAACCCCGCCCGGGCGTGATGGTTCGGAAGATCGAAAACGCCAGTCCGGCCGCGACCAGCGGTCTCACGCCGGGCGACTTGATTACCTCCGTCGATCATCGGCGCGTGGAACGCCCGCTCGATTTAGAGTTGGCCCTGTTAGGCCGTAACGCTGGCGAGAGCTTTGAAGTCACCGCGATGCGGGAAAACCAAGAAATCAAAACCAAGGTGGTGTTGGCCCAGTGGAACACTTCAGGCGGTTCCCGCACCGACCCCGCCTGGCGTGAATTGGGGCTACGGCTCAAACCGGTTCGGGGAGACGAATTCCCGCAGAGCCAAACCAACTATCGCGGCGGCTTGGAAGTGTTGGCCGTTCGTCCTCTGAGCCCCGCCGCGGAACAAGGAATCCGTCGCGGAGATATCCTGGTCGGCATGCATATCTACGAAACCGTCTCGCTGGAAAACGTGGAATACGTGCTCAAACAAAACTCTGGCGACCAGCGGCAGGTAAAATACTACATCCTGCGTGCGGCGGAACCTTTCTACGGGTTTTTCCTCCGGAAGCCCTAAAGCCAACGGACAAAACCTCACGTTTGTTTCTTCCGTCGGCGTTTCACGGTCGCTGGAGACCGAACTTCGCGGATGCTGAGGAGTTTTGTCTCCAGGCTCTTAATTGGTCCGCCTTGGTGGCGTCGATTCGCATCCACTCGCCCACGATTGGACAACCGTGGCCCACCATTTTCGCATCCCAGCGGAATGCTGCTACATTGGATGCGTATGGAAAAGAAATTCATTGAGTGGCTACGTGAAGAGATTCCGCCACACCCTCTGTTACGCCTAGGTCCAGGTGACGACGCCGCACTCCTGCGATTGGCTGGAAGCGATGATTGCGTGGTCACGGTGGATCTGCTTTCCGATCATGTCGATTTCGAACTTCCACAAATCGATCCACGCTTGATTGGCCGCAAGGCGCTCGCCGTGAACCTGAGTGATCTGGCGGCGATGGCGGCCCAGCCGATTGGGGCAGTCGTGGCACTGCTCGTCCCCCAACGGCTTGATAGCCTTGAACTGGCCCGCCGTATCTACGAGGGGTTACTCGCTTGCGCGGAAGAGCATGGCGTGGCCATCGCCGGTGGCGATACGAATAGTTGGCCGGGCGATCTCGTGATTTCCGTCACGGCGATTGGACATGTCTCAAACGACGCCGCATTTCGCCGGAACGGCGCGCGACTGGGCGATCATGTCGTGGTCACGGGCGATTTCGGCGGGAGTATTCTCCAGAAGCATCTGACGTTTACCCCTCGAATCGAGGAAGCACTTTGGCTCCAAAAGCATGCCGAAGTGCATGCCGGCATGGATGTGAGCGACGGTCTCTCCTTGGATCTATTCCGTCTCGCCGAAGAAAGTGGCTGCGGGGCCGTGCTGGAAGCCTCGAAAATACCCGTGTCGGAAGCTGCCCAGGAACTGGCTAGCATTCAGCGAGGCGAGAAAACCGCCCTGCGGCACGCCTTGGAGGATGGAGAAGATTTCGAATTGTTGTTGGCGATTCCCGCCATGGAAGCCGAGCGCCTGGTTCGCACGCAACCTTTGCGAACGCGGCTCACCGTGATTGGTCGGTTTGTAGCTGAACGTGGGCTGTGGATGGTGGCGGAAAACGGCGAGCGGCGTCCCTTGGAACCACGCGGATTCGAACACCAGTTTGATTCCTGAATGTCCACTTCAGCGGAAACTTGCTCGTGGATTTCCGTCGCGGTGAAACGGGAAGCGGACCGCGCGGAAGTTTTCCGCGCGGCCCGCTGTCGATCTGTAGTCGGTAGCCGATCCAGGCACTCGGCCCGGACAGCTACCGGAGTC
>JANQPP010000176.1 GCA_028289405.1 Pirellulales bacterium
GCCCGGTAATTGCCGCAACATGAAGGTGAACGTCCGCATCGAAGGCATGTCCAGCCTGCCGGTGCTGCTACCCGTGTGGATTATGGCCTACCAATATGAGCAGAAGAGCTACCGCTTTCTCGTCAACGGCCAAACCGGCAAGGTGCTGGGACAGGCACCCAAATCTTGGAAGAAAATTGCTACTGCCGTCGTCATCGGGATCGGCATCGCGGCCTTTGCCATGCTTTTGGCCCTCGCCTTTCGCGGGTAAGGTCTCCCCAGGCGTTTTCCGGCACGCTTGGTGCCACTGCCAGCTTGCTAGCGGTGCAGGAAGTGACGCATGACCTCCCGGCGAGCCCATTGGTAGGCGGCAAGCCGCCATACCCTACGGCTGGCTTGACAGCAGGGCGTCATGGGCAAACGGCACCGGTCTGCGAGCACGAGTGCCGCTGTGGTATACTCGGCGGCTGGGAATTCGGCGAGCGCGCCGCTGGGGCGCGCCGCATGCGGCAGCACGGAGGGCCTGCTCTCACCATGGTGCGTGAAACTTTGCTCGGTGGACAATCTCCTACTCCCGAGGACGATTCTGTCTTGCGCCCGCAACTCCTGCAAGAAATGGTGGGTCAGCAGGAAGTGCATGCGCGGCTCAAAATTGCCGTCGGCGCTGCCACCAAGAGGGGGGATACGCTGGGGCATGTCCTTTTCGACGGGCCGCCCGGGCTGGGAAAAACCACCTTCGCCATGTGCATCCCACGGCACCTCGATGTCGGTTTTCAGATCGCCAACGGTGCCGCGCTGAAGGCGCCCAAGGACATCATCCCCTACCTCACCAATGCCCAGGAAGGCTCGGTGCTGTTCATCGACGAGATCCACCGCCTTCCCAAGACGATCGAGGAATTCCTCTATCCGGCCATGGAGGATTTCCGCATCGACATCGTGCTGGGCGAAGGGATCAATGCCCGCACGATCAACATGCCGCTCAAGCCCTTCACGCTGATCGGCGCCACCACCCGCACGGGCCTGATCTCCGCGCCGCTGCGGGACCGCTTTCAGATCCGCGAGCATTTGGAGTTCTACAACATCGAGGAACTGACGGAGATCGTCCTTCGCAGCGCCGCCAAGCTGAAAACCCGCGTGGAGGATTCGGCGGCCCGGGAAATCGCCACTCGCAGCCGGGGGACCCCCCGCTTGGCGAACAACCGCCTCCGCTGGGTGCGGGACTACGCCACCGACCAGGCGGACGGCCATGTCACCTTGCAGGTCGCCCGGGACGCTTTGGAAATGCTCCGCGTGGACGAACTGGGGCTCGACGGGCAGGACCGCAAATACCTGGAGACGCTGCTGCGGGTATTCCACGGCGGACCCGCCGGCGTGGAGGCAATTGCCCACACGCTGAACACGGCGACCGACACGCTCGAAGACGAGGTGGAACCCTTCCTGCTCCGCTCCGAACTGATCGTGCGGACCCCCCGCGGACGGCAGCTTACCGTCGCCGGCTACGACCATCTCGGCGCCACGCCCCCCGAACCGGAAGTCCAAGGCGAGCTGTTTCGCTAGTGCGAGTCGCACGGACATGCAGCATTTCGTACCTTGGGTGCTCGTCACCCATCAGATTTTGTAACACGGGTCGTCACCACCCATCGCTCTTATGGCGTTTCGCCTTTTTTGGTGGTGATGACTTTCAGCTCAAAATCCTCGGCGGTCAATTCGCGCAGCATTCCGTTCACATAGGTAAAACCATCCTGGCCGGGCCAATGCACTTCAAGTCTGGTTTCGCTTCCGGGTGAAACTTCGAACGTCGTTAAGGGCACCGAGGGTAACAAGTCTTGCCTCCCTAGAGATTCCCGAGGGCTAGATCTTGGCATACCTGGAGCGAGATACTCATGCGCGAAATAAATTGCCACGATCGCAAGATGTTTTCCGGGTGGAAGAAATGCTGTTGTCGGAAGCTTACGTGCTTCCGGAACTCTTGTCTGACTCCCCACGGAACCGAATATTTGCGTACCATTTAGTTCTCCTCCGGAGAGTATAAGCGGTGCTCGTGAACTCTGGGACACACGCTTAAAATCGCGTGAGAGATCGGTGAGCGATTGACTATCGATATACGATTTACGGAGCGCCGGTAGCGCAACTCCACCGACAACTTTTGTTTCGACATCGAGAACCTTGCCGTCGACGCCCGTAAGAGGATTACCGCCGTATTTCGTTGCCAAAGGCAGCGCAGGGACAAACTGGACGGTCACCTTGGCTTTCAATAACAATACGTCGAACGCGACCGCTTCAGTCCTTCCACTTTGGTAGAGCGGATACGCCGATGAATAAAACAAATAGTCTCCTGTTTGTTCTCCATCCAAGTTGGCAGGCGTGAAGACCACCTGGTACTCATCGGGAGGAAGATCACCGCTTTCAAAACGCCCGGCATCATCGGTTGTCAACACGCGATTGATCTTGCGGCCAGATCCAGATGCACTCACAACCGTTAAGCTAAATTCCTTCGCTGGGCGGTCCTTTGTCCCCAAATAGGCATAGCCTTCAATGGAAACCGTCGTGGGAGCGGGTGCGGTTTCCGGTCGGGCGACATTTTGCTGTGCGGCGAGGCGTTGTTGTGCTTCCGCCACCGCTTGTAGCGTTTCGCTCACGTCCTCGAGCCGCGTGGCCAGCCGCTGCTGGCTCGTCCAGCCGAAGTAGGCCAAAAGACCCAGCACCAAAAAACCGGCGATCAAGAAACTGTTCCGTAGCGTACTGAACATGATCTGCTCCTTTTGATGGATCCACCAGCAGTGGAAATAGGTCTTCTCCACGGAGCCGAACCTTCGCAGCGCGTCGGCTTCGGCGGCTTGTGGTGACTGACCGGAGATTTCGCCGTCCCGCGCGGATTGCGTCAGATGATCGGCGATCTCCTCGGCCAATTCCTCGCGCCAGGCGTTGTCTTTCGACGGTAGTGGTTGTGATTCTTCACGCGCCATAGGACCACTCAAACAAACGCTGCATCCGCGACGACGGAAAAACTCAGCCCGCCGGTTCCCGGGAAACGACTTTCAGCTCGAAATCTTCGCACGTAAATCTGTTGGGTTTATTCACGATCTCGGTCAGAGCCTGCTCGCCTGGCCAATGGATTTCCAACGTGACATCGGTGTCTGGCTCCAAGTCGAACGTACCGATAGGCAATGAGGGTGCCACAGGTGGCACGATCATCCGCCGAACATTCTGTTCATCAGCGTTATGTGGATACAAGCGAATCGTCATAATGACGATTTGACGACCGGAATGAACCGGGCCACTCAGGCGGGGCGGCTGCCAACCACGCTGTTCTGGATGTTGAAAAAATTGTTGTGAGAACTCCCCGCAGCCCCGCAGCGTTTCCTGGCCCACTCGGATCCCACACCACCCGTCTCGAAGTTGCGAGTAGTCCCAACCCGCGCTATCGAGCATCTTTTCATGTGTCAAGTTTTGATCAATGGTTGGAAGCTGCACCATCAGGGCCACATCCGCTTCGCCACGCCTCGTGGGAATCTTCAAAGGCATTTCAGGCACGAACCGCACCGTGACCCGGCTATCGAGCCGGTCCAAGTCGAGTTGGACGTCCTTCGTGTCACCCGGCGTGTTCAGCGCGAAATATTCGGTCGTCAGGGAGTAACCCGAACCGTAGGAGTAGCCATCCACAAGTTGACAGGACAACTGATAGTCGCCGGTCGGGATGTCCCCCGTCGTGAACTGACCTTCCGCATCAGTCTTGAGCAGTCGGCGGAAATTCGTGTAGCGGCTCTTCACCGTGAGTGGATAATCCTGGACCGGTACGTCGGGAAAGCCCAAATACGCCTTGCCCCGCAGCGAGACGGTAATCACCGGCGGCTCGGCGGCTGCCGCGGCAAGCTGCTGCTGAAATTCGGCGACGGATTGCAGGGAATCCCGCATCTCGTTTAGTTGGCCTGTAAGCTCCCGCTGTTGCGACCAAGTGAGAAACATCATCACCACGAGAACCACAACACCAGCGAGCAAGAAACTGTTCCGTAGGACGCTCAACATGATCTGTTCCTTTTGATGGATCCACCAACAGTGGAAATACGTCTTCTCCACGGAGCCGAAACGTCGCAGCGCGTCGGATTTGGCGACTTTTGGTAACTGCCCGGAGATTTCACCGTCCCGCGCGGATTGCTCCAAGTGGTCGGCGATCTCCTCCGCCAATCCTTCTCGCCAAGCCTGCTCTTCTGATGGCAGTGGTTGTGATTCTTCACGCACCATGGCACCACCGCGTTAACCCCAAGACGGCCTTCACACATTCACTGAAGTCCTGCCATTCCGACCGCAACTTGGCGAGCCGCTTCCGCCCCTCGGCGGTAATTTTGTAGTGCTTGCGGCGGCGGCCTTCCGGCGAGTGCCGCCACTCCGCTTTCAACAGTCCCGATTTCTCCAAGCGGTGCAGCGCCGGATAGAGCGTCCCCTCCTGCGTGAGCAGCTTGCCATCGGTCGCCTGGTGGATGGCGCGGGCGATCTCGTAGCCATAGGTCGCTTCGCCGCGGGCGATGACCTCCAGCAGAATCGGCTCAAGTGCCGCGCGGAGCAGTTCAGGTTTCATGTCAGAACATCCATCGTGGTCGCGCTGTTACCTAGCCACGCCAGGCATTATACCTGGTGACACTAGGCATGCAAGCCGATTCTCCACATGAAATGACTTCTGTTCTTTTTTTACCTGGGAGTTCTGTCTGGGGGCTTGAATCGCCGCCTCAACGTAACGTATGCTGCCTCTCGAATGGGCAACGGTGGTCGGGCCGGCATGCTGGCTGGCTCGACGAACAGGGAACTCGGTGCGAATCCGAGACGGCCCCGCCGCTGTGACCGGGCTTTTCAGCCAACGGACCAGACGCACGCATTCGCGCGTCATTCAGTGTTCCACGGCTGTTTGGAAAACACATCGTTCTGTGATGCCATTGCTGGCCGCCGCGTACTTGCGGTTGCTGGCGAGAAGGTGGATGCATTTTCCTGCCCGGGAGTCAGAAGACCTACCTTTGCCTTGGCAGTCGGACCCGCGAGGGACGGGCCACTGCTGAATTCGGTGACGAACTTGGGAATGATCGGCAGTCAAGGTGCGCTTGTGTTGCGTACCTTGGGTCCTTGTCGTGAATTCTCGCTGTCTGATTGCAAAGGATGGACCATGTCACGCAACGCGTCAGGTCATGCGCGGGCCAGTTTGCGCGGCAAACAGAACGGGTGGACGCTGGTGGAATTGCTCGTTGTGATGGTAATTCTCGCCGTACTCGCCAGTTTGCTACTCCCTGCCGTGCAAACCACGCGGGAACGCGCGCGACGTTTGGCCTGTGCGCACCATCTGCATCAAATCGGCTTGGGCATGCATGCCTATCACGACACCTACCGCACGTTCCCCCCAGGTGGCGTGGAGTGGCGGGGTAGCGTCGGAAACCGAAAACTGCGGCAGTTAGCCTGGTCGGCGTACTTGCTCCCCTTCGTGGGAGAAGCGTCGCTGTATGACGCACTCGATCTCTCCACGCCCTTTGACAGTTCGGAGAATGCCGTGCCCGCGGCGACCGTGCTGCGTTTCTATCTTTGCCCCAGCAGCGTGCGGGAAAGCCCGCTCGTGGAGGGACGCGGGGGGTGCGATTACGGCGGCATTTTCGGCGAACGGATCCAATCTCCCAACAGCCCGCCCAAGGGGACAATGCTGTACGACCGAGCCATCTCGCTCTCCGAAATCGCGGACGGATCGAGCCACACGCTGCTCATCGGTGAAGATGCCCGCTGGCCCGAGGGGCAATGGATCAACGGGCGGAACGTGTTCGACCAGGCCTACGCCATTAACGCCAGCCCGCCTTTCGAAAACGACATCCGCAGTGAACATCCGGGGGGCGCGAATGGGCTATTGGCGGACGGTTCCGCTCGGTTCTTGAATGAAAACATGGTACTCGCCGCGCTCGCCGCGTTGTGCACTCGCGAGGGGGGCGAGGCCGTTACCGCCTATTGATTTCGCAACAAGTTTTTTCACTTAAGGAGTTCTACAACATGACCTGCCGCGCTCACCTCCAAATCGCTGTCTTTTTAACTATCACCGTAACCATTGGTCGATCCGCTGCTGGATTCACCATCGGCTTCGAGGACCTGAATTTGCCAACGGAGTCCTTTGACGATGGAGCCGCTGGGTCAGGAGGCTTCACGTCCGGAGGAGCCTTTTTCCACAACACATTCGAAACGTTCGATGGCGGTTTCACGGCTTGGTCCGGTTGGGCGATCTCCTCAATGACCGATACGGCCACGCCCGGCTTTGGAAACCAATTCAGCGCCTTCACGGGGCAAGGTGCCGGCGGGAGCGACACCTACGCCGTCGGTTTCAACGCCGGCCCGGAACTCGATGTCTCGTGGATTGAATTGCCAACAGGCACGACGCCCCGCTCGATTTCCGTGACCAACACGACCTACGCCGCGCTCTCCATGCGGGACGGTGATGCCTTCGCCAAGCAGTTTGGTGGAGCGGACGGCACCGATCCCGATTTTTTCAGTCTCACCATCCATGGACTGCGAGAAGACGATTCGCCGGTTGGCGCGCTCGAAGTTTCATTGGCCGATTATCGCTTCACGGACGACAGCATGGATTTTATTCTCGATGAATGGATTTCCGTCGATTTGTCTTCACTGGACGGGGCGGCTAAGCTGAGTTTCACAATCGACTCTTCCGACGTGGGCCCGTTCGGTATCAACACGCCTGCCTATTTCGCGATCGACAATCTGGAAGTCGTCGCGGTGCCCGAACCGAGCACCTGGTGCTTGCTCGCCACGCTGGCGGTACCGTATGTTGGCTGGTACCGTCGCCGCAGGCGCGGCGGCTAAGTCAACCTGCCATGTCATCAGCACACCCCCCTTTTACGTGCAGCGACGCATGCCGGCCCATGAGCAGAACCGCCGTGCGTGGAACCGGCGTGTCCGCGAGCGCGAGAGATTCACGGAGCCGGCCACGGACGAAGACTTTCGCGATCCGCTCACCGCAGTGGGGGGCGCGGCATGGCTCGGGGGGGATGTCCGAGGCAAGCGCGTGCTGTGCCTGGGAGCTGGCGGCGGGCGGCAAGGGCCGCTGTTCGCGGCGGCAGGTGCCACGACCACGGTGGTCGACATCAGTTCGGCCATGCTCGCCATCGATCGCGAAGTCGCCCATGCTCGGGGCCTGCCGCTCACGGTCATCGAAGGCTCGATGGATGATCTCTCGGCGCTGTCCGCCGCAGCGTTCGATCTGGTCTCCCAACCCGTAAGCACCTGCTATGTGCCCGACATTTCCCGGGTCTACCGCGAGGTCGCCCGAGTCACCGCGCCTGATGGAATTTACGTTAGCCAACATAAACAGCCGACGAGCCTGCAAGCGGAGGTACGGATGTCCTCCCGAGGCTATGTCCTGGAAGAACCTTATTATCGCGACAGCCCTTTGCCGGAAGTTCAAGGCAGCCCGCACCGCGAACCGGGCACGCTCGAATATCTGCATCGCTGGGAGGAGTTGCTGGGAGGATTATGCCGGGCAGGATTCGTGATCGAGGATGTGCTGGAACCCCGGCATGCCGATTTTTCGGCTGCGATCGATTCTTTCGCGCATCGCTGCTGCTATCTGCCGCCGTATGTACGGATCAAGGCACGCCGAGGCAAGAATCCCTTGAAAAACGCATCTGCCAGCCGGGCAAACATTTGGCTCCCTTAATCTGGCATGCCAGGCGCACAAGTTGCTCCGCTCGCCGCCATGCTGGTCGGTTTTGAACTATATTTCAGTTTGGAACCACTTCAAGCCAACGGGCAAAACTCTCTTCCGTCCGTTTATCGGTGCTTCACGGCCGATAGGCAGGAATCTTCGCGGACGCTGTGAAGATTTGTCCTCAGGCTGCCAGAGAGACACCACTTGAAAGGAGCGGTCAGATGAAAAGCGTCTGCCCAAATTGTTCCCACGTCGTGCGGCAAGCCATGAACTCTTCCGACGGCAACGTGGGCTGGTGCCCAAAATGCGGTCAGGTCTTCGAGCGATTCATTCCCGAGATTCCGCCGTGGATCCATGGCGTGTTGGCCGTATTGATTGCCCATCTGTATATTCATATCTCTTCAATATAGACAGACATAAATATCAACGTCATCGAGACGGTGCCGATCGCCAGACCGATGGCGCAATTTGGACAAATTGCCCCCAAAAATCTAGGGGATGAACTCCTTTTCTCTTCGCATCCGCACAATCTGGAACTCGCCGGGACGGTTGCACTGGCTCCCGGCACGCGGCAAGATGATTGTCTGCTCTGTAGGCAAGCATTCCCAAACTGCCAGATCCAGGACTACCGCGAAGAGAGGGGAAATTTTGGTTTCATCCATTCAAGAAATCGTCTGCGTTTTTGGAAAGCCGGTCGCGGGCAATCCGACTCAGTACATGATGGAGAAAGCCTTCGCGCAGGCAGGCCTGGACTGGAGATATCTCACGCTGGAAGTCGAACCGGAAAACCTGAAGGATGCAGTGCGAGGCATGCGGGCCATGGGTTTTCGTGGCGGAAACCTTACCATCCCGCATAAGGTCACCGTGATTCCCCTCTTGGACGGCTTGAGCGACGCCGCCGCCCTAATGGGCGCGGTGAATTGCATTCACCGCGAAAACGGCCAGTACCTGGGGGAAAACACAGATGGCAAAGGTTTCGTGCAATCTCTGAGGGAAGTCACCGATCCTGCCGGCAAGAAGGTCGTCGTGTTGGGAGCGGGAGGAGCGGCACGGGCCATCGCCGTGGAAGTCGGCCTTAGCGGCGCCGCATCGGTGGACATCGTGAACCTCACTCCCGAACGAGGGCAAGAACTGGCGACCCTGATCAATGATCAGGTGAAAGTCCCTTCCCAATACATTCCCTGGGAAGGCGATTGGGCCGTGCCGGACAGCACGCATGTCCTGATCAATGCCACTTCCATTGGACTCGGGGACGCGGAAGCCCGAGTGCCGCTGGATACCTCGACACTCTTGCCACAAATGGTCGTGGCGGACGTGATCTTCAATCCACCGCAGACGCGGCTGATTCGGGATGCGGCGGAACGCGGCTGCACGACGCTCGACGGCCTGGGAATGCTGGTAAATCAAGCCGTGATCGCGTTTCGTGTTTGGACTGGTGTGGATGCAGACCCACAAGTGATGCGGGAAGCCTTGGAGGAATTTCTCGGCGTTTAGCGCAGGCGGCACGGACGGGAATCCTCAGCCTTGCGGTCAATCACAAGTAGAAAGCTTCAAAACTCCCGCGACAAATCATCCTCCACAAGGGCAGTGGTGTGAAAGACACAAATTCATTCACGCACATCAACGTTTCCCTACTTATCACCTGGTTGCTGCTAACGGGTATTTCCGGAGCCAGATTTGATGGCAAATCGCCGCGAGATGCGACTTGTTCCAAACAACCCGCGTTAGCGGGGCACCCGGAATTTCGCTCGGACGAGGACCGCAGGATTCGTGGCCTCATCGCCGCCGAAGCCTTTCGGGAAGAGCTTTTTCTGGCCGAAGATGGCCAGCCGGCTCCAGCCGTACTTTTGGCCGAGGCGGTAGCCGAGTTCCCTCGGCATGTGCATGACCGGCTGGAACCAGGCCGTCCCAATCTCGACCGTTTCACACTCTCGTCCGATGAGGCACTGAGTCAATTGCGGGGCGACTCCGACCTGCATGCGGAAGCGGCGTTCGCCCCGTTTTCCGGCAAATGGTATGGCCTGTGGGATATTCATCCCGTGGACCACGACTGGTCTCCCGTGCGCAAATTCACGCCACCTTCACGCTTGGGCTGTGCGGGGACGGCGCTCGCGGGCCAGCAGTTTGCCTGGATTGGTGACGGTTTCGGCTGGAATTACGTAAGCCTCGTCAATGGAGATCCTGACCGGCCCGTGATATTGGGCATGGTCTACCACCTGCGGGGAGAACCGCCGCGCATTTATCTCTCGCGTCCTCATGTGGGGCTGTATGGTGGCCCCGGGAAACTGATTTGGATTACGGCGAAGGAGATTTTTTTCGAGGAAACTTTCGCGGCCAACCCGGACACCTCTTCGCCGGACCGCTACGCCATTACTGGGATGTTCTATAGCATCGCGGATGGCCGGTTGAGTAATGTGGGAAAGGGGTTTCAAGCCGTTTATACTCGCGACCCCACGGACCGGCCCAAATGGCATCAATTCCCGCTGAAATTCCACGTGGAAGTGGATGCCCAGGCCACCCGCCAGTAAGAAGAATTTGAGAACCATTTCTTCGTGCCCGCCCCGCGCATGAAGAAAGGCGGCCCGACCCATTCGTTGGATCGGACCGCCTCCGTAGACCAGACCCGGTCGCTCCCGCTAGATTGCTCTAGCGAGAGCTCTTATCCCGAATCCACCTATCCTTACCCACCGCAGTTGCAGGAGGACTCACAACAGGGTTGCGGGCAGCAAGGCAGTGGGCAGCAAACCTTCACTGGCACTTGCTTGCACACGACCTTCGGTACGCAACGGGTCGCCGTGTAGGCCACGCGCTTGGGCACGCAACGCTTCACTTGCACGACCTTCGTGCTGTGCACTGGCTTGCAGATGGTGTAGGGCACTTTTTTCACGTGTGTCTCACGCACCATCTTGCACACCTTGTATGTGCAAGTCTTCACCCGTTGCTCGGGGACCATCTTGCACACTTTGTACGTGCAGGTCTTGGTCCGCTGCTCGGGAACCATCTTGCACACTTTGTATGTGCAGGTCTTCACCCGTTGCTCCGGAACCATCTTGCACACTTTGTACGTGCAGGTCTTGGTCCGCTGCTCGGGAACCATCTTGCACACCTTATAGGTGCAAGTCTTCACCCGTTGCTCCGGAACCATCTTGCACACCTTGTAGGTGCAGGTCTTCACCCGTTGCTCCGGAACCATCTTGCACACTTTGTATGTGCAGGTCTTGGTCCGCTGCTCGGGAACCATCTTGCACACCTTATAGGTGCAAGTCTTCACCCGTTGCTCTGGAACCATCTTGCACACTTTGTACGTGCAGGTCTTCACCCGTTGCTCGGGAACCATCTTGCACACTTTGTACGTGCAAGTCTTCACCCGCTGCTCGGGAACCATCTTGCACACTTTGTACGTGCAGGTCTTGGTGCGAGTCTCGCGGACGTACTTCACGCAGTTGATCTGGCGTTCGCGAACCTCGGGAACCCAAACCTTCTTGCAGACCTTCACGGGCGGGCATTGCACCTGCACGGTCCGGCACTTGCCAGGGACGTAGACGCACTTGCAGCAGCAAGGATCCCATGTCCAGCAACTCGGATCGCGGACCACTTTGTTCACCACCGGGCCAGGGCACTCGGTCACTTGGGTTTCCCAGCGACCACAGCATTCCTTCACCGTTTTGGTGTAGTGGACTGGCTTGCAGACGGTATAGCAGACGTCACGCGTCTTGGTTTCCCACACCGGCTTGCATACCGTGTAGTGGATGTCCCGCGTTTTGGTCTCCCACACCGGCTTGCACACCGTGTAGTTAATGTTCTTCGTACGGGTTTCCCACACCGGCTTGCACACCGTGTAGTGGATGTCCTTCGTGCGAGTCTCCCACACCGGCTTGCACACCGTGTAGTTGATCGTCTTCGTGCGGGTTTCCCACACCGGCTTGCACACCGTGTAGTGAATGTCTCGCGTCTTGGTCTCCCATACCGGCTTGCACACCGTGTAGTGGATGTCCTTCGTGCGAGTCTCCCACACCGGCTTGCACACTGTGTAGTTGACCGTCTTCGTGCGGGTTTCCCACACTGGCTTGCACACCGTGTAGTGGATGTCCTTCGTACGAGTCTCCCACACTGGCTTGCACACCGTGTAGTTGATGTTCTTCGTACGAGTCTCCCACACCGGCTTGCACACCGTGTAGCAGATATCCCGCGTTTTGGTCTCCCACACTGGCTTGCACACCGTGTAGTTGATGTTCTTCGTACGGGTCTCCCACACCGGCTTGCACACCGTGTAGTGGATGTCCTTCGTACGGGTCTCCCACACCGGCTTGCACACCGTGTAGTGGCAATCCCGGTAGGCCGTCTCCTTCACATAGTTGACGCAATTCACCGTTTTGTCTTCGCAGACCGTCTCGTATACGGTCTTGTAGCAGGTGTATTCCTGCTTTTCGTAGACAACTTCGCGACACGTCTTCATGACCGTGTGGCACTGTTGCCTACAGCCGGCGTAACTATCGGTGCCGCCGCCGTTGCCGCAACACTTATAGCTTGCCGCCCCGCAATAGCCCGCGAAGGCCTGACCCGCCGAAGCGACCGCGATGATGATCGCGACGATCGGCACTCCCAGCTTTGCTTTCATTTGCTCGCCTCCTTCAAGGTCAATTCAGGATGAGGTGGGGCTGGTCTAAATACAACGAACACTCTCGACCCCCAAATCTATTCGGACCACCCAAACCATCCGCATTAGCCATTCTTCGTTGCCGCGAGGTCGCGACAGTCAATTTCGCATCATCCGGAACCATCGAGATCACGAAGACGCCACCTAGCTAAAGCACACAGCCTGGAATGAATCCATCGAATGGGAAACAATAGGCTTTTCGGACTACTGAGATAACCAAGAGCACATTTCCCGTGAGACGATCCACGACTAAAGGCAAAAAGCGGCCTAAATTGACGCTTATGCCGGAAATGCGGATTGAATCCGACCGTTAGAAAGCGGGGAGGAGCACCAATTCCCTCGCGGAGGAATGCATGCATCGACCGATTTTGCGGACACAAAATGGCATCACGTCGCGGCGCGGATGACGATCCGAAAGATTACGATTTACGTCGCCGATTCGAAGCATTCGATGCTGGCGTCACGACTGCCTGTTGCGTAAATCAAAGGGGTGCTACAGTAAAATGTCGCGAGTCTGCTGGCGGAATAAACCGAACTTCTCCCGCCCAACTCGGCGTCGATCGGTCGCAAAACGCCGATAGACAAACGGAACAGAAGTTTTTCGCCCGTTGTACCAAGGCTCTTAAAAGGGCAGGCCAAACCTCTTTCCGCATTAGTCGTTTCTACACTCGCTTAACCCCAATTGTTCCTCCTTTGCGACCTGAACTAATCGCCCCACGGCGTCACGGAATTTTTACCCTTCGCATAGCATGTGTCCGACTGACCTCGTTCGTGCACGCTAATCGCCATGGCTGAATCGCGAGACAAAACTCCAGCACCCGACTCGGGGAGTTCCATCCCCAGGGCCGTTGTCAGCCGGCTGAGCCTCTATTTGCGAGAATTGCAGCATCTAGTGCGAAGTGGTCAAGAAACGACCAGCTCGAATCAACTTGGCCCGCTGCTCGGTTTTACCGATGCCCAAGTGCGTAAGGACTTGGCCTATTTCGGGCAGTTCGGCTACCCGGGAATCGGTTATCGCTGTCAAGAATTGATCCAGGCGATCCGAGGGATCTTGGGGACGGACCGGGAATGGCCCGTGGCTTTGATGGGAATTGGGAATTTGGGAAGAGCCTTGTTGCGTTACAAGGGATTTGAACAGCAAGGGTTTCGAATTACAGCCGCCTTCGATATTGACTCCGAAAAAACGGGCACAACAATTGAAGGAGTCGTTGTCTACGATGCGGCTGAAATGGAGGAAGTGGTTCGGAGATACGGCATCCAGCTCGGCGTAATCGCCGTGCCAGCGGAAGCGGCCCAGGGCACGGCGGATAGCATGGTCCACGCTGGACTGACAGGTATCATGAACTTTGCCCCGGTAACCATCTCCCTGCCGGACCACGTGCAACAAGTTGGTATTGATCTGGCCATTGAATTGGAACAACTTTCGTTTGCGGTTGTGAATCGGCACGACAAACGATAACGTAAACCTTGCGGGTCCCAGAGTTTCCCGCAGTATCCTACCCCCTGGTGTAATGGTAACACTACGGATTTTGGTTCCGTCATTCGAGGTTCGAGTCCTCGGGGGGTAGCTGGACTTGCTCCGAACTTCCGTGCAAATCCGCATCTTCCCACCCTATCAAGGGGATGCTGGGCAGGCTTTTTACACCGGTGACGCGCGCGGTCACGCGTGACGTATGCTCATCTAGTGCATATCACATGGACGCGAAAGTGATTTGGTGGTTGTAAAATGAACGCCGCCACGCTAAACGAGTCGCGACGAACCGCCGGGAGGCCACTCCGCATTTGGCCCGCAACGCTTGCCGGCTTTGTGGCTCAAGCGGGGAATCGTATTCAGATTGAAACGCGGTCGGATCGACCGGCGGAATGGGTGCACGACGCGTTGCACCAAGAATACTGGCAAGAATCATCCACCCAAGGGAGAAGTCGTCATGCGACATGAAGATCAAAAATTCGATGGCTCGCGCGAAATCATTGACGGTAATGAGTACGTCAACTGCGAATTTCAGAAGTGCAACCTGATCTTCCAGGGCGGCGATTTGCCCACGATCAACGGATGCAAAATGGTGGATTGCACTTGGAGCTTCGACCAGGCCGCCATGCGGACAGTGCAGTTCATGCAGGCGATCTATGGCGGGATGGGCGACGGCGGGAAGCAGTTGATCGAAGCCACGTTCAATACAATCCGTGAGCCCTCCGCTGCCCCCTCGGCGAATTAGCAGGGAAGCCCCGCCGTCGAGCGGCAGTAGCAACGTACTCCAAAGGCCGCTACGACCGCATGGCCTCCACCATGGGGTGCGTATCGGCGTACTGCCGAAAACGCCGAATGCGGCCCTCTGCTAGGTCGTAGACATGGGCGAAGACTGCCTCCATGGACTTCCCCGTTTCGGTGTGCGTTCCTCGATATCGCCCGAGCACGATGACCCGACCGGGGGCTTCGAGGAATTCCTCCACGGCAGCTTCGAAATGGTCCCATTCGGAACGTAATCCGGTGAAGACCTTGGCGGCCACCTCCTCGAACCCGTGCCGCTGGCCGCCTCCCGGGAACCCGGCACATTGGATCCACTCCACGTCGGGATGCAAGAGTTCCCGGAGCGCATCGAGGTCTCGCTGCCCAAAGGCCTCGTAGAGTTGGCGCACGATCTCGGTGTTGGATGGCATGTGTTCATTCCATGTAAATGAGTTGCATGCCGAATGCGGCGGTAACTACAAGCCAGGCTCTAAGCCGCGCGGGCCTCGGGCCGTGGCTTTCTGGCGAATTGGACCACAACGGCCAGGAGCAAAAACGCGCCAGCGATGGCCACGCCGGTCCAACGGGCGGAGCTCCAAATACTCCAGCCGGCTCCAATCGAAGCCGCCAAGGAGGCAAAGGCCATCAGCACGTTCCACACCACGCGTTTGCCGCCGCGGGGCATGGCTTCTCCCATGAGCTGTTTTTCGTTCATCATCAGCATGAACGTGAAGTAGGCGATGGGGAGCAGCGTCATGCCGAACACGGAGGTAGGAACGGCAAGCCAAACGCTACTTTGCTGCCAAAAGAAAGGCCCCAACACGCCGACCCCGGCCGCCAGGCTGGCCAGGCGATGGGCCGTGCCCTCGGGCGGAATCCCCAGCATCTCGCAGATCACGAAGCCGCTGATGAGCATGAGAATGATGATGGTCGAAATCCCCATCCCCAGGACGCCCACGCCAAACACGATCTGGGCAAAGGCGTTGCCGGTCAAAGGGCTCAAGGCGTCCGCCAGCCCGAAGGCATCCCGCTTCACGAGCATCGCCGCCATGCGGCGGTCCGCTTCGGGCAAGGCGTGAATGCGCGCGGCCAACTCTTCGCCATCCAATGCTTTGACCTGATCCGCGCCGATTTCCGCCGTCAAACGTGACTTGAGCGTCGCCGCGTAACTTTTCTGGAGGCCAGCCGGGGCGGTACCATCACCTTCCATCAACCCTTGGCCAGGTTTCGTGTGGAACTGCGTCGCCGAGGCCACGATCACGCAGCCGGTCACGAGCACGTAGGGAATGGCCATGCCGGTGGCCAAATCGAAAATCGCCATCCCTCGAAAATCCTTGTCCCAACCCCGGGAGAGAATGGCGTAGGGCATGAGAAACGTCATGTTGATGCCGACCGCGGTCGCCGCGGCGCCAATCATCACGCTCCGCTGATTGTTGACGATGTAATCGGTCCAGAACTGCCGGAAAGCCGAGGCAACTTGCTCTAAAAGTGGACGAAACTCCGGTGAGGGTTCGGAAAGATACGCCAAGTTGGGAATGAAGCCCGAGAAGATGTCGCCCCAGGGAAGCCCTTCGCCTGTCATGGAGAGCTTGACCACGACGCCAAAAAAGCTGACCACGATGATCGCCACCATGGTTTTCAGGATGATGTCGAACACCCGCATACCGCGCCCGCCCTTGGCGTAGAGCTGCACCACGCAACCACAGAACACCAGCAAGACAATGGCGATAATGATCTTGCCGTTTTGTGAGCCGATTTGGCTGCTTTCGCCCAGATATCCTGGCAGCAAATTTTGTTGTATGGCGGCCGTGGCCAGACTGAATTGAGGCAAGCTCCAAACCATGTTGGCCATCAACGTCGCGATCGCCCAACCCCAGCCCAGCACGGGATTGATATGGCGATTGATCGCGCTGAAGGGACGCTCCCCGGTGGAGAGCACCACATAGCTGATGGCGCTAAGCATGATCACGCCGCAGCCAATCGCCATCGGCTGGAGCCACAGAAAGTGAAAGCCACCCAACACACCCAAAAAGAGGGACGTGCTCAACGATCCTCCGCCAAGCGTGATGGCGCTTTGCAACCAGCCCGGCCCGGAGAGTTTCACGAAAGCACGGATCGTGGCTCCGGTCCCTTGCGCGCGAGCCTCTCGGAGTAATTGACGGTCGGATTCCGTGGAAGGTTGGGACATCATCTACACGCTATGGAAAGGTGGGAATAGAGACGGGGGGATCGACTTCAAGCTAACAAACCCAACGTTCACGGACGCCGTGGAGATTGGCCCACGAGCTTACGTTCGGCGGGCAAAAAAAGTCGAGCGGACGTCAAACGTCCATGATTTCGGTTTCTTTCGCCTTCGACGCGTTGTCGGCCTGGGCTTCGTATTTCTTGGTCAGTTCTTGGATGGAATCCTTGGCCCGGCTGCAATCGTCCTCGCTCATTTCCTTGCTCTTTTCCGCCTTGTCCGCGGCCTTGTTCGCGTCACGGCGGACATTGCGGATGGAGACCTTGGCCTCTTCCGAAAGGTCCTTGACCCGAGCCACCATCTTCTTGCGGACTTCGGTCGACATCGGCGGAACATTGATGCGGATCACGCGCCCGTCGCTTTGGGGCGTGTAACCCAAATCGCTGGCCAAAACCGCCTTTTCGATGTCCTTCAAGGTACCTGGATCGTAGGGACGAATCAAAATCTGCGTTGGCTCCGGGGCTCCCACGGAGGCCAATTGCTTGATCGGCGTGGCGGAACCGTAGACTTCGACCCGCAGCGAATCGATGAGGCCGGGATTGGCCCGGCCCGTGCGGACACCGGCCAGAGCATTCTTGAGGACGTCCACGGCCTTTTCCATCCGTTCTTCCGCGTCTAGCAGAATATCATCCGCGTCCATTACTGTTCACCCTCTGTGCTAAGCGTGGCGGAGTGTTTCCTAGGATGGCTGATGATCGTGCAAAATCGCTTGAAAGCTCCGGATGAAAGTTGCGCGCAACTCACGGCTAGGAAAGCTTCGCCTCGCTGGAAATCAGTGTTCCCACCCGGTCCCCTTGGACCGCCTTCTCCAAGAAACCCTCCTTGCGGTAATTGAAAACCACGATCGGCATGTCGTGCTCCATGCACTGCGTGATGGCCGTCTGGTCCATCACTCGCAAATTCTGTTCCACGACATTTTGGTAACTCAATTGATGATAAAGGACCGCGTGTGGATTCTTCTCGGGATCCTCGCTGTACACGCCATCCACCTTCGTGGCCTTCAGCAGGATGTCGGCTTCCAACTCCAATGCCCGCTGGGCGGCGGCCGTGTCCGTGGTGACGAATGGGCTGCCGGTGCCGGCAGCGAGAATCACAATCCTTTTCTTTTCCAAGTGACGCTGCGCGCGGCGGCGGATGTAGGGCTCGGCCACGCCTTCCATGCGTATCGCGGTGAGCAGCCGCGTGGCACATCCCAGAGATTCCAAGCCATCTTGCAGCGCCAACCCGTTAAGCACGGTGGCGATCATGCCCATGTAATGCGCGGTCGCTTCATGGATGCTGGAATTACCAGCGGTGAACTGGGCGCCTCGCAAGATATTTCCGCCGCCAATCACGATCGCGATCTGCGTGCCCGATTCGGCAGCGCGATGGATCTGCTCGGCCAATTGCACGACCGCCCGCATGCTGATCCCGCGTTCTCCCACTTCGGAGAAGCACTCGCCGGAGACTTTGAGCACAACCCGGCGGGGCTTATCCAGACTTTGGCCAGCACGGTCTTCGGTTTGCGTCGTACTCATGATGGCCGCGCGGGCTCCTTTTCGAGGCATGCCAGTGTCAAGCGTAGAGATCCGAGTTGAACGCCCGACCTTACTACTCCTTGCCCAATTGCCAATGCACGAAGCGGGAGATTTTCATTCCAGCTTCTTTGGCCAGCTTGCCCACGGTTTTGGAATCATCTTTCACGAAAGGCTGCTCGTTGAGCACTTGCGTGGCGTAAAAATTCCGCAGCCGCCCTTCGACCATCTTGCCGATGATCTGTTCGGGCTTCCCTTCGGCCCGGGCAGCGGACGTGAGAATCTCACGCTCCTGCTCCACGACCTTGGGATCCAGGTCTTCGACGCTCAGCACCGCAGGCCGCATGGCAACGATATGCATGCAGATATCCTTGGCCGTTTCCGCGTCGCCGCCCTCAACCGCCAGCAGCACCGCGTCCGTCCCCGTGTGATGGACATAACCGCTGCACGGTTCATCAATGCGGACCATCCGCGAAACTTTAAACACTTCGCGAATGCGGTTGGTCAAGTCGTCGAATTCTTGCTCGATCGTCTGGCCGGGTTTGGATAGGGAAGACTGCTTGGACAATTCGGCGAAATCTTTCGCTGCTGGCCCTTTCGCCAACTGCTCCGCCATGCCGTTGGCCATGGCCACGAATTCCTCGTTCCCGGCGACTGGGGCGCTCTCGCACAAGACTTCCACCATGGCCCCCGCCTTCTCATCAATGTTGGCGAAGAGGCCAATTCTTCCGGTAGTCGTTTCCCGACCCGCGCGGGACTCCATCGTTTTCTTACCTGCCTTACGGAGCGCCTCGATGGCCGCCGCTTCGTCCCCATCCGAGGAGACCAACGCCTTCTTACACTCCATCATGGGCAATCCGGTCTTCTCCCGCAGCGATTTCACCGCCGCGGCCGTGATTTCTGGCATGTGCCGTCCACTCCTTCTTCGTGATGCACGAATGATTTCTCGATGAATGAATCCGCAGTTCTGGACGAACCCGCTAGGACGAAGGGGTATCCACCGTGACCTCGGCTTGATCCGATTCCGTTGAGGCTGCCGTTTCCTGGGCAGCCTCGGCGACCGGCGTCTCCCCTTCGCTAGCGACCTGTTGTGTTTCCTTGGCCTGCGCCTTGCCGGCATTAATCGCATCCGCCAAAAGCCGCAGGACGATGTCAATGGACCGAATACTGTCGTCATTGCCGGGAATCGGCAGATCCACGATATCCGGGTCGCAGTCCGTATCGATCAGCGATACCGTCGTCACGCCCAGCTTCCGGGCTTCGATGACCGCGTTCTTTTCTTTCTTGGGGTCAATCACGACCATACATTCGGGCACCCGGTTCATCGTGCGGATACCATTAAGGTTGCGATACATCTTGCGGTATTCGCGATTGAGGGCGGACTGCATCTTCTTGGAATACGTCGAAAGCTCTTCACCTGAACGGATGGTTTCCAACTCCTCCAACCGGCCAAGACGGCTGCGAATCGTGCGGAAATTGGTGAGCGTTCCACCGAGCCAACGGTCCGAAACAAAGGGCATGCCGCAGCGTAAGGCTTCCCGCTCCACGGCTTCCGAGGCTTGCCGCTTCGTGCCCACGAACAGAACCAAGCTGTTCCCCGCCGCGACCTGGCTCAAATATTTGCGGGCGCGGAACAGCCCCCGCACCGTTTCCCGCACATCGATGATGTGGATGAGATTTCGGCGTCCGAAAATATAAGGACGCATTTTCGGATTCCAACGGCTCGCGCGATGGCCGAAATGCACCCCTGCTTCAATGAGTTCTTTTACCAGGACCTGTTGTGACACGCGGACATTCCTTCCAAAGGCACACTGGCTTGGTCCCCGCGAAGTGCCGGGACGCCAGCGTTAGAAAAATAGACGCACCTGAGTTCGTGAGACATGAGGCTGCTACACAAACCGAGCAGCGGCCTGGAACACCCAGGCTCTCGACGTAAACTCGTTAAATTAACGAAGCGGTGAGGCGGGGTCAATTCAAGGAGCGCGCGAAACACAGGTTTGCGGGCCCTCACCGACTCGCTGCCCGAGAAGATAAATTCTGGAATATCTGGAATATGCGGCCACGAAGCTCAATTGCCTCACCGCTGGACATGTGATACGCTCTGGGCTTGCCTTTCTGTTTCTTCAAAGTTCCTTAACGGTAAGGATCTGGCGGAAGGGAGTAGACGATCTCTGGAAACGCGTATCCGTGGGGCGCATGAGCCTGCGGCGATCCATGGCGGAGCCCGATCCATCGGCACGGGACCTTCGCAAGTCCATGGATCAGCACGCATCGGCCCGCCGCCACACGCGCTTCTTCTCCCCCCACCGAGCTTATCACGGCAACTCTTTCCGTTGCGGACGCCGTGAGCTGCCCGCCAAGGAGGGATCGCCTCGCCACCTGGCGATTAGAATTCAGCAAGAGTCCCATGGTCAACCGCAATCTCATCCGCACACTCGACGTTTCCCCCGAAGAATGGGAAGAAGAACTTAACATCGCCCTGGGAGGAGAGTCTCCCGAGGATATCGACTGGGGCGGTGACGAAATCAACATCAACCAAATCGTCGAGGGGAAAATTGTCCGCGTCGACAAGGAATTCGTCGTCGTCGATGTCGGTTACAAGAGTGAGGGGGCGATTCCCCGCGGCGAATGGGAAGAGGAGGAGAACGACGAGCCTCCGCAAGTCGGCGAAAAGGTGAATGTCCTCGTTGAGGATATCGAGGACTTGGGCCGGGCCGACGACATGTCCGGCATGATCGTCCTCAGCAAGCGCAAGGCCGAAAAGATCGAGGCCTGGCTCGAGGTGATGGAAACCGTCCACGAGGAGGACGTGGTCACCGGCGTCGTCACGCGGAAGATCAAGGGCGGCCTGCTGGTCGATATTGGCGTGAACGTCTTTCTCCCGGCGAGCCAAGTCGATATTCGCCGCCCGGCCGACATCGGGGATTACATTGGCCGCACGATCCAGTGCGTGGTGCTGAAGATTGACGAAGCCCGCCGCAACATCGTCGTCAGCCGGCGATCCCTCATCGAGGCCGAACGAGCCGAAAAGAAATCCCAATTGCTCGACACTCTCGAAGAAGGGCAATTGCGAACCGGCGTGGTCAAAAATATCGCCGAATTCGGTGCCTTCGTCGATTTGGGCGGCATCGATGGATTGCTGCACATCACCGACATGAGCTGGGGCCGCATCGGGCATCCCTCGGAAATGGTCTCCATTGATGAAGAGATCGAAGTGCAAATCCTGCACATCGACCGCGAACGCGAGAAGATCGCCCTCGGTTTGAAGCAGAAGACACCCAGCCCATGGGAAAACGTGGCGGAAAAATACCCCGTGGGCACGGTCGTCAAGGGAGCCGTCGTCAATGTGATGAGCTATGGCGCCTTCGTCAAATTGGAAGAAGGTATCGAAGGCCTGGTCCACATCAGCGAAATGTCCTGGACCAAACGCATCAGCCATCCCAGCGAATTGGTACACGTGGACGATGAGATCGAGGTCGTCGTGCTGGGCATCAACCAGGAGAAGCAAGAGATCTCCCTCGGTATGAAGCAGACCCAGGAAAATCCTTGGGACCGCGTGGCCGACAAGTATCCTCCGGGCACGGTGATCGAAGGGACCGTGCGGAACCTTACCAACTACGGCGCGTTCATCGAGTTGGAGGAAGGTATCGACGGCTTGCTGCACGTCAGCGACATGTCCTGGACCCGGAAGATTGGCCATCCCAGCGAGATGATGGAAAAAGGCCAAAGCATCAAATGCAAGGTCCTTTCCGTCGATCAGCAACGGCGGCGAATTGCCTTGGGATTGAAACAATTGGACGAAGATCCTTGGGCACAGGACATTCCCAGCCGGTATCAGCCGGGCCAGTTGGTGAAGGGGAATGTCACGAAGCTCACCAACTTTGGTGTCTTCGTTGGTCTGGAGGATGGCCTTGAGGGCCTGCTGCACATTTCGGAGCTGGCCGATCACAAGGTGGAAAACCCTGACGAAATCGTGAAGGTCGGTGATGAAATCGAGGTGAAAATTCTCCGCGTGGATACCGACGAACGGAAGATCGGCTTGTCCCGCAAGCGAGTCGATTGGACCGACGACACGGGTCCCGCCGAAGAGGAGACTTCCACGGCGGAACCACCCGCCAAGGCTCCTGCTCGCCCTGCGTCCGAGCTCAAGGGCGGGGTAGGCAGTGGATCCGGTCCATTGTTCAAATCCCTGGAATCGGCACCGGCTGAGGAATCGGCGGAACAGCCGGTCGAGGAATCCGATTCTTCGGAAGAACCCGCCAGCTAGGCGGCCAGTCGCACGCTGGCATTGGCCTTTACTCTCAAAACGAAACGCGCCCCGTCGCCCACAAGCGGCGGGGCCGTTCTTTTCGTCACGGCCTGAACGCCATGAACATTCCTCGTACCTGCACGCGGCAGCCTGAAGTTGGAGAAAACGCCTGACGTCGTCGATGTTTCAGGTGTCTACTTCCATATTCTCAGCAGAGCCGTAACATGCCGACGACCAACACCCGAAGACGCTCACCCGCCTCGGTCCAGACTCCCCTGGAGACCTATCTCCGCGAGATCAACGAGACGGCTTTGCTCTCCGCCAGTGACGAACAGGAACTCGCCGAAGCAATTGGCAACGGAGACCTGCGGGCACGCGACCGAATGGTCCGCGCGAACTTGCGGCTCGTGGTGAACATAGCCCGGGGCTACACGGGAAAAGGACTCAGCCTGCAAGATCTGATCGAGGAAGGCAACTTGGGGCTGCTCCGCGCCGTCGAGGGCTTTGATCCGGCGGTCGGCACGCGGTTCAGCACCTATGCCAGTTATTGGATTAAGCAGTCCATCAAACGGGCTTTGATCAACTCCGCCAAGACGATCCGCATCCCGGCCTACATGGTGGAACTGCTTTCCAAATGGCGACGGGCTTCGGCACGGTTGACCGAGGAACTGGGGAGAACGCCCACGCATGAAGAAATCGCCCGTGTGTTGGGTTTGCCTAGCAAAAAGCTGCCCATCATCAAAAAGGCGATACGCGTCTATAACTCCACGCCGCAAACGGACCAGGCCGAATCCGGCTGGTCGCTGGGCGAAATGGTCATGGATGAGCGGCTCAAAAACCCCGAAGACGAGCTGGTCGATAACGACATTCTCAAGCAGGTGAAGCAGCTCATCGAAAAGCTGGAACCCCGCGAGGCCACGGTCTTGCGGATGCGTTTCGGGCTCAAGGATACCGAACCGCACACGCTGAAGGAGATCGGCGAGGCACTCGGGCTGACCCGCGAACGGGTGCGACAAATCGAGACCGAAGCCTTGTCCAAGCTGCACGAATCTCTCCACACGGATTGACAGGCACTTCCAGCGCATTTCGCCGTCGATCCCCACCGGCTACCATGGCAAAGCGTAGTCTTCTTCGCTTTGAACCATGGAATCCGTTGCCACGCATGTCGAAACAAGACGATCGTTCGATCTATCAGGTCCAGACGAAGGCTTCCGGTCCGGCAGGTGAGCTGCCGCTGACGGACGAAATGCTCCGCACATGGTCTAGTGGCGACCTGTTTGGGCTCACGCAAAATGCCGGCATGGGCTGGGATCCCGCGCAGATGCTCGGGCCACAATTCTTGCTGTTGAGTACGCAGGGTGGATTGCGGTCACACGACGGCTCGCCCGTCGCCTTGGGGTATCATACGGGCCATTGGGAAGTCGGTTTGTTGGTGGAACAAGCCGCGCGGATCCTGAAGGACTTAGGCAGCGTCCCCTTTGCCGGCTTCTGTTCCGATCCTTGCGATGGCCGCACTCAAGGCACGGTAGGCATGTTCGACAGCCTGCCGTACCGCAACGACGCGGCGGTCGTATTGCGGCGCTTGATCCGTTCGTTGCCGCGACGGCAGGGCGTGTTGGGCGTGGCTACCTGTGACAAAGGCTTGCCAGCCATGATGATGGCCTTGGCGGGGAGCGGCGACGTGCCCTGTGTGCTGGTGCCGGGAGGCGTCACGCTGCCCCCCGAATCGGGCGAGGACGCCGGCAAGATCCAAACCATCGGCGCGCGGTACGTGCATGGCGAAATCTCGCTGGAGGACGCGGCGGCGCTCGGTTGCCGCGCGTGCGCTTCTCCGGGCGGCGGTTGCCAATTTCTGGGAACCGCGGCGAGTGCCCAAGTCGTGGCCGAGGCATTGGGCATGGCCCTGCCCCATTCCGCCCTCGCCCCCAGCGGGCAGGCCATTTGGTTGGACAATGCTCGGCGCAGCGCCCAGGCATTGTGGCAACTCCATGAGCGAGGTATCAAACTCAAGGACATTCTCACCGCAGGAGCATTTCATAACGCCATGGCGGTCCATGCGGCGGTCGGCGGTTCCACGAATTTGCTGCTTCACCTGTCCGCCATCGCCCATGCCGCGAAGGTTCAACGCCCCAGCGTGGAAGACTGGATCCGCATCAATCGGCGAATCCCCCGCTTCGTGGACGTGCTCCCCAACGGCCCGGTGGGGCATCCCACGATTCGCTTGTTTCTGGCGGGCGGAGTGCCGGAAGTCATGCTGCACCTGCGAAATCGTGGCATGCTCGAGCTCGATGTCCTCACGGCTACCGGACGGACCTTAGGCGAGGAACTCCAAGCTTGGGAATCATCGGAACGCCGACAGCGGCTGCGCGAACGGCTCCGCGAGCAGGACGGAGTGGACCCCGACGACGTGATCCTTTCTCCCGAGCGGGCCTCCCAGGAAGGGATGACCAGCACAGTCTGTTTTCCCCGAGGCAACCTGGCGCCCGAGGGCTCGGTGATTAAAAGCACGGCCATCGATCCCAGCGTGATCGATGCGGATGGCGTGTACCGCAAGGAAGGGCCAGCCCGTGTCTTTTACCGAGAGCGGGATGCCGTGGCGGCCATCAAAGGTCAGAGCGGGAAACCCATCCAAGCGGGGGACATCTTAATCTTGGCCGGACGCGGGCCAGCCGGAGCCGGCATGGAAGAGACGTATCAAGTCACCTCGGCTCTGCGTTATCTCCCTTGGGGAAAAGAGGTCACCGTCGTGACCGATGCCCGGTTTTCCGGCGTGAGCACGGGCGCCTGCATCGGCCACGTCGCCCCCGAAGCGCTTGCCGGCGGCCCCTTGGGCAAGCTCAGGGACGGCGACCGCATTCGCATCCTGATCGATCGGAACGGCCTGGAGGGGAGCGTCGATTTCGTCGGCGAAGCTGGTCAGGACCTCGGGCCGGAAGCAGCGGCTCAAGTGTTGGAAGAAAGGCCGGTGCCCCCGGAATTGAAGCCCGACGCCGCTCTGCCGGACGATACGCGTCTGTGGGCCGCGCTTCAGGCCGCCAGTGGCGGGACCTGGGAGGGCTGTGTCTACGATGTGGACCGGATTGTAAAAGTTCTCCAAGCAGGTCAGAAAGCTCTTTCCCGTTCGGCCGAGTGACTGACTGCTCCCGAGGAGCTCGTTCGGCCCCCGGCGTGGGCGCGCTGCTCAATCCACTCCTGCCATATTGGCAGCGAATTTTGCCGTACCCCATCTGGCATGCTGCCAACCCACTTCAAAGTGTGCCTTTCATAGCCAAAAAGGCGTCGTTTTCTCTCACCTCGTGCGAATGGCGCGCTTGTTGCATTTGTTAACTAACGTGTGCACACGCGTGCAGTTTTGGCAGTTTCTGGGCTGCGGTCGGTTTCCGTGGCCCCTGGTTATATCCGGTAGAAAAACGGACCGATTGGGAGACGAAAAACGATGGCGACCGCGACCAAGAGCAAGAAAAAGGGTTCCAGTTCGATCAAATTGCAGCCGCTGGGGGACCGCGTGGTGGTCCAGCGCGAGGAGTCCGAGGAGACGACCGCCGGCGGCATCGTCCTGCCCGACTCCGCCAAGGACAAACCCTCGAGGGGCACCATCGTCAGCGTCGGCAACGGCAAGCTGCTGGACGACGGCACCCGTGGCCAGTTGCAGGTTTCGGTCGGAGACCGCGTGCTGTTCACCTCGTACGCTCCCGAAGCGATCAAGATCGGCGACGAGGAACTGTTGCTGATGCGTGAAGATGACATTCTCGCCGTGATCGAGGACTGACCACGTTGCCCTCCGGCGTGGTATGCCCACGGCTATGGTCCCACGCCTTGCCTCGAAAATCGGTTCGGCGGTAGCCGACCCCAGAATCGAACATTGATCTCATAACTCTCGGAAGGAGTGGAAAATCCATGTCCAAAATGATCGCCTTTGATCAAGAAGCTCGGGATGCGATGCGCCGCGGCGTATCGAAGCTGACCCGGGCCGTGAAGGTTACGCTCGGCCCCAAGGGGCGGAACGTCATTCTGCAAAAGAGCTTCGGCTCTCCCACGGTCACCAAGGACGGCGTGACCGTCGCCAAGGAAATCGACTTGGAAGACACGTACGAGAACATGGGTGCCCGCATGGTGCGTGAAGTCGCCTCGAAGACGAGCGACGTCGCCGGTGACGGCACGACCACGGCCACCGTGCTGGCCGAAGCCATCTTCAATGAAGGTTTGAAGGCCGTCGTGGCGGGCGTGAATCCGCTGCAGATGAAACAGGGAATCGAGAAAGCGGTCGCGGACATCACCGAAAAGCTCGGCAAAATGTCGATCGCCATCAAGAGCCCCAAGGAGATGGCCCAAGTCGGCGCCGTGGCCAGTAATAACGACATGGAAATCGGCGAACTGCTCGCCGAGGCCATGGAGAAGGTCGGCAAGGATGGCGTGATCACCGTCGACGAAGGCAAGAGCCTGCACACGGAAGTCGAGTGGGTCGAGGGAATGCAGTTCGACCGCGGCTATCTCTCCCCCTACTTCGTGACCGATCCCACGGACATGACCTGCACGCTGGAAGACGCTTACGTGCTTGTCTTCGAGAAGAAGGTCAGCAACGTGAAGGACATCGTGCCGCTGCTGGAGTCGGTGGTGAATGCCGGCAAACCGCTGTTGATCGTGGCTGAGGACGTGGAAGGTGAAGCCCTCGCCACGCTGGTCATCAACCGTCTGCGGGGCACCTTCAAGATCTGTGCCGTGAAAGCACCCGGCTACGGTGACCGCCGCAAGGCGATGCTGGAAGATATCGCCATCCTCACCGGCGGGACCGCCGTCTTCGAGGATCTGGGCATCAAGCTGGAAGGGCTGGCCATCACCGATCTGGGCCGCGCCAAGAAGATCATCGTGGACAAGGACAACACCACGATCATCGAAGGTGCCGGCAAGAGCAGCGACATCAAGGCCCGCATCGACCAGATCCGCCGCGAGATCGAGAACTCCACCAGTGACTACGATCGCGAGAAGCTGGAAGAGCGGCTGGCGAAGCTGGCCGGCGGTGTGGCCAAAGTCAACGTCGGCGCGGCCACCGAGAGCGAAATGAAAGAGAAGAAGGCCCGTGTCGAGGACGCTTTGCATGCGACCCGCGCTGCGGTGGAGGAAGGCATCCTCCCCGGCGGCGGCGTGGCCCTGCTCCGCGCTTCGTCCTCGCTCAAACCCAGTGATCTCTCCCATGATGAAGAGATTGGCTACAACATCGTGCTCCGCGCTTGCCGGGCTCCGCTGTCGGCGATCTCATCCAACGCGGGCAAGGACGGCAGCGTCGTCTGCGAGAAAGTCTCCGAAGGGAAAGCGAATTTCGGTTACAACGCGGCCACCGATGCCTACGAGGATCTGGTGAAAGCCGGCGTGATCGATCCCACCAAGGTGACCCGCACGGCGCTACAAAACGCCTCCAGCGTGGCCACGTTGCTGCTCACGAGCGATGCCCTCATCGCCGAGAAGCCCAAGAAGGAAGCGAAGAAGGGCGGCGCTGGACACGGCGGCGACTACGACATGTATTGATCCTGCCGCCGGGCATAAGACCCGTCACTTTTTTGAAACCCCAACGCCGCCGGGCGCCTTTCGAGGTCCCGGCGGTTTTTTTGTTTCCCCAATGGGCTTGCTGCTCAACCTTCCGCCGAACGTTTTTCCGCAAAACCGTTCGGCGTGTCGTGCAGCTAATGGTCGCTCGAACAAAGCGACGAACGCACCTGATCCGTGACCACCGAAAAAACCGGCAAAATGTCAAGAAAATTCTAGGCGGATTCATGATTGAGGAGTAGATTGACCTCCAGGGCAATTGTCTTGTACGTATGGGAGGTCATGCCATGTCGTCTCGACGCGCGTTTACACTGGTGGAATTGTTGGTCGTGGTCGGTATCGTGGGAGGACTGGTCGCTTTGCTTTTGCCCGCGGTCCAGGCCGCCCGGGAATCGGCGCGGCGGACGCATTGCCGAAATAATCTCAAACAAATCGCGCTGGGAGTCCTGAATTATCATTCGACATTCAAAGCATTCCCTCCCGCTGAGACCGCGTCCGCCGGAATCAATGGAGAGAATCCACCGCAAACCGCCTCCGACGAGCATTGTCCTTCGCGGATCGAACTTCAAAATCGCCCGATGTACGCCAATTGGCTGATGCTCACGCTCCCCTTCATGGAGCACCAGGCCCTATTCGACGCATTCGAGCTCAGCGAGCCGTTTAATTCGGGTAGGGAGAACGAAGAGGCCCGGGGTACCAATTTGGCGATCGCCTTGTGCCCCTCCGATCGAGGACATAACGTCAAATACGCCGGGCGGGGTGGAAACTGGGCCCGAGGCAATTACGCGGCCAACGCCGGCAATGGCCCGCTGGGGCGCGTGGGACGGATCATGCTCACCGGCCAAGGGTGGATCGACGACCTCCGCCGGGGGGTCATGGGCCCCAATGTCTCGACGAGCGAAGAGGACATCACCGATGGCGTGAGCAATACGCTGATGATCGCGGAAGTCCGCGTGGGCGTGAATGCCCAAGACATCCGGGGTACTTGGGCCATGTCGGACGCGGGAGCGAGCGCGCTGTATTGGCATGGCTGGGACGAGGGGGCCGTGGAATCGGCGAATGGCCCTAACAACCCTAGCCGTTTTTCGGATCAAATCTCCGGTTGCCGCGACATCTATCAATCGCGGAATTCCGCCATCACGGTCGATTCTCTCTTACGGCAAGGCATGTCCTGCCGTGAAGAAACAGCCGTGGGTGGCAGAGCGGGCAGCCGCAGCCAGCATTCGGGAGGAGTCATGTCGGCCTACGCGGATGGCAGCGTCCACTTTGTCAGCGACCAGATCGAAACCCGCGATACGTGTTGCAGTGCCTGGGATCGGCTGATCCTTTCCGCCGATGGCCATGTGGCGAGCGGCGCGCCGTAACCAAATCGTGGATCTGCCGACATTACCCAAGCATGAATCCTGGATGAGGTGGCTCTTGGCCCGGAAGCCATTTAGCTCGAAGTCAAGAGTCGCCTCGTGAACAGCGGGACGTGCTCAGCTATCACTTACGGGATCGCGAACACCAATCCCGTGACCACGCCCGCTTGCAGCAAGCCGCCACGAATGCTAAGCGGCACGGGAGGCACGAGGTAGGGCGCGCAGTTGCCGGGCCGATAGTAGCCCAGGGAATAGACACACTCGTAAGGCGGTTCGAGCCCCATTTTGTAGGGCAGCACGGGAACACTGGCGAAGAAGTGCGCCGCCGCGATGGCGGGATGCACGAAGGGGACCGTATGTCCGTAGCGTTCCACGCGCGGCTGTTCGAAGTAGAGCGGCTTGTGGCACAGCCCAGAAGCTTTCCACTCGAAATTCGTGAGCGCGAACTGGCGGGGAGTAAACGGATCGTCTCTCAACTCACAGGTGCAAGGATAGTCACGGCCTTCCATGCCCGTCAGGGTAATATCCAGATCGATGTCGGCGAGCCGTTTTTGTTTCAGCTCGTCCAATTCGAGTCGACAGGCGTATTTTTCTTTTTCGCAGTCCGTCTCGGCCACGCCGATCCCAGCCAAGGAATCCACGTCGAATTCGTTGGGAGTCGTCTGATCCGCCGGCAGAGATTCCGCTTGAGAGTCATCGCCCACTTGCTGGCGGTTTCGGGCCGCGTAGCGTGCGATGGGTAACCCCGCGTCGGGAACCGGCTGAGGGAGTTCCGAGGCGGAGTCGGTTTCTTCATCCCACTCCGCTGACGAAAACCGACCGTTCTCCTCGAAACCCTCGGGGGGCGGGCCGAGCGCGTCCTCGAACTGCACGGTGACCACGCCGCTGCTCGGGCGTTGCTGCGTCGACCGCGGCTTCACCGCCAAACGCCGGGGTCCTTCCGCGACAGCACGGCGCCGACGATCTTCACGCGGTTCCGTTTTCGAAGCCGTTTTTCGGCGTCCGTTCAGCGTGCGGCTGGCCCGCCACTGGAGTTGGGAACTCGTGGCAGCAAAAGATTCCGCTGACACGCGCCGAAAGGCGGTTTTGCTTGTCGCGACGGTCCCCTGTGGTTGGGCTGGCAAGCGGCGATGTTGCGTCCATTGAGCCGCGCTCAATCTCCGAGGTTCGCTCGCCACGCCAACCAGCGTGGAAAAGGCCAGCATCAGCCCCAACAATCCGACCAGCGCGCCGCGCGTACTGATAGTGAAGGCCACTCCCCATGGAAGCGGAGAGCTCCCTGCCGCACGGGGGGCCATATCAACCCGCGTCCGCGCCGTATTCCGTGGTGTAGTTGGGCGATTCTTGGGTGATAGAAATGTCATGAGGGTGACTCTCCCTGACACCGGCTGGTGACACCTGAATGAACCTGGCTTCCGTACGCAGTTGTTCGATCGTGGCCGTGCCGCAGTACCCCATCCCGGCTTTCAAACCGCCGACAAGTTGGTACACGAATGGCCCCAGCGGCCCTCGAAAAGGGACTCGCCCTTCCACTCCCTCTGGCACAAGTTTCTGCGGATCCCGCCGCGCTTCGGCCTGGCGGTAGCGTTCACTGGATCCTTTCACCATCGCGCCCAAGGAGCCCATGCCTCGATAGGATTTGAATGTCCGTCCTTGGTACAAAATGGTCTCTCCGGGGCTTTCCGCGAGCCCGGCGAACAGCCCGCCCACCATGACGCAGCTTGCGCCCGCCGCGATGGCCTTGGTAATGTCTCCCGAATAGCGAATTCCTCCATCCGCGATCAGTGGCAGCCCCGCCGCATTGGTCTCCTGGGAAACTTCATGAATGGCGGTCACTTGCGGCACGCCCACTCCCGAAATAATCCGCGTGGTGCAAATCGAGCCGGGGCCAATGCCGACCTTCACGGCATCCGCGCCAGCATCGATCAGGGCTTTGGCTCCTTCCCGCGTCGCTACGTTGCCCGCCACGACTTCAATGTCCCATCTCTTCTTGATTTCCCGGACCGTCTCCAGCACGTTTTTAGTATGCCCATGAGCACTATCCACGATCAGGACATCCACATCCTTGCTAATCAGGTCGGCCGCCCGGTCGTAGTCGAAAACTCCCACCGCCGCTCCCACGCGGAGCCTGCCTTTGGCGTCTCGGCAGGCATCCGGGAACCGTTTGAGCATGTCGATATCTTTGATCGTAATAAGTCCCGTCAGACAGTAATTTTCGTCAACCAGCAAAAGTTTCTCGACCTTTTTTGCCATCAAAATCTTCTCAGCCTCTTCGAGCGTTACAGTCCCCGTGGCCGTTACCAGATTTTCACGGGTCATCACCTCGGAGATTTGCAGGTCGTTCGTTTCCAGGAAGCGCAGGTCGCGCTTGGTAATAATGCCTTTGAGTTTTTGCCCAGCATCCGTCACGGGCACTCCGGACACGTTATGCTGGTCCATGATGCTGCGTGCCGTCGCCACGGTCGCTTCGGGAGGCAGGGTCACGGGATCGGTGATGATGCCGTTGGCGCTGCGCTTTACCTTGTCCACCTCTTTTGTCTGGTTTTCCAGGGAGAGGTTTTTATGGATCACCCCCACTCCCCCGAACTGGGCGAGCGCGATAGCTAGCTCGCTTTCGGTAACGGTATCCATGGGGGAGCTCACAATGGGGATTTTGAGGGAGATGCGCCGCGTCAGTTGCGTGGACACGTCGATGCTGGCGGGCAGGACATCGCTAAACCGTGGCTCCAGCAAAACGTCGTCAAAAGTAATGCCGGTATAAGCGATCTTCTCACGCATAAGACTTTTTCCCATTTTCCGAGTTGCCATCGAGGAACCTGGCATTATGAAAGATGCCTCTCCAATTCACAACGTAACGCATCCGGCGCGGCGTGTGTACTTGCGGACGGAACGATATCGACGGCAGAAGATTTTCTGGCGTCTATCCGCCATGAAACACGACTGGACCACGCAACGCGGTTTGACCAAACATGTAAATGCCCAGTGCGGTGAGAGCGAACAACGATCCTAAATTCGCCGAAAAAGACTGGTTGGCATCACGCCTGGCATGCGTGGCAGAGCAGAAATGGAGCAAGGCTTCAGTGCACCGGAATGGAACGTCGAAGCGACTCCGGACCATTCTAGCTGCCGCGGTGGCGGACACCGCTGTAGCGGGCACGCTTAACCACTTCCACGCCGAATTTCGGAGCCGGCGAACTGGATTTGGAATCGATAGATTTTCTTGGTCGAACAGAGAATCTGTCCGGTCTTCAGATCGACGCTCTCCGGTATTTGATCGCGGTTCACGTTGACCACGGCCCGATATCCTCGATCAGCGAAGATGTCGATGACCATCGCCAATGCCAGTGGGTCGTCAAACACGGCATTCTCGGAATTCACAATTGCTCGGCCGGGAATTGCGTGCCGTGAGATAATCGGCATGAACCGATCTGAAATCTCGCGGATGACTTCGTGGAACAATGCGCGATTCTCCAGTTCGTAGCTGTCCATCCGTCTGACGAGTTCCTGGCGTGCGTGCATGACAAGTTCGCTCGCCAGCTGCAGGCGCTTGACCGCATCGTAAGTTTGCGGATCCAGTTCTAATGACGATTGATAATCAAGTTCCTTGCGGATGTTTCGCTCAACGGTCTCAATACTTCCCTGCGCGTTGACAAAATGATAATGGTAGATCTTCTTGAGGGACTGCAAGGCTTCCCACGTCTGTTCTTTGAAAACGCGGTAGCGATGGCTGGCTGCTTCGGGGTCCCGGTCGGTTTCCCGTATTTCGTGAGGTTCGGCACCGTCTTCCGCGACGGCGCGCGCATTCCACTCAGCTAGATCGCGGCCGCGTTTCAGTTGACGCTCCACGCTCGTTTTCTCATCGACGAATAGCACCATCGCATGAATCGTTGGCTTGCGAAAATTAATCGCCAGCGGCGTGTCGTGGTACTCGCGGTAGAGTTGGTTCATCTTGCTAACGAGAAGCTTAAGGCACTCGACCTGAACACGCGTGCGTGGAAAACCGTCGAGTACACAGCCGTCCCGATATTGCGGTTCGAGCAGTTTTCGGAAGACGAGGCCAACTACCTCGCGATCCCCCACCATTCCGCCGGCCTGCTTGACGCGCTGTGCCTCCGGAGTGTTCAGCAAAGAGCTCACCACGATCGGCGAGCACGTCAGGCCGCGAGCCTTCATGATGAACTCAGTATTGGTTCCCTTACCGGCCCCGGGTGCACCACCGAGCAGGATGAGTTCCTTTGAGAACCTTAGGTTTTCGTGTCCATAGTCAGATTCCAGGTCATTCCAGACATTCGTGAAGATAACCTGCGCATCTTTCACTTCGAGACTCTCGACTGACTCGGGAGTGATCTGTGCTTCGCTCTTTCTGTGTTCCATTGTGAGCACCTAATCGATTGTAAATGATTGTGTGAACCTTCGGCTTCACCTCAGACAGTCGCTCGCGGGGTCAAGCAAGCCCGAATGGTCGAAGAGCCAAGTGGCAACGAATGCAGCCAAAAGCTACTCCATGCGCTTGACTTCCCACTCCTTCAGACAACAGTGGACACTTGCGACTTTTCGATAGCGATATCCTACCGATTGCCTAGCAGAGACGACACCTCCGCAGTTAAGCGGAGACGCCGTCCCGTGCTGCTGTCACGGCTGAGAAAATCTTCGGCGACAGCGCGGGTGCACTCCTTCGAATTCGTGGGCGAGTGCGTCGAACGCCGGTGTCTGAGGCAGCGACTTGATCGCCTTGAAGGCGAGTTCACGCGATGCACGCTTCACCAGCTAGAAGTCCTTGCCGGTGAGGACGTAGCCCTTGTTAGGCATCTCGGATTGCGCTGCATCGGGCGTCATTAGCTGCTGGTAGACCAAATAGTCGATGGTCTCGGCCAGAAACACTGTTTTTCCACTCGCGAACCCGGCATTGACGCCTCCCTGATGAAAGCTAGAAGGCCGGGCGAGAATGGCCCGCTCGTTGGGCTTCTCAGGCAACGGCAAATCGCGACCCTGGTTGATCCGTGCCCCGAAAGGCAGTGGTTTCTCCGCAGTGTCGATTGCTAACCAAGTGAACACAGGGTTCCACTTCTGATCTGCTTCCATCGCCAATCTCTGTTTGTCAATTTTTCTAGCCGATTTTTCGCCGTCAAACCCGCTCCAGCCGACCTCGTCGTACTGGGTAGCCTGGACGTTTTCACTCAGGATCAGCGTGTTGTCCAAACCATCGTGAAAATCCGCATTGGTGACTCGGCGATGCGGTTCGGCAATCAGATTCAGGAACGGACCGTTCCCTGATTGGTCCGCGAGTCAGCCGCCCTTGACGCCGTGATTTGCGACGAATGACGTATCCGTTTTGCCTTCATCGATCGTGGAATCGCTGGGGCAGTGGAACTCCACAAGCGGGATGTCGGGCTGCTCGCCGGCTTGATATTTGTCAAACAGATTTTGCTGTTCCAACTCCGGGAGTAGCTGCACCGACCACGTTACATAGATCGGGTAAATTGCCGTGTCGTTTTGCAGCGTCGTGAATGCTCCGGGGTAGAACCCGGTCCGCTCGACATGTTGTTGTGTCGCCAGCACCTGTTGCCTGAGCCGATTGGCACAGGTTACCCGCCGCGCGGACTCGCGTGCCGACTGGATCGCCGGCAACAGCAACGCCACCAGCACTCCGATAACGAAGATCACTACGAGCAGTTCAACGAGCGTAAAACCACGTGTGCGTCGCATAACATTCTCCCCTTGACCTGACCCGTTGCAGAAGGAAAGACCGTTAAAGTACTCCAGCCATTGATGACGGAGCCAACATAAACCATATCGTCATTCTGGCAGTTTCGCAACCTGCGCTCTACTCCAGGATGCTGATGGTGGACCTAAGCACAGAGGTCGCCTTCAAATCCGCTCGTGAAGCAGAACGGGCATGCGGTCGTGGCGGGTCATGACATGATAGTAGTGCGAAGCCGCTTCGGTGAGTACGTACACGCGAGGGACGTCTCGCGGTCTCCGCAGGAGCACGCCCCGCAGGCCGTCGCGCACCACGTACCAGATGCCACGGTCCAACACGTAGTTGGCGGGAATCTCGACCGGTTCTGGCTGGAGATGCCGCCAATACCCGGCTTCTAGATGTTCGCGATGGCACCACGCGCCGGGGGGGAAACCCTGTTCCTGTCGGGATCGGCAGCCCCAGGCGTGGATGCCTAACTGTCCGGCGTGCCAGGCGGGCAGCCAAGGCCGTCCTTCCCGTCGCAGAAAACGGATTTCCTCGGGGGCTTGTTCCCCTCGGACCACGACTCGGCTTTCCAACTTGAATTGGCGGATGAGCCGCTGGGGAATTTCGCTTCGCAAGAGCGACACGCCATCGCACATGGGTCTTACCAAGACGCGCTAAAAACAGAGTTTGCCATAGATATCACAAATGTCGTGTCCATTCGTGGGATCGGCATAAATATCGTGGAGCGGGAGCGTGGCACCGCTACGCACGGCGAACCGTCCCACTCGTTTGTTGATCAGCCGCTTTAAGCGGGCCGTTTCGATATCCTGGGCGGAGGGACGATCCAGCAGGCTTTGCTGCACCGCGTGCCGGAAGGAAAGCCGCTCCGTGTTGAGATGCATGTGAGTCACGGTGTCGCCGGACCGATAGACGCGGTTGAAGATGTCCCGCGCCGCCGCCAGCAGGCGTGGAAATTGGGCCGTGGCTTCCGGGAGCGTGGTCCCGTCCCCGATGTAATGTCCTGATTCCAGGCGCAAGGAAAGGGAAAACGTTTCGCAAACCACGCCGTGGCGGTCCAGTGCCTCCACGAGCCGTTCCACGTTGCGGACAAGCCAGGCGCGCAATCTCTCGATGTCCCGTGTGGGTCCCGACAAACTTCCGCCCCGTCCCACCATTTTGTGGGGAGGCCGGATGGTATCCAGCGGCAGGACCGGCTCGCCATGCAGCTCCCACCACAGGGCTTCTCCTTTCTTGGTAAGCAGCTTGCAGATGACATGGCGGTCGGTCGCGGCGAAGTTCCCCACCGTACGAATCTGCCTAGCATGCAGCTTGTCCGCGCTGCGCCAACCAATTCCCGCAATCTCCTCCACGGGACAGTCATGCAAAAAGGATTTTGTCTCCTCGGGATCCAAAAGTACCCGGCAGCCAAACGGCTTCACGGACTTGGCGGCCAACTTGGCGAGCGTGCGGGACCGCGAAACGCCAACGCTTACCGGAACGCCAACTCGACTGTGAATGCGTTCCCGCAACCTCATGGCCGCCTCGCTCAAGGGAGCTTCGAAAGTCCGCGAGAGCCAGGAAGCATCGAAGAACAGTTCATCGATCGAGTAATATTCCACGGCGGGGCTGACCTGCCGCACTTCATCCGCCATGCGGCGGGAAAGAATTTCGTACCAGGCGAAATCGCGTTTCACGAACACGGCTTCCGGGCAGAGCGGCCGCGCTTTCCAAATCGGCATGCCCGTGGAGATGCCCCGGGCTTTCAGTTCGTAACTTTTGGCGATCACACAGGCACCTTGATTGGACAAGACGCCCACCGGCTGCCCCATCAGATGTGGCAAACGTGCCCGCTCGCAAGAGACGTAGAAACAGTCGGCATCCAAAAACCCGATAAGCATGCGACCTAGAATAATGTTCATTTGTACATTATTCAAGCGTTAAATGTTTTCGCTCTGTGCGAGTGAACAACCCTGCCCGCGTGGACGGGACCGCCTGTGACATAGCACCGGTGATTCAGCAGGCGTTGTTCCTGTTCCATGACTTACTTCTGCCTACAGCGGCACGGGCTCTCCGCCGGTTGCGGTTCGGCCTGGAAACCTTAAAATTGCTGTACATAAGATCAGAGCAACCAGAGCCGCCACCATGGATCATGCACGAGGATTGATGCCGAATTGAACCAGACCGCTGCCAAAGGAGCTGTCAAAATGGTATCCGAAGCGGATCGAATCATGATGATTTCGACGCACGGTTACGTGTCCGCGGAGCCGGAGTTTGGCAAGCCGGATACGGGTGGCCAGGTTGTTTTCGTGCTGGAACTTTCAAAGTGCTTGGCCCGAATGGGTTACCACGTCGACATTCTCACGCGTCAGTTCGAGGACCAGGCAGCCGAAGAAGCGGTCTCCGAGCGGGTAAATGTGCTTCGTTTTCCGTGCGGCGGTCGTGATTTCATTCCCAAGGAAACGCTCTGTGAAGCCATCCCGGAATGGGTCGAGAATGTCTCCCGCTACTTGCGCACGTCCGGGTTACACTACGGGTTCATCAACTCGCATTACTGGGATGCCGGTATCGCGGGCCAGGCGCTGGCCAATGTGTTCGGAATCCCCCACTTTCACACGCCCCATTCCATCGGTGCGTGGAAGCGGGACAACATGGATGGAGATGCCGAGGAATTGGAAGCCAAGTACAACTTCCAACATCGCATTCGTGAAGAGAAAGTCGTTTACGACGAATGCGATCTGCTGATCGCGACGACGCCGGCACAGCGGGAAATCCTTTCCGGCACGGAATACGACGTGCCCACGGAAAAAATCCACGTGATTCCGCCGGGTTATGATGACCGGCGTTTCTTCCCAGTTTCCCGGGCAAGCCGAGCCACGGTAAAGCAGGAGCTAGATCTGGAAGGCCCCATCATCATGGCCGTGGGGCGCATGGCCAAGAATAAAGGGTACGATCTTTTGCTCCGTGCCATGCCGCCTGTCTTCCAAAGGATCAACGATGCGCGGCTGCTCCTCGCGGTCGGTTCTTCGGAGCCGAACGAAGGTGAATTGCAGCAGATCGAAGACCTTCGAAATTTGGCACGTGACCTGGGAATTCGCGATCGCGTCTTGTTCCGAGATTACATTCCGGACGAACTGCTCGCGAATTATTATCGCGCCGCGGATGTCTTTGCCCTCAGCAGCCGGTACGAACCGTTTGGTATGACCGCGGTGGAGGCCATGGCCTGCGGCACGCCCACGGTTATTACCACCGAGGGTGGGCTGTGGGAACACGTACGCTGGGGAGTCGAAGCCATTTACGCGAACCCCTTCGATCCGGAGGCATTCGGGCACGCCATCGCGTCCGTGTTGCAGTATCCCCGAGTGTATGCCCAACTGGCTCGTTTTGGTTCGCAAAAGTCACGGGCCAAATTCACCTGGACCGGCGTGGCTCATCAGATGCTTGCCGCAGTGGAGTTCCGTACCGACGGCTTGTGTGAATTCCTCCACGAAGACCCCGTGCACGAAGAGATCGGCTAGCGCGAGCCGCACGTACGGCGGCGGCTTCGGGGATGATGGTGGCGTTTTTGGCAGCCCCCGCACGACCGTTTCATGCGTGAGTAAAGGTCGGTAGCCGAACGCCAAGTGCGCGTTAGACGTGCCAAATGTTCGAATCTGGGTCCACGTGCAGCTCATGGCAAGCCCGCACATAGCTGGCCGCGCTCCAAGCCTGATAGGTTTTGCCCATGGGCCGGCCCGTCACGCCATGATGCCACTCATTGAATTCCCATTCCGCGCTAGCGCCTTGGGAGCAAAGCTTCGTGAGATTCACTAATTCCCGCCGGGCCAAGTCGCGCATGCCCAAGCGATGGATGTACCGTACCCACAAGCCGCCGATGAAGGGCCAGATGCCACCATTGTGATAATGGTTCGGTAGATTGAGCAGGTTCACGGTAAAGTAATCCCGCCATTCAGGATCACCCGCCTGAATCGGTGGATAGACGTTTCGCACGGGGGCGGGATCATTGACTCCCACGCCCCAGAGGAAGCGGAAGGTCATCATGGCCCGATCACGATCCAGCAAATTGGTCAAGTACGCCAGCAGATTGCCATAGACATCGCACCGCCAACTGTAACTAAATGGCGATATTTGCGCCACCAGATAACGAGCATCGCCCAACTCGAATTGTACGTCCGCGAAGCTGGGGCGATGCCCTTCCGCGTGGTTCTCGTCGGTGGACGGCCAAAAACTCTGGAGGATCACCCGGGCCACGTGCTGCGCCCACTTTTCGTAATCTTGGGCGCGATCCTCTTCTCCCAAATGATATAGAACCTGGGCATAGCAACGGAGACAGCGATGCCAGAGCACCTCGTCATACAGAACATGATAACTACGGTCGAAGAGATCCGTCCAATCGCCCGCCTCGGGGATTTCGAGCATGCCGCAATTGTTGGAGTCCAACGCACTGAGCCAATCCATCGCGCGCTGCAGCGAGTCGGCGAATTCCTCGATGAGCGAATAATCACCGGTATGTTCCGCATAGCGCCACATCGCGATGATGACCCACAGCGCGCCATCAATGGACGTGATGCCGCCAACTCCGCCATACTCCGGTTCATCCGTGTCGAGGAGCACATGCGCCGGCAATTGTCCGGCGGGAGCTTGATGCATCCAGATCGTACGCAAGGTCGCGATTTGGCACTGCCGGATGTCCTCGTCATCCAGGTCCAGCGTCCAGCAAATCGTCTTGGACCCGTCCCGAGCCCATACGGAACGGTAATTGGCATCCGTTCCATAAACCTGATTATCTTGCAGTGAGCAGGCGGAAAATCCCTTGGGCGTGATGTTTCGCCGTAACGCCTCCAGAGCCATCTGGTAACCCCGTTGCAGCAGCCCCTGCTCCTCCGCGGAGAGCTCGCGATACTCGCTGGGGTCAAACAGAATGCGTTTTGCCACCTGCTCAACCTTTCAAAGATTTCCGCATTGACCGTGAGCCATGAAAACAGATCACGGAAACCTTGGAAAAAAGGGGGTCGGGGTTCACGAAATCCGGCGGCTTTCAGGCGTGAAACGCCGGCGGGCACACGGAGCCGAAAATGTTCCCCATTGGCTGTAAATTCACCGTGATGAACAAAGAATACGTTTCAACGAGGGAAAATCCAATTTCGTTTTCTCCCAGATGTCAAAGGCGTTGGGAGTCGGAGCATGCCAAGAGAATATCGCTCTTAAGGACCTGGGGACAAAACGTCACTGCATCCGCGAATTTTGGCCTCTATCGGCCGTGAAACGCCGATAGACGAACGTGAATGAGGGTTTTGTCCGTTGGCTTCAAGTATTTGTGCGATTCATCGTCCACTTTTCGGCAATCCGGCGCACCAAACACCAGGCTGAATCAACGAAAACGGGCCGTCCCAAAAAGGGGCGGCCCGTTTTACAAGTCCTGTGATCCACGGCAGACGGGGCTGCCGTGTCATCTCTACCCTAACGTTTGCCGTTAGGAAAGGAGGTCGTCAAGAATATCCTCCATACCATCAAGAGCAGGTGGGGGAGAGACTTGGTCAATCTTGTCCCAAACTTCGTTCGTCTTGGCGGCCAAGCCGTTTCCAGCCGAATCGGTGATGTCGCTCGGGTTTACGCGGAGGTTATACCGCCCCGCTCCACCGGTGACATTCGACAAGCCGCTCAATTCGTACGTCGTGGGATCGATCTGGGTCAAGACGTGCGTGGCCGGATCAATCAGGTTGCCCGCCCCGTCATTCGACTTGTCCAGGTTAAGGTCGCTCAGATCGAAGTTGAGAACCGCTTCGCTGAAGCGAATCGTCAACGTATCGACCGTGGCGGGAGTCGGATCTGGCACCACCGCGTCCACGGATACCGTGGGGGCCGTCGTATCGGGAGCACCGGAGACGGTCCACAGGGCGTTGTCTTTACGGGCCAAGGGATTGCCCGCTTCATCGGCGATGCCTGGACCACCATTCACGCGGAAGTTGTAGTTGCCTTCCCCAGCCGTGACATTGGCCAAGCCGCTGATGCGATACGTAGTGGCGTCGACCTGCGTCAGCGTATGGACGGTCGGGTCAATCAAATTGCCCTTGCCGTCACTCGCCTTGTCCAGGTTGAGGTCGGTGATATCGACCCCCACGACCGGTTCGCTGAAGGTGAAGTCGATCGTGTCCACCGCCGTGGACCGCGGGCTCGCAATATCTTCGATCTCCACCGTGGGCGGATCGAGGTCGGCGCCGCTGTCCAAGATGGTCCACAACTCGTTGGTCTTGCCTTGGAGCGGATTGCCTTGCAGGTCCGTGATGCCCGGATCAGGTACGCCGGGGGATCCAGGACCGTTGACCCGGAAGTTGTAATTACCCGGGGCGGAAGTCACACCAGTCAGCCCGGTCAGCAAGTAGGTCGTATCGTCCAGTTGGACGAGCTGATGGTCGTCCGTATTCAGGAGATTACCAGCTCCATCACCATCCAAGTCGAGGTTCAGATCACCGAAGTCGAAGCCCACGACCGGATCACTAAAGCGGATGGTGAGGGTATCGACCGGCGTGAGCCGCGGATCCGGAACCACCTGGTCTACCGTGACCGTCGGACCGACGGCCTGCGGTTCTTGCACCGTGAAGAGAGCGTTGTCCTTGTTCGCCAACGCGTTCCCGGCGACATCCGTGATGCCCGCTCCAGCGTTGATGCGGAAGTTGTAGTTACCCGCTCCCGCCGTGACGTTGGACAGGCCCCGCACTTCGTAGGTGAGGTCGTCGATCTTCACCACGACATGGGAATTCGGGTTCAGCAGGTTGCCTTGTCCGTCATTCGCCTTATCCAGGTTGAAGTCCGACAAATCCACGCCATTCACTGGCTCGCTGAACCGGGCCACGATCACGTCCACCGGAGTGGTGCGTGGGCTGGCAACCGGATCCAGCGTGACCGTGGGAGCCTGGTTATCGACGCCGACGGTCACCGTTAGCGTGTCGCTGCCGATGCCTCCGGCATTGTCGTTGACCGTCACGGTCACGGTGAACTCACCACCCGTGGTGTAGGTGTGGTTCAGTTGGAAGGTTTTGCCATCCAAGGGCAAAGCCTGCGTTCCCGAGCCATCGCCGTAGTTCACCGTGGCAGTCCAGATATCCTGGTTGGGATCGCTGAAGCTGCCCGACTGCACGAAGGGCACATTCAACAGCACGTTGGCGTCCGCTCCAGCATTCACCACCGGGGTGGCGTTAGTGAACGTGAAGTCCACGAAGCCGAAGTTGAAATCGTCCACGTCGTGGTCGATGACTTCCTCGATCGCCGAGCCCGTCGTGGAGAAGAAGAGGTTGCCCTCGGCGGCCGTATCCAACGGAATCCCTTGCGGTCCAGGCAGGCTATAGCCGGGACCCGTGTTGGTATTCACGATGGCCCGAGCCCGTCCCGCTCCCGGGAAGTAATTGGAGAAGTCGTTGCCCCCCAAGCTGGTACCCAAACCGGTAAAGTTGGTCTGCGTGTCCTGCTGTCCGGCATCCACGAAGGCGGCTCCCGTGACGAGCAGGCCAGCGAAGGTGTTCGACCTTAGGTCGTTCCCTTCCAGCAAGGCCGCCCCGCCGGCGGAGGCCCGCACGCCCGTGACGTTGCCGGTGATGGCGTTGTCGATGATCGTGGCGGCACCACCCACGACATGGACGCCGTTGGTATTGCCGCCGATCGTGGGACCGTTGCGAATAATTTCCGCGAAGGACAAGTAGCCATTGGCGCCTCCGTCCCCTTCGAAGACCCGCACGCCGTCGGTGGCACCGGCGATCGTGTTCGGATCCCCTTCGCCGGGACCGCCCACGACGACATGCACCATCTTATCCGCGTCGGCACCGACGGTGTTGCGGAGCAACTCGACACCATACCGGAAACCGGTGATGTTATTGCCGCGTACTTTGGCGAAGCTGTCCAGGTTGGCGGCATCCTTGTTGATGAACTGCTTCACATTTTCCGTGACGACGACGCCCGCACCGGTGCCCGCTCCATCGACGATGCTGCCGGAACTAAACAGATTATTACGGAAGACGTCCACGGTGCCTTCGGGGTTGCCCACGAGGAAGATACCGGTGTCGCGGCCCGCCGCATTAATTTGATTATCCACGATCGTGACCAGGCCCTGCGAGTTGTAGAGCTGCACGCCCCGCTCGGTGGCTGGATCGATGATCAAATCGAACGTATTGTCGTCGATCATCGTGCCCGCCGTCAGACCGCGACCGTCAACCCCAATTCCCACACTGCGGAAATTGCTATCGGTAAGAGTGAAGTTCGTGTTGTCACCACGAACACCCACGTTCGCGTTGCGAATATTCACGGACTCGATCAGCGGATTCCCCGAATCGACTTCGATGGCGTTGGTGAACCGTCCGGTGCCGACAACACCGTCGAGCGTCAAATTGCGGACGGTGACGTTTTCGCTGCTAACCACGAAACCGTCGCCGTTCTGTTTGTCGGGATCGAAGTTGTCCCGCCCGATGACCACATCATTCCGATTTTGTCCTCGCACGATGATCGGCTTGTTGAGCGCGATATCGTTTTCGCGGTAGGTTCCGTTTTGGATGTTCACGGTTCCGCCCGCGATCACGCTGCCGACCGCCTCACCGACCTGGTCGGTTTGCGTGGAACCCAGAGGGGTCACATGGAGGAAGGAGAAGTCACCCTGGAAGCCAAAGGCACCGGACGTATCTCCCGTATTCAAGAACGGGGAGAAGTCAATGCGGCTGGTGGCGCTGTTGCCCAAGGTCGATTTGATCTTCTTCTCAACCACCTTGGCATCGTCGGTTTCGCCAAACCAGTTGAACGAGGCGTTCAAGGCATCCGTTCCGTCGGGAATCGCCTCTAAAGGATCAGTAATGTCAAAACCGGGTTGATCCGTATCGAAGATCAAATTCCGCTGAGTGTCGGGATCTTGGAACGGCTGCGGGAAATCGATTCCGTCGGTCAAGGAGTTTTCACGCAGAACATTCTTTTCGCCAATCGCGGAGGTAACCCGGACACTGGCTGATTGACCGGTGATGATATTGTTTTGGATCAACACCTTGTCTTGGCCACCTCGTAGAACGACACCCCAGGAAGGAGGCGGATTGTCGCCGCCTGGCTTGGGCCCAGCGAGCACATTACGCTCGATGGTGACTTCGTCGGCACCATCTTGGGCACCACCGATGTCGAGCTGAACCGCCCGCTCGTGGCCGGTGACTTCACTGTCAGCCAAACGGGCCTTATCCGCCGTGGCGAAGAAGCGGACGCCGTGCCTGTTGCCGGAAGAACCTTTCTCGATAGAGAAGCCCTCGATCACGGAACCGAAGCCCTCGACGAGCACAGTGGCGCTGCCACCGGCGGCTTGTGGGATACCACGAATAATACTCTGGCCAACGCCGGCACCGATCAATCGGGCACTGCTAGCCGTTTGCGGGATCACGACGTTCTCGTTGTAGATACCGGCAGCGACCTGAACCGTACCACCACTGTTCACGACACCCAAACCACCCTGAATCGTGGCGAAGGAATCGAAACCGAAGGAGGTGGCCGGTCCGGGACCGTCCGGATCCGCGCCGATGGGTGTACCCGCGAAGTCATCGTCCACAAAGACCGCGTTGGGGCCGAGGACCGTGATCACGACATCGTTATTGTCCGTGCCAGCACGGTAATTGATCCGGGCAATGAAGACCTTCCCGGTCGGGTCGGTCATCTGGAACGTGGTGCCCTCGGGCAGGCCCACGAATTCGCCATTCGCGAAGAGCCCCGGTTCGACAATGTCGATAATGGTGAACTGCTCGTTTGGATCGGGCGTGAAGCCGAGCGAAAGGTCGAGCAGAGTGGGCTTGTCGTTCAGGCTGAAGATATCGACGGTCGCCGTTCCACCACCGCTGGGAGGCACGCCCGTGACTTTCACTTGGTCGTGCGCGAAACCGGCTTTGTCGCCGGGGGCCGTGGGAGTCGGGCCGTTGAGTTCGATCTTCAGCGTGGAGCCAGGCTGCATGGTGAGGGCGTTCGTTTGGAATACGCCCGCTCCATTGAGGCCCGGAGCCAGAATGGAGTTTTCGTTGATGAACAGTCCGCCCGCGCCAGGACCGGCCTTAATGCCGCCCACGCCAGTTAGAGTGACGCTTTGGGCAACATCATCGACGGTCTTGCCGATGACCACCGTTTCCGTCGCGAGATTACCGGGGTTGTTCACATTGATCGTGAAACCCTGGCCGGCAACCGTGGTGGCGTTGGCGATGCTCCCGCTGGCATTGGTGACAAACGCATTATTGGGCACAACTTCCACGAAACCTTGGCCCACATTGTCCATGCGATGGACGATGCGGTCCTCGATCTCGAAGTTGTTGGCGTTCTGGGTGGCGCCATCCACGATTTTCGTGAAAATATTGCCCACGGTGGCGTCCACGCCGGCCGCGGCGAAATTGCGGATATCGCTCGGGCTCCGCTGCGTGAACTTGTTGTTCACGAGTAGGATTTCGGTCGGATTGTCGCCATTAATGCCGATGCTGCTGAAGGCCACATCGGACTTATCAAGAGTGGCGTCGAAGTTGCTGTCGCGGATGGTGATGCCGTTATCCGCGTTCTGATAGAAGCGGACGAAGACCGCCGAATCAGGCCGAATGGTGGCATCATTGTCCTCGGCTTTAAGCACGGTGAGGTTGTTGATCGTGATCTCACCCGATGGGACACGGTTCGCTTCCGGACCCTGGATCAAAATATTGGCGAGATGGCCTTCGCCAAACAGGATCGGCGGATCCACCGTATTGGTGTCGGCACGAAGATCGATCGTCCCGGGGCCGAATTCGGTACCGACGATCAAGTCGACATCGCTAATGGTCACATCACCGGTGAAGTTCGTCAGCACGATATCCCCGGAAAGCGGGCCGCCGCCGGGCGAGCCGGGATCAAAGAAATCGTCCGTCAGATCCCCAGGCGTGTTGTTATCGTTGGCAGCACCCTTGGTTGGTGGAAGCGTGCTGTTCCCTTCCAACGTGCCACCGAGGATTTGCAGATTGTCGATATCCGGACTCTGGGAGAAGATACCGTGGATGCGGTTTCCGGTAATCGTTGAGTTCGAGATCGTCAGGTTGTTGAAATCCCTGATCGAACCGGTCAGATGGATACCATTGTTGCTCCCCGTCACGGTCGAGTTGGCGATCGTGAGGGAATTGAACTCGTCGTTGCGGAAGAGGATGCTGGCACCGGTCGTGTTGCCCCGCACGTTCAAGTTGTCCAGCGTGATGTTGGCCCGCGGGTCGTTGTCGTCGTTATCGACCTCGCCCACGACTTCGACCAGACCTTGGCCACCGGACGCCTTACCGATGATCCGCAGATCTTTGATCATGAGGCGGTCATCCACGGCGCTGCCGCTAGCATCGACGATGAACACCGGCTCGTCGTCATCCATGGAGGTGACAATCGAATTGCCATCATCCACTTTCTCACCGCTTCCGGAGCCGATGATTTTCACCGGCTGATTGATGAGAATCGCGTCCGCGGTCTCGTAATTGCCTGGATTGATCAGGATTTGCCCGTTGGAAGCAACATTCGCCACGGCGCTTTCGATATCGGCGAAGGCGCTATAGCCGAAGATGGCAGCGGGGCCGTCATCCCCATCCGGGTCGGTACCGGGCAGCGAGCCCGCGAAGTCATCATCCACAATAATGGTGGCGGACTTCTGCAAGGTGAGGATCACGCTACGACCGTCCTTATCTGGGTCATCCCCAGGCTTGCGGCCCTTGTAGGTGATTTGTGCGGTGAACGTCGATTTTGTGTTGGGATCAGTAATTTCAAAGATCGCGCCTTCAGGGGCGCCAGAGAAGATGCCTTGCACGGCGGGCACGCTCTGGTCCCGAGGGATAATCACGAACGACTCTCCCGTCTGGGGAACGGTGCCGGCGGGGAAGTTGAGGCTCGCCCCCAGCGAGGCGCCATTGAGGATCAGCCGGCCAAACTGGTCGTCACCCACTTTGACGCCGGGGAGATCCAGTACATCGTGTTCCGTGCCCGGGTCCTCGCCATTAAGCTCCACAAAGAATTGGCTTCCCGGACCGAACGTGGCATTCTTGGTCACGGTTACCGTACCGGGAGAAGCGCCCGGATCGAGCTTGGCGCCGGCCGCCTTCAGATTCAGGCTGCCATTAATCGTGAGGTTGTCACCCGCGATCGTGACCGCTTTTTCTACAACCAGATCGTCATCGTGCGTACTGTTGGGATCAGCGACGATGCGGGCGCCTGTCCGAGCAACGTTAATCGCTGCCGGCAAGCTATTGTCATCCACAACAGTGGTAAGCAGCGTGTTGGTGGCCACGAAGCCGAACGGATTGTCGTTGCCATCAATGTCGTTGTCCGTGCCGCTGGAAAGGCGAGGCTGGGCCTGAACAGGACCGACCGTGTTAGAGGCCCCAGCCACGTTCGCGCCGTCCGGATCACCCCACCAGTTCGCTCTCACGTTGATCGTGGTGGCTGATTGATTGTCGACGGCATTGCCAGATCCGGTGTTCGCCATCGAGTTATAAATGACCTGATTGTCCGTGCCATTGAAGGCCGCGTTTAGCTTCACGTCGGTGAAGTTCAAGTCGAAGAAGTTGTCGCTCACGACCACGTTGTTCGCGTTGGCCAGGAAACGGACGCCGACGTTATTGGACGTGATGTCGTTCGACTTCACTTCCACACCGTTAACGAGCGTATTAATGCGTATGGCGTCACGACCAGGACCCGCGAATCCAGTAATTCGGTTATTGGAGACGACCGAATCAATATTTGAGGGGCCGAACAGTACGCCCGCGTCGTTCGTGCCTTGAATCGTGAAGCCTTTTACCGTGACGTTGTTGGCGAAGATGTTGACCGCCGCGTCCAAGCCGCCTTGGCCAATGATCGTGGTATCCCCGTCGATATTGCCCTCGACAGTGACGCCCGCGTTCGCGATCACCACGTCCTCCGCATAGTTACCGACGAGCACATTAACCTTGCCGCCGGAGAGGGTGTTATTAATACCGGCGTTGATATTGGGGAAGGCGTCCACGCCAAAGGTCTTGACAATCGTCGGGGCGCCCTCGGTGTCGCTTCGGTTATCCACCGTGTCCCCCGGGCTGGGGAAGCCAGAGAAATCGGCATCGACCGCCAGAAACCAGTTGTCGTTGACGAAGGTTTCCGCCACGGCAAGCAAACGCCGCTCTTCCAAGGGTTCCATCTGAAGGGCCGAGGAGCCATTTCCACTCCCCAACCGGTTGTTCACCCGCTGGCGCAATTTGTTGCTCTGAGAGGTCCGACCAAAGATGTGGGAGAACTTGTTGGGAAGAAAACTCGCACGAGCCATGTCTTGCGACTCCTTATCAGAGATGCTAAAGCACTAATTGTTTCGTACAGATAATTTCTCGATGATCTCAATCAAACGTATGAGAATGGGACCGGAAACCATGCACTATCACCTGCCTCCTCATGGAATGGGGCAGGGACGTTTCGTCGTCTCGGCATCGCGACCGATAATCCCAGCTTTTTTCCTGCGGTCACCACGAATTGAAAATTTGAATTGATTTTTGCTGTTCCAATTGTTGATTTCTCGACCGGTGCAGCCGCGACACGGATTTCCTAGCGAAAGCCCATGGCTCACACGATCCGTCTTGGCGAAGAAACCAGCTCCGAACTGGCCCATATTGAACCGCGTCTTTCAGCCGATACAGCCCTTGTCTCAGCTCGTTTGTCAAGCCGGACACGAATTGAAAAGTCATCTTGGAAACCGTCGGCAACAAGCTCCAAGCCATCACACTCTGTCGCATCCGCTCCGTCGATTTCTGGATGCCGCTCGACTGTCCGCCACTGAACGACTTTCCTCCCGCTAGACCTGACCACCAGCCTTCCAGCAAGGCAATGGGGCCCGTTCTGGTTTCTGATCTTTGCGGATAATTCATCGCAGCGATTTCAGAAGTTTGAAGAAGATGATTGGAAAGAAACGTTCAGCCGGTCGACGGTTTCGAGGGGAAAATGAGTATTTCGGAGAATTCCGTGTCCACACCAGCGGCGCGGGTTATTCGTTCATGATAACAGAAAACCACATCCATGCACGCAAATGGAACAGAAAAAGCGGGAAAAAGGCGTCGAACAACGAGATTGCGCATTTTGCGCTACACTGCTTCGGCCCATCAAACCGCTTATCCTAATTTTTCCGTATAATTTATGAGCTTATGCTAACCCGCAGAATCGCTGTGTCAATAACATGTCGCTCAGTTTTGCGTGAATTTGCTTCTTCCCGAGGTGCCTACCATGGCTTGGCTTATAGCTCGGATAAGGGAATCCTCTCTCGACCGCTGGCGGTACGAGAGACAAAACGAGCGGACGGAGCTCGTCGTGTCTGACTGAGAATTGCCGCGATGGCATGCGCGGACGGGGTGATTCCAGAAAAGCTAGTGCGGTTGGCGTCGTCGAATGTCGATTCACTGCGGCATCCATGCGATTCGTTACGGAAATCCAGCACCGGCTTCCCACCGGTCGAGTTCCATGAAAGCCTTTGATGTTACAAAGAGACCGAGAAGGATCGACTGCGGCCCGAGGGCGAACTTCGGTACGCAAATACTGTTACTAGCTAGGTTTCGAGCCGCAAACCTCATCGCTTCGTGACGATCAACCGTTAATTGCCCGAAGGAGAGGATTGACGCAGCCTCTCCAGCCACTTCCGACCGGGATCCTGAAAACGCTCCATGGCACGCCCCCAATCGAATCCAGGGGCATGGCCTTCTAACTTCATACCGATGCGAGCCGACTTAAGTGCGGCATGGTCCGCGCCGGTTCTCCATTGCGACACAGCAAGCAGGTACCGAAAGCGAGGATTCGCTTGCTCCAGTTCGCAGGCTTGAGAAAACTCGGTCACCGCAGCATGGTACTTGCCGAGACGATAGAGCTTGACGCCTTGCTGGAAGTGCCCGGAGCCATCCAGCAAGGGAGCCCGGGTGGCTGCCTTCGACCACGACACGCGACGCGCCGAGCGGACTTCCCGCTGTGCAAGTGAAATCGTCTCCGCGGGAACGGCCACGGGGGCAGGCTCCTCCGTGGCATCGTAGTCATCCACATGCAAGGGAAGAGAGTCCGTGGTGGCCGCACACGAACTGGCACAGGATCGGCGCCCCGAGCAATAACCGCAGGAAGAACAAGGAGAAGTCACTTCTCGCGGAACCATGCGACAGACGGGGACCTGGACTTCCCGCTCTTCCACGTAGGGCACCATCACTTGGTAGGTTTTCACCTGCTGAGACGGCACGCAATCGTATTCCGTGACCTGATAGGTTTTGGTACGGGTCTCTGGTCGGTACGCCGTGTAATGGACCTCTTTCTCTCGCTTTTCCGGAATGCATCTGGGCACACGCACGGTCTTGGTGCGAGCTTCCCGGTCGTAAACGGTCGCCGTGTATTGGTAAGGCACTTGGACCAATTCGCGACGGTAGCGTGTAACGGGCACTTCACGCTGAACGAGATTGGGGAACCAGGTCATGCCGCAGCCGCTGTCACAAGATGTCCCGCAACTCGCGCCGCAGCCACCACGACGAAACAGGCCAAAACCGCCGAATCGTCGACCGCAACCGCTTCCGCAAGAAACTCCACAATCCCCACAGGAATCCGCGGTCGACTCCCAATGCCCGTGGTCCTCGCACACGGTGACCGTGTCATGAACGGGGACCGTTTGACATACCGTACGCACTCCGTCCTTGACGACCTTGCGTGGGACGCAGACGGTATATTGCTTCTCCCTGGTTTCCCACACACGCTTGAACGTGGTGTAGTGCACGATCTTCGTTTTGGATTCGGGAACCATCACCCGGTATTGTTTGGTGACCTCACGAGTCCGGGGCACGCGTTTGTAGACGGTGATGGTGCGTTCTCGCGTCTCGGGACGATATTTGGTGACCTTGACGATGCGCGTTTCGTATTCGATGTGGGGCACCATCACGGTTCGCGTCACCACGCCGCCACAGCCGCTATCACCGCAAGCGTGGCAATCGGAGTAGTCGCTGGCGCACCCGTAATCACCACAACCGCCGATGCCGCAATCACCGCACCCTCCGGCCCAGGCACCACATCCGCCGAGGCGGTGTTGAAACAAGCCACGGCCACAGCGGAATGGTCCGGCCGAAGCGTCGACGGAAAAAGCCGTCCATCCACAGGCAACACAAAGGGCAAGAGCCAGGGCACGATATGCGGACATCCGCGTCTCCTTCGATCAATCTGAGGGGAATCCTAGGTGCTGGGCATTCTGTTCGATGTGTACGGATTTTAGCTACCGGCGGCCAATGTAGCAAATGAACGAAATACATCAAGTGTACCGAATTTGCTGTATTTCAGGATTGAGTGATTTGGGAAAATTCCATGCCGATCGAGTAGAGGGGTGCATCTTCGAAAATTCCCGAAAGTTGCGCTGCGCGCCTCTTTAACGCCTCCAACTAGGCGAGTAGACTGCCCCTCCAACGCAAGATGCGGTACATGTGGGCAGGGATGCCCTCTTTTCCTTTAGTTCCCTCCCACCACTCGTCTTGGCGGATCGAGCGCTCCTTTTTGACACGGCCTGGCTGTTCCGCCGACCATCTTTGATCACATGTCCGACTCGCTTCCATCACAAGCCCCTGTAGAGATACTGCGGGAGGAGATCCCTCGCGGCGGATATCGTGCCGTGTTGTTTGACTTCGATGGCACGCTGTCGCTGATTCGCCGCAGTTGGCCGCAGGTAATGATTCCCATGATGGTGGACGTGCTGTTGGAGGCTGGAAGTGAAGAATCGCGGGAAGATCTCGAGCGGCATGTTGAAGAATATGTGATGCAACTCAACGGCAAGCAGACGATCTACCAGATGATGCGGCTGGCCGAGGAAGTCACGCAACGCGGCGGCACGCCTCGCAACCCAATTGACTACAAACGTCAATATCACGACTTGTTGCTGCAGGACATGGGCCATCGCGTGCGGCAGTTACGGGCCGGCGAAATCAGCCCCGAAAACTTAACGGTTCCCGACAGCCACGCCCTGCTCGAGGAATTGATGGACAAGGGGATGCAGCTTTACCTGGCCTCGGGGACGGACCTGGTCTACGTGCGTGACGAGTTGGCGGCTCTCGGCTTGGACCATTTTTTCGGCAAACACATCTACGGCGCGCTCGACAACTACCAGGACTTCTCCAAGGCCCAGATCATCCGCAAGATCGTGGAGGAATATCGCATTCCTCCCGCGCAATTGCTCGGTTTCGGAGACGGCTTCGTCGAGATCGAGGAGATTCGGCGTGTGGGGGGCGTGGCCATTGGCGTGGCCAGTGAGGAGTTCGCGCGAACCGGCATCAACGATTGGAAACGGCAGCGGCTGATCCGCGCGGGGGCCGACATCATCATCGGGGACTATCGACAACGGGATCAACTATTCACGCTATTGGGGATTTAATCCATCACGACATGGGAAGATATCCGCAATTCGATCGCGAGCAATTGCTCATCAAGCCGCTCGGTGAGCGGACGCACGACATTCCGCTCTCGCATTTGCTCGATCTCGAAGCCGAAACGGAATCGCTCGATCCGAAAGGTATGGACAGCCTGCGGACGCTCGGAGCGAGGCTAGTGGCGGCCCGTCAAGAAAACGCGGCCCGTATGATGTTCATGGGAGCGCATGTGATCCGCGCCGGCGTGGCTCGGCAGTTGATCGACATGCTGGAGCGGGGGCTCATCACGCATCTCGGCATGAATGGCGCTGGTCCAATTCACGACTTCGAGTTGGCCCTCATCGGCGCCACCTGCGAAAGCGTACCCCGCTACATCCGCAGTGGCGAGTTCGGGCTGTGGCGAGAAACCGCGCGGATCAACGACATCGTCTCCGCCGGAGTCGCCGCAGGACTGGGGCTCGGCGAAGCGATCGGCCAGACCATCCTCGAAGGGGACTTTCCGAATAAAGAATTTAGCGTCTTGGCTCAAGCCTACCGCCTGGGCGTGCCGGTGACGGTTCACATCGGCATCGGCTATGACATTCTTCATGAGCATCCGAATTTCGATCCCGCCGCCTTCGGCATCGGCAGCTACCGCGATTTTTTGACGGTCTGCGATACGGTATCGCGGCTGGAGAAGGGCGTGTTCCTCTGTTTTGGAACGGCGGTGATGGGACCGGAAGTCTATTTGAAGGCGCTCGCCATGGCCCGCAACGTGGCCCATCAGCGTGGGGAACAGATCCGCCATTTCACCACCGCCGCTTTTGATCTGGTTCCCATCGAAGGCGATCCCGCATCCGAAGCTTCGAAGTCGAACCATCAATATTATTACCGTCCTTGGAAGACCATCTTGGTGCGGACGGTGGCGGACGGCGGGGAAAGTTTTTACGTGTGTGGTGATCACCGGCGAACTGTCCCGCTGCTCCGTCAGGCCGCGCTCGCCTCCGAGGAGCGGGCCACATGATTTCGCCCGACCGCGCCGAAGAACTGCTGGGACGATTTTCTGGACTCCGCGTCGCCTTGGTGGGAGACCTATTCCTGGACAGGTATCTGGAAATCGATCCGGATCTGGACGAACCCTCCGTGGAAACCGGCCTCACGGCGTACCAGGTGACGTCCGCCCGCAGCCAGCCCGGCGCGCTGGGGACTGTCATCAACAATCTGCACGCGCTAGGCATCACGCAGTTACGTCCGGTGACGGTCGTGGGAGATGACGGCGCGGCATATGAACTCCGCCGGGCACTGACGAGGCAAGGCGTGGATCTCGCCGGCATGCTCACCGATTCCCGCCGTCTCACGCCGACCTACACCAAACCGCTGCGCCGGCAGGCGGACGGGCCCCGGAAAGAGCTGAATCGTCTTGATATCCGCAGCCGTGAATCGCTGCGTGCTGATATGCAGTGGCGGCTGGAGCAGGCCCTGTTTCAAGCCATGGATTGGGCGGATGGGCTCATCGTGTTGGATCAGATCGTGGACGAAGATCAGGGCATCGTGAACGCGGCGCTCCGCGACCACCTGCGCGAGGTCGCGGCGGCGTTTCCCCAAAAGTTGATCTTCGTGGATAGCCGGGCTTTCATCGATCGTTTTTCGGCGGGCATCCTGAAAACCAACCAGTCCGAGTGCGTCTCATCCGAATCCACGGAAGAACCGGCACTCGACGTGCTTGAAACGGCGGCTCGCAAGCGTTGCCAGCGGACGGACCAGCCCGTGTACTGCACGCTGGGAAGCCGGGGCATGCTCGTGGTACCACCCGAAGATGCGTCCCTGCATGTGCCCGCCCAACCGGCGGAAGGACCGCTTGATATCGTGGGGGCAGGCGACAGCGCCACTAGCGGCATCGTGACTTCCCTGTTGGCCGGCGCGAGCCTAGAAGAGGCGGCGGCGATGGGAAATCTCGTGGCGTCGATCACGGTTCAACAACTCGGCACCACGGGAACCGCGTCCCCGGCACAAGTGCTGGACCGCTGCCGAGCCTGGCAGAACGAGTGAAGCGAAACGGGCCGCGGCTCATCAAAACTCGAACTGCAACTCGCCCAGCCTTTGTTTGGTTTCTTCCATCAAGGCGTCTTCCGCCGCTTCATCCGGAGCTTCATAGGTCACGGAGAAGCGAAGAAAGTGTCCGGCATCGTCCCAAGGGACCGTGCAGACCGAACACTGCGTGATCAGGTATTGGCTGGCCGCTTCGGCATTTTCGAACTGGGGGCCGCCGGCTAGTCCGCGCGGGCTAGGCGTGTAAAGAAAATAGCTCCCGCTGGGCATGGAACATTGGAAGCCGCATTCCCCCAGCACAGCCACGAGCTTTTCCAGGCGCCGGCGGTACTTGTCCCGCACCTGCTGGGGAATCGTGGGATCATCGAGCGCGGCCACGCCTGCCTTCTGAATGGCGATGAACTGCCCCGAGTCGCTATTGTCCTTGATGTCCGAAAACGCCTGCACAATCCGCTCGTTCCCGCAGACCCAGCCCAACCGCCAGCCGATCATGTGAAAGCCCTTGGAGAGCGTATGCACCTCCACGCCGACCTCCTTAGCCCCCGGCACGGAGAGAAAACTCAGCGGCGGACCGGAAAACGTCAATGGCAGGTGGGCCGCGTCTTGCACGACGACGAGGCTGTTCTTGCGGGCGAAGTCGATCACCGCCTCGTAGAATTCCCGCGTGGCCACGGCGCCGGTGGGGCTGTTCGGGTAATTCAACACCAGCAGTTTGGCCCGCTCTAGGATCTCCGCTGGAATCTCGTCCAGGCGTGGCAGAAACCCATTTTCCGCGCGGAGCGGTAAGGGAAATACCTCGCCGCCGTAGTAGCGGGTATGCGTCCCGGCCACGGGATAACCAGGCACGGTCATCAGCGTGACATCACCCGGATTGATGAATGCCGCCGGCAGCATGGCCAGCGCCGGCTTGGAGCCGATGCTGTGATTGACCTCCTTACCCGGGTCGAGCTCCACGCCATACGAGCGTTGCATGAAGCGGGCCACGGCCTGCTTGAATTCCAGAATGCCGTTGTCGGCGTAACCCCGGTTTTCCGGGAGGTGGATTTCGCGGGCCATTACCTCTCGGACCGATTCGGGCACTACCTCATCGTTCTCGCCGATGCCGAAGTCGATCAGCGCACGCTCGGGATGGTCCGCCAGCGCCTTCCGTTTGGCGCGTTTGATCTTTTCGAACTTGTAGATCGCGGTGCCCTTGCCGTATTGGGCGCCGCCAATCCGCTCGGCGAATAGGGCCTGAAAATAAGGATCGTCCATTCGTACTTTTCTTCCTTAAAACTGTGCTAGCTCATTGCCGACGTACCCATTTGTTCATGGCAACGACGAATCTCAGCGTCGATTGTCAAGCGGAATCCGCGTTGGGAAGCGGCGCGTTGTCCGGCGTAACACGGTACTTTTCTCGCAACCGCTCGAGCTCAGCCTTCAGCTCCCGCGTGATTCCTTCATACGCCGGTTCACCGTAAACGCTCTGAAGCTCGTGAGGGTCTTGTTGCAGGTCATACAATTCCCACTCATTTAATTTGTAAAAGTAGATCAGCTTGTAGCGATCCGTCCGCACGCCATAATGCCGGCGGACATCGTGCGGGCCCGGATATTCGTAGTAGTGATAGTAGAAGCTCTTTCGCCAGTCGGCTGGCGTTTCGCCTTCGAGCAGCGGCACGAGACTGCGGCCCTGCATGTCGTCGGGGATCTCCACGTCGGCAATATCCAGGAAAGTTTCAGCGAAGTCGAGATTCGAAACCAGATCCCGGTTTTCGGTGCCGGCTTCCACCATGCCCGGCCACCGCACGACGAGCGGCATATGGAGCGATTCCTCGTACATCCACCGCTTGTCATACCAGCCATGTTCGCCCAAGTACCAGCCCTGGTCCGAGGAGTAGATCACGATCGTATTCTCCGCCAGGCCGGATTCATCGAGATACTTCAACACGCGGCCCAAGTTTTCGTCCACCGCTTTCACACAGCGGAGATAGTCCTTGATATAGCGCTGATACTTCCAGCGGACGAGATCCCGGCCTTGCAGGTTCGCCTCCTCGAAGGCTTGGTTCTTGGGGCCGTAAGCGGCGTTCCAAGCCGCGAGTTGCTCGTCCGTCAGGTTGCGTGGCGCGTTGAGCTTGAGATCCGCCGCGTTGAGATGTTTGGCGACCGTCATGGATTGGCTGCGGGCCGCGGTTCCCCGACCAGAGTAATCGTCGAACAGCGTTTCTGGTTCGGGGATCGTGACGTCGTCATACAAGTTCAAATGCCTGGGAGCCGGCTGCCAGTTGCGATGCGGCGCCTTGTGCTGGTACATGAGCATGAACGGCTCGTCCCCGTCGCGCCCATTCTCCAGCCAATCCAGGGCAATGTCGGTGATGATGTCCGTGGTGTAGCCGGTGTGCTGCTTGCGCTCGCCATTTTCGATCATGGGCGGATTGTAGTACGGCCCCTGCCCAATAAGGACGTTCCAATAGTCGAAGCCAGTGGGATCGGAAGCCAGGTGCCATTTGCCGACCATCGCGGTCTGGTAGCCTGCTTTCCGCAGCAGCTTGGGAAAGGTTTGCTGGCTGCCATCGAAACGGTTGCCGTTGCGGAGGAATCCATTCAGGTGGCTGTATTTGCCGGTGAGAATCACGGCCCGGCTGGGACCGCAGATGGAATTCGTGACCAGGCAGTGGCGAAACAGCATCCCCTCATGGGCCAGGCGGTCCATGTTCGGCGTCTGGTTGATCCGCGAACCGTAGGCACTCATGGCCAAAGGGGAGTGGTCGTCGGTGAAGACGAAGAGAATGTTCGGTCGGTCGGCCAAAGCTGCTCGGCCCGAGAAGAAGAAGGCGCCGCACAGCACTGCGCAAACCAAGCAGAGCCATAAAAGAGGTCGGGAATCTGGTTTGGGCAGTGTCAATCTCATGGCAGTCCTCGCACGGTCCGGGAAGAAGGTCAGGGCGTGAGGGTGTTGGGTTCGCGCGCACCGCCGCGATTCAATCTCCGGCAGCGGTGACGCGGAGGGTAGTTTACAAGATTTTGGTACGGGTCGCGAAGTGGCCATTCGCGGAATTATCGCGTTCCGTGCCACGGCTGGCTTGTCCAGTACAGTAGCCTGGGTGCTCGCCACGCAGGAGAATGCGCGATAGGGAAGTGGATCTCAAGACGCCCATGGCGTTCGGTGGCAAAGCCAAAGGTAGGCAGCAAGTCGCTTACCCCCATCAAGACTCGCCGAAATGTCCCGCGGTCCTTTCAACCGCTGTGCACCCTGGCCCATTCGGCCAGGTCGAGGGGCGTGTCGTCGTCGCGGTTCATGGTGGGGACGAGATCATCGAGACGTTGGTCCGGCCCGCAAAGATCGGCCACGGAATCGAGCACCATGTCGGGCCGGAAGGCGTAGTTTGCCAGGTCCGCTTCCTGGGTGCCGCCGGAGAGAACCAGCACGGTACGGTAGCCCATCTGCACGCCGCCGAGGATGTCCGTCTCCATCGTGTCGCCGATCATGATCGTTTCGGAGGTCATCAGGCCCAGTTCCTTTCGCGCGGCCCGCATCATCACGGGGCTCGGTTTGCCCACGCTGAACGCCTTGGTGCCGGTGGCCGTTTCTAAGAAGGCGACCATCGCCCCGCAGCCGGAGCGTGTCCCCCGGTCGGTGGGACAATTCGGATCGAGGTTCGTGGCGATCAGCTTGGCCCCATCCAGAATGAGCTGCACGGCGGTGTCCAGCATCTCCGTACTCAGTGTGCGGCCTTCTCCCACCACAACATAGTCGGGCGACTTGTCCACGATGGAGTAGCCATTGGTATGTAGGGCGTTGAGCAAACCACCTTCGCCGATGACATACGCCGTCCCGTCCGGTTTTTGGGTGGAGAGAAATCTGGCTGTGGCCATGGCACACGTGAAGACATGTTTCTCCTCCACCGGGATGCCCATACGAAATAACTTGGTGGCCACGTCACGGCGGGTCCGCTGGCTATTGTTCGTGAGGAACATGAAAGGAATGTTCCGCAGCTTCAGTTCCTGAATGAAGCGTTCCGCGCCCGGGATGAGCTGAGATCCCCGATAGATGACGCCATCCATGTCGATTAAAAAACCCTTCTTCATTTTCCGCGATCCTTTGCGCTGAAAAGTGGTGAATCTTGCCGGGACGGACATTATAGCCGCTGGAAATCCCCTGCTTGTCGATCCTTCGGGAGCAATCGTCATGCCGAATCCGAACCGGCCGATAATCGCCACAAATCCAGATATAAATTTATATTTCCGTCGATTTATGTAGACTTCGTCGACGACGGGAATAACGGACGGATGACAAAAAAGGCCCGCTCCGCCGCGGCGGAGCGTTTTTCGCAAATGGAAGAGGCATCTACGTTTGAGTCGCGCTGTGCGGTGGGCCACTGGACAACACGTACCAGCCCGGAAAACCTCGCCCGTGCGCGCGGTCCGGAAAGGCACGGGACTGACAATTTTTTTCTAAGCGCCTCGTGATTGGAGGCACCTTCCGGCAGCTTGGAAGCCGTGTCCAATCTTTGCGCAAAACTCAGCGAATTCTCGTGCAGTACCGCGTGTAGACGATTTCACTTTTAATGGAAGATCAAATGCTGGCTGCCGGCGTGTACTAGCGTGCAACGCATCAAGCGAGCAGGTTCAGCAGCAGGCCCGTCACGGCGGTGTCTTCCGAGAAAGTGGACTCCCCACCGGCGGAAAACGGCGGGCGAGGAAAGGGCCGATGTTTCGCGGATTCGGACGATGCCTCGGAGGCGAGCCCGCCTGTGGTTTCGGCTTCGGGGTTTTGATCGGCTTCGCGAAGTTCCAGCCGGGCTTGGGTCTCCATCTTCGTCGCTTGCGCGGCGACCTTTTGGTCCTGAGCGGAGGGTTCGGCGGGTGCCAACGCGGCCGCGCGGATCACTTGGGCCTTTTGAATCGTGGCTTCGGGATCACCGGGGACGGGAGCCGTGTCGATATTCACGTGCCCCGCCACCGCGTATCGGCGGCCAACCGGACCAGTCTCGTATTCGTAGTGCGGCCCGCTTTGCACGTACGGTCCGGCAGCAGCGACGTGCGCCTGTTCGTGGGCCCGGACTTCGCGGTCCCGCGCTTTGAGGGACTCGACTTGCCGCTGCTCTTCCGGTTCGAGTTGGCCGATAATTTGGCCTGCGACTTCGGAGTAGACATCTCGGGCGTTCGACTCCGAAGATGCTTCCGCATTTTCACTAGCCGCGCCTTCCGCTTTCGCCGAATTGGAGCCGATGGAGGAAGCTGTTGGATCGCTAGAAGGTGTACGGGCGGATCGGTTGCCGGGAATCGGCGGCTGCCGAGTTGAAATGACTGCCGGAGGGATATTCGCCGCTATCCGCATCGCGAGTTGGGAGGCCGGAATCTTGCCCGAATGCATACATATTGCCAGACTTTTCCGTTATCTGGCATCGACTGAGACCGGCGCGGTCTGTACGCGACCCGCGAAAAGTTGTGCGGGGAGGGTTATGCCGCCTGACGGGGAAGCCTCGAAATTCCATCGCTCAGGCGAATTGACGTGAGATCATCGCCGGCATAGAATTCGGGGTTTATATTTCGGCTGCGCTATCCCTGTTCGCCAAGACCGGCGGCGGATGGCGGGCCTTGTTCGCGGACCGGAAGTTGGTGCCATGGCCGTACCGAAACGACGACAATCCAATGCCCGGACGGGAAACCGCCGGTCGCACGACCGCATCAAGCCGAAAGAGCTGTCGATTTGCAGGGGATGTAATCAGCCCATACCCACGCATGTCGTCTGCCCCATTTGCGGGTATTACATGGGCCGCACCGTGGTCGAACAGGAAGAAAGCTGACCGCGTACTGCTAAAAAGTGCTGTCCACAGGGGCCAAGCTCAACCGATAAGGACGCGGTTTGTTCATTCACTCACGGGACTTCCGTGGGCTCCGCCTATTCTGGGACATGAACCGTGACGAAAATCGCTTTCTTGTTTCCGGGGCAAGGGGCCCAAACCGTCGGGATGGGCCAGCGTTTGGCGGAATCCTTGCCTGCGGCGCGTGATTTGTTCGACCGCGCCCAAGCCGTGCTGGGTTACGATCTCGCGGAGCTTTGCTTTCAAGGCCCGGCGGAAGATCTGGACACGACGGCGATTAGCCAACCGGGGTTGTTCGTGACGAGCCTGGCGGCGCTAGAAACGTTACGAGACCAGACCCCCGAGGTGGTACTGGCCTGCGAGGCCGTCGCGGGGCTGAGCCTGGGAGAATACACGGCGCTAGTTTTCGCGGGCGTGATGGACTTTGAAGCGGGACTGCGGCTAGTACAACAGCGTGGTCAGGCGATGCAAGAAGCTGCGGACCGCCAACCCAGCGGGATGGTCAGCATTCTTGGTTTGCAGCGAGAGCAAGTGGAATCCATTTGCGATCGTGCCCGACAGCCGGGTGAAGTGCTCGGCATCGCCAACTTCCTCTGTCCGGGAAATATCGTCGTTTCCGGGCACAATGCCTCTTGTGAAAAAGCGGCGGAGATCGCCGAAGCCGAGGGGGCCATGAAGGCGATGCCACTAGCCGTGGCCGGGGCCTTTCACACAGAATTGATGGAGCCGTCCCGAAATAAGCTGGCCGGAGCGTTAAGCGAAGTCTCCATGCGTTCGCCGGCCATTCCGGTCATTTCCAACGTGGATGCCCAGCCGCACGATAATCCGGAGGAAATCCGTGAACTGCTCGTGAGACAACTGGTGGGACCAGTGCTCTGGGAGGATTCCATGCGGTGGTTTTTGGGTCGCGGATTCGACAGCTTCTACGAAGTCGGTCCCGGCCGCGTGTTGCGGGGACTTCTGCGCCGCATGGACCGTTCCTTGCCCTGCGAAAACATCGCTTGCTAGCAGGCAAGTAATCAGAACTCAGGAATATATACGGAGTCCAGCGAATCGATGGCCGCACAAGCAACAGAAATGCTCAGCGTGGACCTGAGCGGACAGATTGCCCTCGTCACGGGAGCATCCCGAGGGATTGGAAAGGCCATCGCCGTGGCTCTGGGCCAGAGTGGCGCGAAGGTGGCGTGCGTCGCCCGGCAGCGGGAGAAGTTGGAGGAAGTAGCCAGCCAAATCCAGAAAGCTGGCGGAGAAGCAGGTGTGTTCGGCTGTGATGTCACGAATTCCGAGGAAGTCAACGCGGTCGTGGAGCAGGTCGCGAACGAGTGGGACGGCTTGCAAATCTTGGTCAACAACGCGGGGATTACCCAGGACACCTTGATTCCACGCATGTCGGACGAGCAATGGGACTCCGTGCTGAATACGAATCTGCGCGGAGCGTTTTTGTTTACCCGCGCGGCCAGCTTTCCCATGATGCAAGCCCGGTATGGGCGTATCATCAACATCACGAGCGTCTCCGGCCTGATGGGGAATCCGGGCCAGTCCAACTATTCGGCCTCCAAGGCGGGGATGATTGGCTTCACCCGCACGGTAGCCCGAGAGCTGGGGAGCCGTAAGATTACCGTGAACGCGATTGCTCCCGGCTTTATCGAGACGGAAATGACGGCAGCCTTGGGTCCGGCCCTGCAAGAGGAGGTCAAAAAGCGTGTCCCGGCGAAGCGGTTGGGGCAAACCGATGAGGTCGCCAACGCGGTGTTGTTCTTGGCCAGCAAATCCGCCGGCTATGTCAACGGGCACGTGCTCACGATCGACGGCGGCATGACCGCATAACGAGGCTTGGAAAGAAATCAACGCTGCCAGCGAAACAGGTAACGGGGAGCCTACTCGGCGGCGATTCCCAGACAATGGGCTGAGCTAGACACCGCGCAAAAAAGCGGGTATATCATTAACCTTTCTTGTGGAATTGCTCTATTTTGTACGAGAAAACCGGCTTTTGGCTTGGTCCGCGCCCATGTGCAGCGTCGAGGTCTTTACGTGCCTCACGCCCCAATTCAGAAAATTTTTGTAAACATCGCCGTGTGCGTAAGTTCTGATGGCACGTTCAGCCAAACTTTCGCCACCGATACACTTGGACAAATTTCAATACCTCTTTTTTCATAGTGAGGAGATCCTTGAAAGTGGCTTCCGTAAAAGAGCGCGTGGTGGATATCGTAGCCGAACAATTGGGCGTCGATAAAGACCGCGTCAAGGACGACGCCCAATTCATCAATGACCTTGGTGCCGACTCGTTGGATATCGTGGAATTGGTCATGGAACTCGAAGAAGAGTTCGACATCAACATTCCCGACGATGCCGCGGAAAAGATTCAGACCGTGGGCCAGGCGATCGAATATATCGAGAAATCCCAGCAGTAAATCTTCCTCCATGAAACGCCGCGTTGTCATCACTGGGATGGGTGTCGTCACGCCTTTGGGCTGCAAGCTCGAAGCGTTTTGGCAGCGCCTGCTCAACGGAGAGAGTGGCATTCACACTCTCCAGCTCTTTGATTCCTCGGAATTCAAGGTCCATTTCGGCGGGGACATTCACGACTGGACCACCGAGGGTTACATCTCCGGGAAGGAAAGCAACCGCATCGACCGGTTCACGCAATTCGCCCTCGTGGCGGGCGTGGACGCGGTGCAAGATTCGGGATTGGAATTTACACAAACGGACCCTTATCGCGTGGGCGTGATTCTCGGTTCGGGCGTGGGCGGGCTGCATGAAATCGAGACCCAAGTGGAACGGCTGCTCCACAAAGGCCCCGAGAAAGTCTCCGCCTTCACGATTCCCAAGCTGATGGTCAACGCGGCCAGCGGCCAATTGTCGATCCATTTCGGATTGCGCGGTCCCAATGCCGCCGTGGCCACGGCCTGTGCCAGCGCGACCAATGCCATTGGCGAAGCCTTCAAGGCCATCCAGTACGACGAAGCGGATATCATGCTCACCGGCGGTTCCGAGGCGGCCATTACGCCCATGGGCCTCAGCGGGTTCGCCAACATGAGGGCTCTATCCCAGCGGAATGACGATCCTGCCGCGGCCAGTCGGCCGTTCGACGCCGACCGCGACGGCTTCGTGCTCAGCGAAGGTGCCGGGATCCTCGTGCTGGAAGAACTCGAACATGCCCGTGCTCGTGGCGCGCGGATTTATGCCGAACTGCTCGGCTATGGCGCCAGTGCCGACGCGGGACATATCACCCAGCCGGACGCCGAAGGCTCCGGGGCGGCATACTCCATGGAACGGGCCCTCTTCGACGGTGGATTGGCGCCGGAGGATGTTGATTACATCAACGCCCATGGAACCAGCACCCCCTTGGGAGACGTGGCGGAGACGACGGCGATCAAGCGGGTTTTCGGCGATCACGCGCGTCGTTTGTCGATCTCCAGCACGAAGAGCGAATTGGGCCACATGCTGGGGGCCAGCGGGGGTGTGGAACTGATCATCGCCACTCTCGCCCTGCGGGATGGAAAGGTTCCTCCCACCATCAATTACGACACGCCCGATCCCAAGTGCGATCTCGACTACACCCCCAACGAAGCCAAGGAACGGAACGTGCGGGCGGTAATGTCCAACAGCTTCGGCTTCGGCGGCCACAATGCTTGCGTCGTGGCCGGCAATCTCCGCAACGGCCACGCCTAAAGCTGTTCATCGTCAGAGCGGAGAAGTAGCAGGCGCTCGTCTTGCGCGCCACAATGCTCTGGCACTACACGCCACGCGTCGCAGGCATCTCTCGCTTCCCGCCGAGATTGATGTGACCGGTGTCTCGCAGGATTCCCCGTAACTGCAGGCGGTGACATGTTTGTTCAGACGCCTCTGAGTTAGCGCCGACGGGACCGACAACGCCCTCGCGACAGTTTACTGAACTGCTTCGTGCGATGGAACCGATTTCCGGACATGTCTTGAATCCGACGCAGATGTCACTGGATTGCGGAACGGATTTTGCATTTATCAAAGGCAGCCTTAGAACAGTTAAGCTATTTTAGTGACCGCAGTTACTCCACCAGAAGATGGAGTGTGTTTTATACGCACACCAAGGGGGCGTTTATGAGCACTGACAATATGGTAAGTGCAATTCGCGTTATGACTGCCGTTTCTCTCTCGCTTTCTGGATGTGGTGGACCAGATGGAAGCTTGTCGGAGGATCCCATGAAAACTGAAAAACCCGAAGACGTCGTTGCCGTCAAACAATTTGCCGAGGAATACGCTGCCGCGTGGGCCAAGGGTGATCCAGAACTTCTTCTCTCTTGCTACGCGGATGACGCGGTCGTGATTATGTCACTTGAAGAGCCAATCGTTGGAAAAGAAGCGCTTCGAGAACTGTACCAACACGTCTTTGCAGCCCAGAAGACTGAAGAAGAAGGCGGTGGTATGGCCTCGATGGCGGAAGCGATAGGCTTGAATCCAGATGACTACACATGGACGACGGAGATTGGCGAGGGTACGACGGAAGTCTCCGGAGACTTAGGGTACCTTTGGAGCACTTACGCGAACATAGCTACGCCAAAGCCCGGCGTTGATGCCAAACCGATTAGGGACTCTGGGGTCAGCCTGCTCATCGTGCGACGCCAAGAAGATGGTGCTTGGAAAGTTGCCCTGGGGATGTCTACGAGGGGGGAAGACCCGGTGGCCGCGAGCCAACAGGACAAAACCGCACAATAATGATTCTGCCTGACCCCGAAGCACCAGGCTGACATTTTTGTCTTTAATAGGGCTGTTATTTGGTGCGGCACCGCGGCGATCCTTTGTGCACGCTAGCGGTGTGCATTACAAGAACTGAAATCCCAATATCGATGAAGACCTGGATTGCACTGTTACGTGGGGTCAACATGGTCGGCAAGCACCGGCTACCGATGAAGGAACTGGTTCACCTGTTGGAAGAACTTGGCGCACGCGATGTGAAGACCTATCGCACAAGCGGAAACGCGGTATTCCGTCATCGAGGAAAGAATGCTGCTAGACTCGCGTCGAGAATTAGCGCGGCGATTGGGAAGTCATATGATTTCGAGCCGCTCGTGATGCTGCTTGAGTTGGAGAAGTTGGAGCGGGTCATTTCAGAAAATCCGTTTCCGGAGGCTATGTCCGAGCCGGGCTCGCTAGCGGTAGGTTTTTTGGAGGTCGTTCCCAAACAACCGGACCTCGAAATGCTCGAGGCTGTGAGAAGGGAGAGCGAGCGATTCGCGCTGCACAATGACGTGTTCTACTTTTACGCACCGGAGGGATTCCACAAGACAAAACTAGGTGGAAAGCTCGAACGAGCTTTGGGTGTGGGTAAGTCAGGGACGGGCCGCACCTTGGGAACCTTGATAAAGGTAATGTCAATCGCCAAGGAATTGGGTTGAGTCGCCGCTAAAGTTGATCGGTACGTTGCAGTTATTTTTTCACACGGCTAACTAACTCATGCGGTTCATCTGTTTGTTAACTGCCCCAGGGCGCTTCGGCGTGAAATTCCGAAATCCGCCGAGTCGCGTAGGTGGTGACAACCTCAACAGATTCGTGGAACCCAGAAAATGCGGAGGATGTGACACACCGCCCGTGGATACCGAGTCGCCCAATCTGGCGGCGAATTATCGTTTTGTGTTCGCTAGTAACCACGAATACAAACGTCATTCTCGCCGATACGCGACTCAGGAACGGCCGGCTTTCGTGTTCGGCATCCGTTCCGAAAAAGTCGCCGGGGACCTCCAATCTACCGGCCTCCGATCAATTACGAAACTTTGGATCCCAAATGCGACCTCGACTACCCCCTCCAACGAAGCTCGGGCGCGTGAGGCCCAGCAGCTTCGGCTTCGGCGGCCACAACGCTTGCGTCGTGGCGGGCAATCTCCGCAACGGCCACGCCTAAAGCTTTTCATCGTCAGAGCGGAGAAGTAGCAGGCGCTCGTCTTGCGCGCCACAATGCTCTGGCACTACACGCCGCGCGCCGCAGGCAGCTCTCACCTATCGTAACGGTTAATGTGGCCGCTGCGAGTTTGGAATGGGCCAAAGTGCAAGAGGTGTCAACTGCATACGGAGAGCACTTTAATTCTTGTACTCTTGTTGCCGGTTGTCACCGCGTTTCTTAACATCCTCTCGGATTTTCTGTTTCATCTTCGCAAGCTTTTCGGGCCATTTGAAACTCGGTGATTTCTCAGGATTGTAATCGGCCAGATGGCCTTCCAGCCGGGTGGTCGGTTTGGTGTAAACCAACTTCGTCTTGCCGAATACTTCCTCACAAATGGAAGCCAATCCAGGGTCGTATTCCCGCAGCTCTTCCCGCGTATCCACGTGGTTATGGTCGTGATCGGGCGGTCGGTTGTTGTTGAACCACGATTGCACACCCTCGGCAAAATACTCGGCCGGATTGACCGAAGCGTATTTACTTTTCCACAAGCCCTGAGCCATGGCTCGCTCGTAGGTTCCGCGAAGACGATCATCAAACGTCGGATCGAGATGGATCATGCCACGGTAGTGGATGTTGTGAGCGAATTCGTGGATCAGAATGTTCTCCGTGGAGTAAGGATCCCCCTCGTAAGCAAGAACATTCTCCTCGGCGCAAGAACAAACTGCTTCCTCGCGAGAGCCCCCCAATCCGCGCGCCCGTGCGTCCCAGTAGTCTTTCGGTTTTAGATGTGAGTACTCGGGAATGTCCGTCGTAAACTCCGAATGTGCAATCACGATCAATCTCGAACCGCTGGTGATCATCGCCTCGCGAAGATCTGGGCGCTCCGACAGCATCAGATCGACAAGGTAAGCTGCTTCCCTCAGCGCGTAATCATTGACTTTGTCCGAACTGACAATCGGGTATCCGCTTGCGTTGAGATACTTCTTGTAGAACGGGGCCAACTTGAGTTCCGCGGGCGGTGTCGTGACCCGGTATTCTTGTTCCGCTGACGATTCCGGTTCAGCGGCCATGCCGGGACGGTTCTCAGCGCAGATCAGGCATGGCATTGCCGATACGATCGCGATGGTGGCCAAACGAACTCTTTTCCAGTAAAGAAATTCACACCGTAGAAACGATGAATCCGCCCACCCGGACGGTACAATCTCACGCGAAACGACCGGGGCCACCGGCGCCACAGAACGACGCAAAAAAAGTGTGTCGTTCCCCTCAGGTACTCCGACACAAATGTTCGCGACGGTTGGTTCAGCCATTCGAGGGCTCCATTGAGGATGGTTCTCGGCTAAAGGTTTGTATTCGCGAGGATGGATCAAGACGCTGCTGACAACAAGCATCGTAACAGAAAGGGTGATGGCCGGAAGGTCTGCATCCAGACCGGCAACCGCCGCAGGCATTCTTTGCGGAATAACTTCAACCTCGTTCCAGGCAAACGTCACATTTGCCCCGGCGCACATGGACGCTCACGCTGCGGGTTGGGATCGAGCGGAGCGCGGGGAGGGACTAACTTCGCTTGTAGCAACGGCCAGATCTGCTTCAAGTTCCTGGACTCGCCGTTGCAGTTGCTCGATGACTGGGGCGACTGCTCTATGTGGAAATCGCTTGTGTATATGTTGCGGGCAGTTGATGTCCCATGCCTCGATTTCAATCAGAATGGCTCTTTCGACCTTGCTAGGATATTCGGGATCACGGAGTCTGTCTTCCAGGGCAGTGTCTCCTTCCACAACCTTCGCCTTGCCCCACACCTTGATGCGGCGGCTGTGGACGTAGTCCATGAGAAAAATGAAAGCCTTCGGGTTTTCCGAGAGGTTTCCCAGGCTGATGTACTGCCGATTGCCGCCGAAGTCGGCGAATCCGAGCGTCTTTTCGTCGATGACCTTGAGGAATCCAGGCGCACCCCCCCTGTACTGAATGTAGGGCTGACCATCGGCACTGGATGTGCCCAGGTAAAACATGTCGAGATCGGCCAGGAACGCTTCGAGCTCCGAGGTGACCGTCGTTTGCCAGCTCCCTCGCGCCTCCATCTTGGAGTAGGAAGTCCGAGAACCCTTCTCCGTTTGGATGGCTTTGACGGCGGGAGTGAAGGCGATGTCGCTCGGATATGCGTGCATCTTGTGATTCCTTATTTGCTGCGTGGATTGGTCTGGATGGCTACGTTCGGGTGAGAAACGGGGAGTCGAACCGAGCCACATACTCGGCTCGACTCCCCTCCACAACACAGACAGGTCTGTATTATTCACTTGCGAAGAAGTCTTGGCCTACTTGGTCAGTTGCGTGCCAAGAAAGTTGCGGATCAGCGTGGCGATCTTCACTCCATCCTCTTCCAGAGCGAAATGTCCCGTATCAAGCAAATGGAATTCCAAATTCTTGAGGTCACGCTTATAGGGGTGGGCGCCTGCCGCAGGGAAGATCGCATCATTCTTCCCCCACACGATCAGCGTTGGCGGCTGATGTTCGCGGAAGTATTCTTGCCATATCGGGTACAGCGTCGGATTGCTGCCGTAACTGTAAAAGAGGGCAAGTTGAACCTCCTGATTGCCGGGACGATCTAGCAGCGGTTGGACGTGCCCCCAGGTGTCGGGGCTAATGGTTTCCACGTTGCGGACACCGTGGGTGTATTGCCACTTCGTTGCTTCCAGCGTCAGCAGGGATCGCAATCCGTCTCCTTGTTCCTTGGTGCGAGCCTTCCAGTACGCCTTGATCGGTTTCCAGAAATCATTGTCGATGCCTTCCTCGTAGGCGTTTCCATTTTGCACGATCAGTGTGTCCACTCGCTCTGGGTGCTTCGCGGCAAGTCGGAAGCCAACCGGCGCTCCGTAGTCCATCAGATAGATCGAATACTTCTTCAAACCGACCGATTCGGTGAACTTCTCGACCACGTTCGCCAAGTTGTCGAACGTGTACTCAAACTCGTCCACGGACGGCATGGAACTGGAGCCGTATCCAGGATAGTCGGGGGCAACGACGTGGTACTTGTCGGCCAGCGCTGGAATCAGCTCGCGGAACATGTGTGACGAGGTAGGGAAGCCATGCAATAACAGCACCGTGGGTGCATCTTTGGGACCGGCTTCGCGGTAGAAAATATCGAGACCGTCGATCTTGACGGTGCGGTAAAAGACCTGCGGGAGTGGCGTCTTCGGCTCAGCCGCAAAGCCCAACGAGGCGGGGTAAATCACGGCAGCGAGAGCCAATGCGATTCCAGTCTTCGTGAACGTGGCCATGGTTCAGTCTCCAAAGTAAGAGGGTGAACGAAAAAGAGATTGCTGAAGTTCGTCGTTACCGAAGTTCCGATAGCCGAGCGACCGCTTCATCGGTACTCCACAGGTCGCTGGCTAGAAAACGGAAGTTGGTGATCGCCGCATCGTAGCCGTCGTAGCCTGGCACCTGCGCCGCTGCAGTCGCGTCACCAACCACGGCGACCTCGAAGCCTTGCTCCAAAAGTTCCCGCAGATGGGATTCGACGCACAAATTGGCGGACATTCCGGCGAGGACCACTTGATCGATACCTCGCTTGCGCAGTTGGAGAGTAAGGTCATTAGACTCAGGACCGTAGACCTTGTGCGGGCTAGTGACGACAGTCTGATCGTCGTTGATGAACGGCTTGTACTGCTCTAACCAATCCGCGCCCGAACCTTCGAAGTTCGTGAGATCGAGCGCACTTTGACGGTCGAACATGTTGATGTCGTGCATCAACCGTTCCAGCGCACCCTCGAACCGCCACTTGTGATCGTGCGGATAGTAGTAGTGAGGGCTGATGAACAAAGCCACGTCGTTTTCCTTGGAAGCCGCGAACAACCGCCCAAGGTTTTCGACGGTGTTGTTCTCCGTGACGTTTTGGCCGACGACCGACCAAGTTACGCCCTGTGGGCTCAGGAAGTCGATCTGTGGATCGGTGACGACGACCGCGACGTTGCCCTTTTGGAGGTCCACCCCAGGGCGGGGGATGGCGGCGTCGGGTTTTCGCCCAGAACCGTATACGATGGTGGGGTTTTCAGTATTTGCGGGCGTTGATGACGACATTTCGCTTCTCCTTGCAAAGCACAGACAGGTCTGTATATTTGACAGCAAAAAAAGTGAGTCCTTACGAGCGTTTCCGCGACGTTTTCGAGACGAGAGCCAGAGCAGCGTCCCGCGCCACGTCAGCCGGCTTGGATGATTGCTCCATCACGGCGGTCACAATGGCCCCCTCCACCAACAGTGATACAGCGGGGGCGATAGTCGCTGCTTTGTTTCCGGCGGCCTCCACAATGAATTCCCGCAACATCTCGTGCAGCCGGTCCTTGTGCGCCGCCGAGAACTGTGAAGCCGGGTGGCCTCCGTCGGCCAACTCTACCGTTGCATTGATAAATGAACAGCCCCGAAATCCTGAACTCTCGAACCACTCCTTCAAGGCAGCAAAGAATGCTTCGAGTCGGCTCATACCTTTGCGTAGGTGACGTTCCATCGACTTGGTGAACATTTCGTTGACCTGTTCCTCCCGGTATTGCAAGACGGCGAGAATCAGATCGTCCTTGGAGGAAAAGTGGTTATAAAGCGTCATTTTGGCGACACCTGCATCAGCAATGATCCGGTCGATGCCAACCGAATGGATCCCTTCAGCATAGAAGAGCCGCTCGGCAGTTTCGATGAGCCGTTTTCTGGCGTGCGAGGTTTTGCTTTTCGTCTTTCCCATGCGATAATTATACAGACTGGTCTGTATAAGTCAAGGCCTTCCAGAAAATTTTTTACGACGTTGGCTGGGAAGAACGGCAGATATCCTCTGCAATTCATTTTGGGCTTAACTGCGGGCGATAACAACCTGTGCCGCCGATGCACGATCATATGCCGTTCGACCATTACCGAACCACATCGAAACCAGATACCACACATCGAGTAAAACAGCGATGGCAAGCAGCGTCAAAACCCAAAGAGGAACATCGTTCGTCCCACCGGACACAAGTTGATGCACGACGGTGTGTCCGAGTTCCCAGGGAAGAAACTTCAGCAGTGCTCGCACCAGCGTCTTTCGCCATGGCAGCCGGTTTCCAGACATGTCCTGCACGCGAAGCCCAAGCAGGCGTTTTCCAATCGTTGCCTGCCAGCGGCTCGATTCGCAGATCGCAAAGTACAAAATGACAGGAATCGTCAAAGAGAAGAGTCCGATGGCCTGTCCCGCCAGCGGATGGACGGCGCGTTGTGGAACACGACCGCCGTTCGAGAGTAGCACGACGCCGAAAATAGCCGCTCCGTAGCAGGCACAGACCACGTAATCGGCGCAAAAAGCTCCAATTCTCCGCAATGGAATGACTGGTGACATTGACTCAGGCGCAGCGGAATTTACAGCCATCCTTGATGCCCTCCTCCAACGGAGATTCGGCGGACATGACGTTGCTAGGGGGAGAAGGATGACGTTTGCCAGCTAGGCTCCATCCTGTCGCGTAGCTATCACGCTTTACACGGATGCCATTCACGCTGGGCTGGTTTGGAGGTCTGGCAACTCTTTCGGGCAGAAGCGAATCCGACGGCTGCACTCCATTACCTTTTCCGGCGCGCGGCGAAATGACACGCCGCCGCGCTATTCAACGGCCTTCTTCCAACTTGCTGATTTTGTCCACGCGGCGGCCATGGCGGCCTCCCTCAAATTCGGTGGTCAGCCAGATCTCGACCATGCGGTCAATCAGTTTCTCACCCAGGATGTCCGAGGAGAGGCAGAGCACGTTCAGGTCGTTGTGGCGGCGGCTCATCTCCGCCGTCAGGTCGTCGTGGCAAGGCGCGGCCCGCACGCCCGGGATCTTATTGGCGGCAATGCACATGCCCAGCCCGGTGCCACAGATGAGAATGCCCCGGTCTATTTCCTTCCGCGACACCAGATTGGCTACTTTCACCGCGATATCGGGGTAATCGACGGGGTTAGATTCATGCACGCCGGCATCGGTGACGTCATGGCCCAAGCGGCCAAGCAGTTCCGTTATCTTGGATTTGACTTGAATTCCCCGGTGGTCGCTTCCCACGGCTATCCGCATGGCCGTCCAATCTCCCGTTGTATCCGATTAATCGCTAATGGAGTCCACCTGAGGTTCGCCGGTGGGCCGCAGTGGCGATCCCTTGGCACGCGTTGTGTGCGAAATCCCCACGGTTGTGGTCCATCACGTAAACATCTCGTCAATTCTGGTCTTCAGTGCGCCGCGAATCTGCTCGGCGCACTCCTTATAGCATTCTTGTGGCTGGCCGATCGGGTCGGCGACGTCCCGTGAATCGGGCAACAGCAATTGGATGCGGTCATGCGCTTCGGGCCATTGGGCCAGGATGGCTTCGCGATGGCCGTTGGTCATCGTAAAAATCTGGTCAGCGTGCCGGACCAGCGTGGCGGTCAGCGGCTGGGCGGCATGCTGAGATAGGTCAAGTCCGAGATCTTTCGCGGTGACCACGGCATCGGCACTCGGTTTGGAGCCCATCATGGCCGCGATACCCGCGGACATCACGATCACGCCATTCTCTTCGAGATCCTCCACTGAGCATCCCCGCCGCTGGGAGATCATCTGCTTGGCAATGACCTCGGCCAGGGGGCTGCGGCAGGTATTTCCGGTACAGACAAAAAGAATATGCATGCTGGCCAACCTTTTTAGCGTCCGCTGGGGGACCACGCCTTCCCGCAGTATTTCGTATTTGTCGCCATCGACGCGTACGACCGTGGACGGCTGGCCCAGACGGCTCCGACCGTCATCCAGAACCATATCCACGTCGTCGTCCATCGATTCCAGGACTTCCTTGGCTGTTAAGGCGTCTTGGGCACCGTGGCGATTGGCACTAGTGAGGGCGACCGGGCCGACGAGGATTTGCAGGACCTGCTGCAAGAGATCATGTGCTGGCACGCGAATGCCCAGATACCCGTGAGGGACGAACGCTTCTTGGGCGGAGATGGGCAATTGTTGAATCAGACTATCGGTGTGGCCGTTTTTGAGCACCAAGGTAATCGGTCCCGGCCAGCATCTTCGGGCGATTCGTCGGCCCAGGGGATTGAGATCGGGCACGTAATCCATGGCGTCGTCGAGGCTTTTGATCCCCAGCGCGAAGGGCTGGTGCGCCGCCCGACCCTTGATTTCACGCAACCTCAGAACCGCCGACTCGCACAGCGCGCTGGCCGCGAGGCCGTAGACGGTCTCGGTTGGGAAGGCGACAATCTTCCCCGCGGCCAAAGCCTCCACGGCGCGATGGACCACATCTCGCAAATCGTCGGCGTTGCGTACATCAATGACAATCGGGGGCATGAACGACCCAACCATCAAGGGTTTATGATTAGCCTGGCGGAGGCGATCGGTTTAGTGCCCCGCTGAACGTGACGAGCTATCCAATTATGAGTATGAGCAAGTGTGGCGACCGCACGGCCACCCCAATTCGAGAAGATTCTGTACCGAGTGACGCAATCCCGAAATACCGCGTTTCCCGCCAAGCAGTTCGGGAAGCGAAACAAGTCACCCTAAAGTTTATAGTCCTCTCGCGGAGGTTGCGTCAAGCTGCACAAGGTTTTGTGGCAACGCACCTTGCGACGAGTCATCTCCGTGCGAAGGGATTCCGCCGGGCGGTATCCGCTGGCGAGGGGAACGTGTTTCTCCATACTCTCCTAGATCTTGAATCAGGTTGCGATAAACGTGCAAGTCGATCACGGTGAGGGTTTGAATCGCCCGGAGCGTGCGGAGCTGTTCGCTCCAAATCTCCGAGTCCGTAGCAAGAGCTAAAATTCTCTCTCGCCACAAGGCTAGCCATGACTCATGCCGAGTGTTGAATCGGTCTCGAGAGAGCCTTTTCACGGCGCTTCGCAAGCGGGAATCGGCAAAGTCAGTAACGCGCAACCAACGCTGGATTTGGTCGGCGTCGAAACTGCCGAATTTTCCGTCTTCGAGCAACCGACGAAAACGGTGGCGAGCCACACGGCTCCTCAACTTTCCTGCACGTCGGCGTGTTAATGGGTATTGGCCGTCTGCGTGAGCTTCAACGATTGCATCGACGACAGCCCAGGCCTCCAGGTCTTCTCGCAGGCCGCGATGGTTGGTCATGTAGGCCAGCGCGACGGCTTGGCGGGCTCTTTCGTCCCGTAAGCGGATTTCGCACCGCGATAACAATTCCTGCAAGTCCCTCATTTGCTCGCGGATTAGAGACTCTTGGTCCCGCAATCGCTTGTGGATTGAGCGGTTGGGCCCGATGGCTTCGAGGTCGTGCAGATACAGAGGATACGAAGTCGCGGATCCAGACGCCGTGTCGACCGTGCCCGCCCCCTCCAATCCGCCGGGGAAGGCGACGCCCAAATATTCCGGATCGAAGGCGGCCCGCAACTTGAGGCATTCAACAAACACCGGTTTCCGCATGCGGTGCAGTTTGCGTCGGGCGATTCGAAAGGAGGACACCCGCGCCGCCCCGGAATCCTCGCGAACCGCCGGTTGCCGGACCTCCTGCACGACCCGCATCGCCGCTCGAATCAGCCGCCACAGGGCAGCCGCCGACCACCAGAGCAGCTTCGCCGGCAGCCAAAGGATACGCCCTCCGCGCAGATGCCGCTGGTAGGCCACGAAGGGGTTCCAAGTTCGGTGTTCCTTTCTGAGCCGGTGCACTGGATAGGTCCCGAAGACCCGCCGAATATTGCGGCAGCGATCGCGTCGCAAGGCTTCGAGTGCGGTGTCACCGAACTGCTGCTGTACGAGCCGATCCAGATCGGGATCTTTCGACAGAAAATTCAAAGCGGTGAAGGCATGCCCCTGAAGAGGGATTTCGACCGGCTCTCTGCGGCCCTTTGCCTCGCCAGTAGCGGTGGATAAATCGGGGGAATCTTCGTCGGAATGGAGCCGTTTCGCGAGCCACTGGTCGTATTTACGACGTTGTTCGGGCGTCACCCTGGGAAGCTGCTGCAGGGGGATGGCGTGCAGGTTGTAGTCGATGATCAGCTTGGCCGTGTTTTGTGCCAAACTGGTGGAAAGGCAGCGAAACCACAAGTTGGGTCCCCACCATTTGGCTTGGGTCGGGTCCAGGCGCAGCCGTCGCAAGGAACGCAATTCGGATCGCCTGAGACCGAGCCGCGTTCGCCGAATGCCGTGCAAGGCAAGATTGCCCAGCAGATGATTCGTGGTTTTCGTGTCGCTTTCATGAAAGGGGGCTGAATCCAAGTAGTCTTCCCACAACCGCATCAAATAATTCTCGAAGTTAACACGAGCGGCGTGGGCGGGTGGCGCGCCCCCGTCGGCTGAATCGTCCGGAGAAGCTGCTGTCAAGGGCGAGGATCGCTGGTCGTCGCGCAGCGAAACGCGTCGCAGATAAGTAGTTCGGCAAGGTTCCGCATAGCGTCGTTTCACATGCTTCGTGGCGGCGAGGAAGTGGGCCTCCGCCACGTGGTCGTAAAACTCGCTGGCCTCCCCAGCAATCCGGCGCATCCAAATGCCAAGGCTTAAGGGGATGAGGCAGATTCCCCCCAAGACGATCAGCGGAGTACCGACTAGTTTTTGCATTGAGTTGGACGCTTCCTCCACCGCTCCGACCGGAATCAGCGCCGTCAACGAAAACAGGACCAATGCGCCGCTGCCGAGCACGAGCAATCGCATGGCGGGGCGCGCCGTGCTTTTCACTAACCACGATCCGATCGAATCCACGAGTTGAGGAGCGGTCAGCGTGCCGTGCAGGTCGGTGACCCAATACGTACGATCCGCCAACCAATGGCACCAGCCGCCCACGCAGTTGGCCGCGGCGGCAGCAGCTTCCAGGGGACTGGCCAGCCGCAGCGATTCCACCAGGTCCCGCACGCCGGGCAAACGCCTCAAGCCGGGCAAGTCAAACACGCCGCACGTACGGACAATGCTCTGGGCTGCTTGGACGCCAAAATGCTCCGCGACGCTGGCGGGTGTGGCCGTCACCAGGCGGGCAATCGCGCTTTCCACGGGAACCTCGCGCCCGGCGGCGGCGTCCACCTTCGCGGCACGACCCAGGTAAACATGGGGTGCGGCCGCCATCGTCGATAAGTCTCGAAGGCGAAAGAGCACTCGCGCTAACTGCTCATCCCACGGGCGTGAGAACTGTGTTTCCGCGACGCGGTAGATGTACCGCTCACGCAGGCCGGCCAACTCCACGCGGTGTCGGGCTTCCTCGGTTTGGTCGGCAGGATTTTCAAAGAACACGAGGTTTCGGTTGAGCACGGGCGCCAAAACACGAACCGAGCGATCCCCCGCTCGAAAGAGCAGGCTCAACAGGCGCACCGCCTGAGCGAGGGGGCGCGCTGCGCGTAGCCACATCGTCAGGCGTTGCAGCCTCAGGTATCGAAGGGCTCTTGCCGCCACGAGCATGCCGCCCGTTTCACTGGCGAGAATCCAGCGGCTTGAATATTCGAGAAAACCGACCGGAAGTGCCGGCACCAATCCGGTGAGCCAATACCGCTTCCAGTAAAGCCACTTCTCTCTTGCCAGAAACCATTTGAAAGCGAATTCGCTGAAAAACACGCCGCACACCGCCAGATCAAGCCAGGCAAAAAGGGCTGCACCCGGTCGTGGCGGAGAGGATTGGTCGCCAAGAGTGGGCTGCGAGAGTCCCGCCGGAAGGGCCACGGTTCCCGAGGATTTGGCCACCAAATGCGAGATCCAGGCATCCGCGGCGACGAGCACCGTAAAAAAGATCAACACGGCAAACATGAACGCTTCGAACCAGACCACGCCGCGCGGGCCTAGCCAGCGGCGCATTCCCAGGAGCAGGCGGCGATCTTGGAGTTCACCCCGCACGGACTTGCGCTGCCGGAGCAGTCGACGGCGATAGAGCCTCACCTCCTTCTGATCGTCGGCAGGACTGGAATTCGATTTGCCGAGATGTTCGACCGATTCGAGACATACTTCTAGATCCTCGGAGAGGCATTCCAGCGACCGTACGGCTTGGTCGGCCGCATGCTCCTCAATGAACGTGATCGTTTCCGAGGCGATATCCATCCATTGATCCGCCGCGGCAAAGATCGCTTCGCGCGACTCTTGTTCAGGCAATCGTTGCACCTGTTCCCGCCAGTTTTGGCAAGCCGTTCCACGAATATTTGGCGACTCGTGAACTTCGCCCGGCATGTCCAGCCCTGCCAAGGCCGTGGACAAGGTGCTGGCGGTTTGCCATCGCTGGAGCGCTTCTTCCGTCGAATCCGCCGGCTCGCAATCCTCAAGCAGTTGCGCTTGCCTGCGCAGAACATCCCTTTGGAGCTGCCTCGATATTTCACGAGCTTCCACACGCAGGTTCTGCAATCGGTCATCGGAAGATTCCGCGTCGCGCGTCGCGTTCACGGATTCATTCCGCTGCGCTCGCGATTTCAGTTCTTGGCCATCTCTCAGGTTTGCCGTAAGTGTCTCATGTTCAGCCAAAATGCGGGACAAAAGGTCGGGTCCCGAATTGCCTCGATGCGTTTCCACCAACACGGACAGCCAATTCAAGTCGTCGCGAAACGCTTCCAGCGCATAGAGGGATTCCTCCTGAGGAGCGGCGAGCAACGAGGCCAAATAGCGATCCGAGCCTTGTATCTGAACTTCCAGGTAGTGGTCCCAGAGTTGGTCCAGGTTGACCGAATCATCTGTAGGTTGTTCGGCTCCAGGAGAACCGGGTGGAGAATCAACTTCGCCACTTGGCGTCGTGGGTGCCACGGTATTGCCGGGCGATTGTTCGATGCCCTCGAAGGATGGCCGTGAGGAGAGCTTGCCCACAAGCAAGCCTTCCGTTCCGCTGGAGATTTCCGCCCATTGCGATTGGAGGCCCGTGAGTGACCGGAGCAAGTCGAGTCGCAAAGGATCCTCAGGTAGCAACCGGTCCCATTGCCTCCTCAGCGCGATACCCCGTTCAATCGCCTCCAGGAAGTCTTGCGGACTGCCTCGAGTTTCATCGCAAAGTGCGCCCGCGCCGCGCAACCAGGCTTCGGTTTCTCCACGAATCTCGGACAAACGCGAAGACATTTCGGGCATGATAGTCATCGGAATCAAGAGTCGCTCAGCGCCATGCCGCCCGGATAACGAGAGAATGGAACCGACGGATCGACCGGAACGCAGTTATCTTAGTGCGCCATCCAAGGACCCGCACCTTCCAGCGTAGGAAAAACCACAACGCTGCCTTCCGAACGGTGAGGACGTGTCAGTAAGGTCTTTTTGACAAGACTCCCAGGTTCGAAGGCGGCGGAAAGCAGCATCCAACCGCGGCAAGAAGAACCTGTCGTGCTCGGCAGGTGTGATACAGTCACTCTCGAATGAGAGAGGTGGGCACGAAAAACAAGGGGACTCCATCCCGGTTTTCCGCAGTCAGGCGATTTTTTACACGAACATGAAAGATGGTACTTGACGTTCGCAGGGATCGCCGTAACCTGAAGAGCTACGCAGTGGCGTCGTCAGCACCGTCGATGTCGGTGGTGGCTCGGTCGGCGTTTTCCGTGGTTGTGTTTTCGCCGCGATGAATCGCTTCATAAACTTCTTGGCGATGGACGGGAACTTCCTTGGGAGCTTCCACGCCAAGTCGCACCTTGTCGCCGCGAATTTCCACGACGACAATCGTGATGTCGTTGTTTATGATGATACTTTCGTTCTTCTTCCGCGATAGAACCAACATGACCCACTTCCTTTAGAGTTTCTAGGCAGTATGCCGAACGTCTGCGACGGCAGAGCGCAAACCACCGAGTGAGCAACGACGGCTGATCACCCTTCGTCGTTCCATCAGTCTTGTACGGGTCAGACCTGCGCAAACCTATTCCTGGTTGACCAAGTACATCCTTCCTTCCACTCTACGTGGTAAAAATGCGGAGTCAAGGAACGCAATGAGACACCGCATTTTTTTCGCCGAATTCTCAGCCATTTGGCATGAGATTCGTAGTTATCGTGTTGGTCGGCAGGCGGAAATCCGAAGCGATCGATCTTCTCGGGGATGGGAATATTTCCTCATCCGAATTTCCGAAACCGATTCATAATATAACTTTACCGCGATCGCGTCAAGGCACATGAAAAACAGGTACCCTCGGAAAGAAGTTCCGGTCAGTCCGCCGAATATTTTGTGGAATTCGATCTCAGTGTTACCACAAGCGATGATTCCAGACCTAGAGAAATAACACAAGTTATTATTGAAAAATAACTTACAAATACTGGACACTGTCCATCTCACGTTCCACATGCAAATTGGCGAGCTCCAGTCGCTTAAAAAAACTGGGCTATTCCGGGAACTATGGTCAGATATCTTTCCCCATCATCCGAAAAAAAATTCTTCCGGCTTCCAGGTGACGGTCATCCAGACCCCAAAGCTTGGGACCAACCGTGGTTATACCCCAAATGTCCTTTTGGGAAGTTGCCTCACTTCGGGGCGACGGCTCGTTAGCTTTTCTCACGACGTGGGCGGTTTGGCTGGCGGCTTGTGCTGTCTACCTCCAGCAGCATGATCCTGGGGATCCCAGAGTTGGTCGAACCCCAACCAGAGTGCCCGCGCGTAGCGAAAAAACCAAAGTGGAAACAGAATACTGAATGCGATCAAGATTCCCAGCCGCTGCGGGTCAGAAAGCACGTCGCCAAAAAACATGGCGAAGTAGCCCACGGTGACGAGCAACGCCGTCAGCCCGTAGTTCACGTAAATCGAACCCAGATAGAAACCAGGCTCCCGGGAAAACAAGAGGCCACAGTTCGGGCACGACTCGGCCATGCGAAACCAGCCGAGGAAAAGAAGGCCCTCGCCACAGGCGGGGCAACGGAGCCGCATCGCGCGAGAAATCACTTTCCACATCTTTAGTAATTGGCCGTTGAGCAAATCGGTGGGTGGACGTTCACGAACTTCTTCGCCAAACTTGGCATGTTGAATCCGGGCATCCTCGGCCCGGTTTCCGAGAGGTTTCACGCTATCATCTTTGGAACATCCATTTCCCTATGCGGCAGCTCGGGCGAACCTTGGAGATACTGGGCCTGATTCTCCTTCCAGTGGGGATGGCCATGCAGCTCACGGGAGTCTCGGTACGCAACATGCTACTACTCATGGTTCTGGGTTTTAGCTTGTTTTACATTGGCCGGCTACTGGAGGGTTGGAGCGGCTGAAGTTCAAAGAAGTCGCGATTCCATCTCCAGAGACATTACGACCATACCGCACGCTTACTCGACTTCGGGCGTCGATCGGGTCGCGAGTCTCGCGTGAACCATGGGGTGTATCCGTTTTGTTGTTTGGCGTTGAAATTGAACGTCTGATCCTCTCACGGCCACGCCCGTCTCGCGGCATCTCCGCCGGGCTCAGCAGAGACCACCGCGCGCGAAGGTGGGTATGCTTCGCGGCCGCCTTCATCGCTGCATGTCGCTGTGCCATCGCCAGTGATTTATCGCGAGTTCCCGAACTTTCCCAGCAGGGAAAAGTCGAGTTGGCCACGGCCCATGACTTCCTGGAAGAAGGACTATGGGACGACGCGTTCGACATCCTGGATCGCGTGGCCGAAGAGCACGATGGACTACTGGTCCGCGTGGAAGATTCTAGGCTCTATTGGCCGGTGCGGAACTTCGTGCACTTCACGATATGTCGGCTCCCTCTGGCGGGGCGTCAGGCCTACCGGCGGCGTGTGGATCGAATTGTACAGGAACAATACCTTCAAGCGGTCGAGGAGCGGAATCCCCGAAAGCTCCGGCAACTCTCAGAGCAATTCTTCGCCAGCAGTTGGGGAGATGACGCGCTGTTGGCATTGGGAGATATCTCACTGCAAAACGGCGAATTCGATGCCGCGAAAAGCTATTGGGAACGCATCTTTCCTGCCTTCAAGGCAGAACTTGGATCACGAATTACAAATTCCGAGATACCGAATCGGGAAGTGAGGGCCACGCCGGAGGTATTGCTGGGAGAGTATCCCGATAGCGATCTCTCCGTCGCGGATGTCCGGGCGAGACTCGCCTTGGCGGCGATTTGGCAAGGCCACGGCGAGGAGGCGGCTCGGCATCTCAAGCATCTGCGTGACGCGCACCCCGACGCCATGGGCAAGTGGGGAGGGCGCGAGGTTTCCTACGTGGCCAGGTTGACGGAATTGCTCAATGCTGACACTCCCGAAGCCCGGCGGGCGGATCGAGAATGGACGACCTATCGCGGAAATCCGGCGCGATGCCCCAGGCCAAGTCACGTGAACTTTGCTCGTGTGGCCTGGACGGCGCGCTTGCCCAAACCGCGAATCGTGCCGCGCTCGGGTCTCTTTTCCCGGCCACGTCAAGCGGGTGACGGCAAACCACCCGAGACGCCGTTTCCCGCGTATCATCCCGTGCAAACTCGGCTCGGCGAACGGGATTATGTATTCTTGAGCACAGTACAAGGCATTTATGCCTGGGACCTCATCACGGGGCAGCCGGCGTGGGGAACCTCCGGCGAAGCCCGCATCTATCGGCCGCCTTCCGACCAAAGCTCCAAACCTCCGCGCGACAGCGGCTCCGCTCTTCACACTCTCACGGTGTGTGGCAACCACCTTTTGGCCCGGACTGGGCATGCTTCATCGCACCGTCCCTCGAACATGCGGTCGGTGGCCACGCTTTCGCGGATTGTGTGTTTGGACCTCTCCATGGAAGGGAAACTGGCCTGGCAACTCCCCTCCAGCGAGGACGAGGAACGCTTCGCGGATGAAGGCTGGGCGTATGAGGGAACGCCGTTATGTGACGGTTCCCTGGCGTTCGTGGGCTTGCGACGAACCGCCTCCATGCATGAATTGTTCGTGGAGGCCCATGACGTGTCTTCCGGAGAACTCGTCTGGCGGCAGTTCATTGGTGCCAGCATGCCGCCTCGGGGGGGCTCAAGCGAGGAAACGGTCGTGCCGAGACTGTTTACCATGCATGGGGATACGCTGTATTACCACACGGGTGTGGGAACCGTCGTGGCGCTGGACACGGCGACTGGCAGGATACGCTGGCTGCGCGTCCTGCCACGCGATGAACAGCAAGAGCATGATTCGGCGAGTGCCGCACCAGATCATGCGGATCCGTGTCTGATCGCAGATCGAAGACTCTTCGTGGCTCCCGCCAGAATGCGGAGAGTCTTCGCTATCGATCCCGACACAGGCCGCCTTTGGTGGACCACGCCGCTGGAAGACGAACCGTGCGTGGATTTACTAGGGGTTTCTCCGGGAAAGTTGATCGTCTCGGGAAAGCGGTTACATGCCCTGGACGTAGACACGGGCACCCTTCGTTGGAGTTGGCCCATCGCACGGCAATCTCTGGGTTATGCCCAAGGTTTGGTCTCGGGAGACAAGATCTATTGGCCTACCTCCCGCAATGAGATCGAGGTCATCGGAGTGGAGTCGGGCCGACCGGTGGAGCAGCCCTTTCGCCTGGAAGGATTGGGACTGCAAAGCGGAAATCTCGCTGTCATGGGGGGCGCTTTCGTGATTACGTCTTCGGATCGACTGAACGTCTTATGTTTTCCACGGAGCAAGCCTTGACGGTGTTCCGCACGGCGGAGCAGGTGTGCACGATGTTTTGACCCCTGTTTCGGGGATGTGGTATCCTGGATTCGAAAGGAGAAATAATCCGAACATGGCGAGCGATGTGTCTCGTGAGAACGAAGATTTCATCGAGCAGGAGATTGCCGCCGGGCGGTTCCGCGACCGCCAGGAAGCACTCAATGCGGGGATCGGCCTACTCCGACAGCAGAGGGCGCTAACTGATCGGCTGGCGCATAGTCGCCGCCAACTCGATCAGGGCGAGTACGTGGAATTCGACTCCGACAGCCTGCGCGGGCTGTTCAACGACCTCAAGCAACGGGTACGCGGAGAGGTCTCCGGCCCTCATGTCGAATAGAACGTTTCGCCTTTCCCGCCAGGCGCTCGACGACCTGACGCAGATCACCGACTACATCGCAGCCGACAATCCCTCCGCCGCCGAGCGTGTTCTCGACACCCTGCTCGCCTCCTGTGAATTGCTGGGAGAAAACCCGGAAGCCGGAGTATCTCGCCACGATTTGCGTCCTCATCTGCGCATGTTCGTGCCCGGCCCGCCTGCCGCCAATTACATCATTTTCTATTACCCCATCTCCGGCGGGATTGAGATTTCGGACGTGATACATGCCAAACGCGACTGGCCGGCGCTGTTTCTACGGAAAGACCGCTAGTATTGACGCTTTCGCCGTCTTGAAAGGAGTTCGGAGGAACGCAAAAAATTGGCGGTGACTCCAGCGGGAGTATCCGGGGCTCGTTCGCGCTTGCGGATGAAATGGCGAATCGTTAGCTTCAAAGTTTCGCCGTGGGGAAGTTGGGGAAATCGGGATGATCGCTAGCCTTCCAAACAGCCAGCGCGTGGTCATTACAGGCATTGGGCTGACGTCGCCCAACGGAAATTCGCTGTGCGAGTTCCGGGAGGGACTCTTGGAAGGCCGCAGCGGCGTGCGCGATTATGAAATTCGCTATGTCGGCAAGACTTTGGCCGGTGTCTGCACCTTCGACGATCTCAAATACCAGAAGCGTAAAGAGGTGCGGCGTGGGACCCGCGCCGGCAGCGTCGGAATTTATTGCGCCCGCGAGGCGATCGAAGCCTCGGGACTGGACTGGGCGAATGTCGATCCGGCTCAGGTAGGTGTGTACGTCGGCGTAACGGAGCACGGCAACGTTGAAACCGAGAACGAGATCTACGAGATCAAGGGCTACGACTACGACACGAAGTATTGGTCGCACCACCATAATCCGCGGACGGTGGCTAACAATCCGGCGGGAGAGATCTCGCTGAATTTGGGAATCACCGGACCGCACTACACCTTGGGCGCCGCCTGCGCGGCAGGCAATGTCGGCCTAATTCAAGGCGCGCAAATGTTGCGGCTCGGCGAATGTGAAGTTGCCTTGGCCGGAGGAGTTTCCGAAAGCATTCACACCTTTGGAATCTTCGCCAGTTTTCGCAGCCAAGGGGCACTCGCCGAACACCAAGATCCCACCAAGGCGTCACGCCCTTTCGACCGCGCACGAAATGGCATCGTGGTCGCCGAAGGGGGGTGTATCTGCGTCCTGGAAACGTATGAGCGCGCGGCAGCCCGGGGCACGAAGATTTATGGCGAACTTGTAGGTTACTCCATCAACAGCGATGCCACGGACTTCGTGCTTCCCAACCCCCAGCGGCAAGCCGAATGCGTCCGCCTCGCGCTCCGCAGAGCGGGCATTGCTCCCGAGCAAGCCGATATCGTGAGCACGCATGCCACCGGAACTTCCAGCGGCGATATCCAAGAATGCCAGGCACTCGCCGAAGTCTTTCAGGGAAGCCCGCGGACCCGATTCAACAACACAAAGAGCTACATTGGCCACGCCATGGGGGCTGCCGGCACGCTCGAACTGTGCGGAAACCTGCCCGCGTTCGAGGACGGTTTGTGCCATCCCACGCTCAATGTGGATGAATTGGACCCCGAATGCCAGTTGCCGGGGTTGGTCACCGACGGTCCCCGGGCGTTGGACAAGGTGACGTACATCGTCAATAATTCCTTCGGGATGTTGGGGATCAATTCGGTCGTGATCGTCAAGCGAGTGTGAAGTCCGGCGTCTCGTTTGGCGATCCACTCACGTTTGGATAGGTGCCCAGGGGCGCGAATGCGGCCAGAGGTTCGTCAGGAAGCTAAGAGAGACGGAGAAAATCACGTATGACTTCGGTGGAGATACGGGAAATTATTCTGGATATTTTGGAGGGAATCGCTCCTGACGATGACCTTTCCAATCTGAACGACGAGCAGCCTTTCCGGGAACAGCTCGAATTGGACAGCATGGACTTCCTGGACATCGTGATGGAACTCCGCAAGCGTTACCGCATCCAGATTCCCGAAGAGGATTATCCTCAACTCGCCAGTATGCAAAGCACGGTCGAATATCTCGAACCGCGCATGAAAGATCTTCAGAAGGTGTGATCTTCGGTTCGTCACACCTAATTTCATTCGGCATGTAGCCGGCTCGCACCGCCGATTTCATTGCGTGCTGGCAGCAAACCGTGCTTCGTTCCGGATAGTTCACGTAGCCATGTACGATACGGCGATCATTGGCGCGGGCATGTCCGGTTTGGCGGCGGGGATCCGCTTAGCCTATTACGACCGCCGGGTTTGCATCCTGGAACGGCACACCACGATCGGGGGCCTGAATTCGTTTTACCGGCTGGCGGGCCGTAATTACGACGTGGGATTGCACGCGGTCACGAACTTCACTCCCAAAGGGACGAAGAAAGGGCCTCTGGCCCGTCTCTTGCGGCAATTGCGGATCGGCTGGGACGAATTTTCTCTCACACCGCAAGTCGGCTCGCGGATCGCGTTCCCGGATGCCACACTGAATTTCGGTAACGGGCTCGACCTGTTACTGGCGGAGGTGGATGCGAAATTCCCCACCGAGCGAGACAACTTCCGCCGGATGTTGGCGGACATCGCGGACTATGACGCGGTGCAACCGGGCATGATGGAACGCTCCGCTCGCGAATTCGTCGCCTCGCATTTGCGCGATCCGCTGCTGGCCGAAATGATTTTCTGCCCGCTGATGTACTACGGCAACGCCCGCGAACATGACATGGACTTCGGGCAGTTCTGCATCATGTTCCGCAGCATCTTTTGCGAAGGTTTCGCGCGGCCCTGGGCCGGTGTACGGATCATCCTCAAAAAATTGGTCCGAAGGTTTCGTGAACTGGGAGGCGAACTCCGGCTGCGGGCGGGAGTGCAGCGGATGGACGTTGCCCGCGACTCCGTGACGCGGCTAGTCTTGGACGATGGTGAGGAAATCGAAGCCAAACAGGTTCTTTCCTCGGCCGGCTGGAGGGAAACCATGCATCTCTGTGGCCAGACACGGAATTCCCAAGAGGCTGCTCGTGAATCCGGGCAGCTCTCGTTCGTGGAATGCATTTCCGTGCTCGACCGCCAGCCGCGAGAGTTGGGGCACGACCGCACGATTGTGTTCTTCAACGATTCGCCGACTTTCCACTGGCGAAAGCCGGAATCAATCGTGGATTTGCGCAGCGGCGTGATCTGTTCGCCCAACAATTTCCAATATGAAACGCCCTTGGACGAAGGTATCCTTCGGGTCACGAATCTCGCCAACTACGATTCCTGGCGCTCGCTGCAGGAGAGTGAGTACCGTTTGGCCAAACTTTCATGGTACGATCGCGTGGTCGAGTCGGCGGTTCGCTTCGTGCCGGATTACCGCAGCCACGTCGTGGCCACGGATATGTTCACGCCCACGACGGTCGAACGCTTCACGGGCCACGAAAACGGCGCGGTGTATGGCGCGCCGCGGAAACGATTCGACGGCACGACGCCCCTAAAAAATTTATTTATCTGTGGCACGGACCAAGGGTTCGTGGGGATCATCGGTGCCATGGTGAGCGGGATCACCATCGCCAACCAACACCTACTGCAAAACCATTGACGCCCGTTCTTCTTCGGACGAATTCCATATGCCCAAAGATTTTCTCCAAGGCGTGCAGTCGAAGTATGACGTGATCGTCATCGGTAGCGGGCTGGCCGGGCTGACCGCCGCGAACACGCTGGCCCGCAGTGGCCGGCAGGTCCTGCTGCTGGAGCAGCATTACAAACTCGGCGGCATGGCGACCTGGTTTCGCCGGCCCAAGGGACACATCTTCGACATTTCGCTACACGGATTTCCCGTGGGCATGATCAAGAGCTGCCGCCGCTATTGGACGCGGGAGATCGCCGATTCCATTGTGCAGTTGAAGCACATCCGCTTCGACAATCCCATGTTTTCGCTGACCACGACATTCAACCGCGACGATTTTACGCGGCTGCTCGTGGAGCAATTCCAAGTCCCCGCTGAAGCCGTGCGAGGCTTCTTCGATACCGCGCGGCAGATGAATTTTTACGACGATCAAGAGACCTCGGTGGGGCAGCTCTTCGAACGCTTTTTCCCCGGTCGCGAGGACGTGATCCGGCTGTTAATGGAACCGATCACTTACGCCAACGGCTCCACCCTGGAAGATCCGGCCATCTCCTACGGCATCGTCTTCTCCAACTTCATGTCCAAGGGTGTGTACACCTTCGAGGGTGGCACGGACCGCCTCGTCAAATTGATGCATGAAGAAATGCTCCGAAATGGAGTGGACGTGCGCATCAAGACCGACGTGGAAAAGATTCTAGTGGGCCGCAACGGCGTGCGGGGAGTCCGCGTTGGTGGACGTGAAATCGAAGCGCCCGTGGTGGTTTCCAACGCCAATCTCAAAGCCACGATCTTTCGCCTGCTGGGGGAGGAGCACCTCGATCCGAGCTTTGTGGATGAGGCCCGCGCCGTTCGACTGAACAACTCCAGCACGCAAGTCTACATGGCCCTCAAGCCGGGGGTGATGATCGAGGAAACCCAAGGCGACTTGCTGTTCAGTTCCACCGCGCCGCTCTTTCGTACGGACCTGTTGCTCAGCCGGGACATCACGAGCCGCACGTACTCGTTTTACTATCCCCGCACGCGGCCTGGCAGCGACCGCTGCATGGTCGTCTCCAGCACAAATGCCCGCTACGAAGACTGGGCGGAACTCAGTGAGGAGGATTACCAGGCCAGCAAACGAGACCTGGTGGAGACCACGCTCGATGCCCTCGCGAAATACATCCCGGACATTCGCGACAAACTGGCCCACGCCGAAGCCTCCACGCCCCGTACCTTCCAGCACTACACGCGGCACGTGCAGGGCGCCAGCTTCGGCACGAAGTTCGAGGGCTTGGCCGTGAGCCGCAGTCTGCCGGAACAAGTCGGCGGCCTGTACCATGCCGGGAGCGTGGGCATCATCATGTCCGGCTGGCTGGGGGCCATGAATTACGGCGTGATCGTGGCCAACGATGTGGATTCCTATCTCATGCGGCACGCGACCGATTCCTCCATGGTGGGAAGCTCATGAGCCGAGAAGAGATCCTTGCCGCGATTCCACACCGTGATCCGTTTCTGCTCGTGGATGAGATCGTGGAACGGGAAGAGCGCCGCATTGTCTGCCGCAAAACGTTTTCCCCGGACGAACCTTTTTATCGCGGCCACTACCCGCATTTCCCGGTAACGCCCGGCGTCCTGCTGTGCGAAGCTTCCATGCAGGCTGGCGCGATCTTGCTCGCGCCCTTCGTGGAACAGCAGGAAGCGGGAGTTCCCGTGGCCACGCGGGCCAACAACATCCGCTTCAAGCAGATGGTCCGACCGGGCGACACGATCACGATCGAAGTCCAACTAGAAGAACGTCTCGCGGACGCCTTCTTCCTCAAGGCGCACGTCAAATGCCAAGGCAAAACGGCGGCCCGGCTCGACTTCGCCTGCGCCATGGTGCCGCTGCCGGAGGATTGAGGCGTGGATTTTCTGGGACTCGATGGAAAAAACATCCTCGTGCTGGGAGTGGCCAACCGCAAAAGCGTGGCCTATCACGTGGGGCGCCAGCTGGAAGCGGCCGGCGCCCAGGTCCTCTACGCCGTGCGGAGTGAAGCCCGTCGCGAAAGCGTTTCCAAGTGGTTTTCGGCGGAGAAGATCTTCGTTTGCGACGTGGAGCGGCAGGAGGAAATCGAGCGGCTGCGGGATGACGTTGCCGCCGTCGGCGCTCCCCTGCACGGGCTGGTCCATTCCATCGCCTTCGCCGATTTCTCCGAGGGCATCAAGCCGTTTCACGAAACGTCCCGCGCCGCGTTTTTGCGCTCCGTGGATATCTCTTGCTATTCGCTGACGGCGTTGGCGCGGGCCTTTCAAGACCTGTTCGCTGCCGACGCGTCGGTCGTCACGATTTCTATTTCCGATACGCGAATGGCGAGTGAGAACTACGGCTACATGGGTCCTATCAAGGCCGCGCTCGATTCCTCGCTGGCTTACTTGGCCAAGTCTTTCAGCCGGTTTTCCCAAATCCGCTTCAACGCCGTGGCGCCTGGCTTGTTGAAAACCTCCGCTTCAGCGGGCATCCCGGGCTACATCGATTCCTACCTCTTCGCGGAGCAGGTGATCCCCCGGCGAGAGGCCGTGCAAACGGAAGAGGTCGCCAACGCCGCCGCGTTTTTGCTGAGTCCACGGTCGTCGGGAATTAATGCCCAATCGATCGTAATTGACGCGGGCATGTCACTGAACTACTTCGACGGCGACATCGTGCGCCGTGCCTTGTCTGGCGAGTGAGGAGCCGGCGCTCGGTCTTGGCCGTTGTGCAAATCTAGTGATTCATCGGATGGGCTCAAGTCGCGTCCAAAGCGTGGTGACAAGCTGCGCTCCCATCGCGCGGCGAGCATCACGACATTAATCCCCGAGCCAATTCCCAGCAGCGCGAGTTGGTCTCCGCTTGAGATATGCGATTTTTCCAGCGCCTGGGCCAGCGTGATGGGCAAGGCGACCGAGCCGGTATTGCCGAGCGTGGGAAACGTCGCGAAGTCGCGGTCCATGTCGAGCTGAAGCGACTCCATCATCAGCCGGCGATGTGCGGAGCCGACCTGGTGGCAGATAGACTTATCGATGTCGCCAGGTTTCCAGTTCATTTGCCCGAGAAACTGCGAGAAGGTGGCGCGCCCTGCCGCGATTCCCTCCTGCAAGAGGCGCTCGGAATCGGTGTCCATCAACGGCTGCATCCCGTCCGCCATCGCTTCGTCTCGCCCGCTGTGACAAAGCTGATGGTGCTCTGTCTGTGCCCGGTAGGTTCCTCCTAGGAGAAGGTTTTGCGTCTGGCTGATTTCGCGATTCACGAGCAGAATCGCCGCGCTGCCGGAACCAATCGTGAGCGAAGCCATGGCCAGTTTCGCTTGAGCGCGGGTCAAAGCGGTTTGGGCATTGAGCCATTCGATGGTGTTTTCCACCAGTTGCCGGCTCCCTTCCGTCCCCACGATCAGGCCGGCCTGGATTTGGCCCAACTCGATCATGTTGGCGACTTGCAGCATGCCGGTGAGCAGACCCAAACAGGCATTGGAAACGTCATGGATCAGGCAATCCTCCGGTAATCCCAGACGGTGGTGGACCGCGCATGCGGTGGCAGGTTCCAGATGGTCGCGGCACACCGAAGCATGCACCAGCGCGCCAATTCGTGACCGATCGAAGTCCGTGTCTTGAAGAAGATTTTCCGCGACCTGGGCGCTTTTTTGCCCAGGAAGCGTTTCCGGCGGCCAAAATCGACGGGCCTGAATCCCTGTCATCAATTCCAGCCGTCCCGGCGGCAGGCGGAGCCGTTCATACAGCGGATTGAGCCGTTCCTCGATCTGGTCGGAGGTCACGGTCTCCTCGGGGAGCAGGTATTCCACATGCTCCAAGCACACATTCCGATATCGCATGATTCCTCCGCGAATCGATGATTTGCGGTTTGTTGTGTCCAGCCCAGGGACGGAAGCCTCTCGATCCACGGACGAATGGATGAATTGCTGGTGCTCACAAGCTCGATCGCACTCGAAAGTGCGTCCCTGCATTATGCAAATCGCCTCATGAAAAGAAATCCGTGGGACAGGTTAGTCGTGGTTTCGCTCCTGGAAATGCAGAGAGAATCGATCCGGCAATTGAGGGCAACAATGCCGCCTGCACACAATATCTGGGCATCAACACCATGATTGAACCCAAAATATTGAAAATGCTTGCGGAAAACATGCGAACCCTTAACATTCTTCTCGACTTGCTTCTCTTCTGGGTGACAGCGGAAGAACGAAGGTGAGACGTCAGGTGGTCGGGGGACCGCCGAATAAGTGATGGCCGTTCCAGGAAGGAACGGTGGGGCTTTGTCGAGGGCAGTTGTCTGCCCCAGACTGGTTGAGCTATGGACGGCTTAATTCTAAATCACGGTCTGACGTCTCTCTCGGCGCGCATCTTTGCGCGTTGTCTTCACGGTTCGTTCTCCGCGAGTGGCTTTTTTCCAATTTGGGCTTTTCATGCCCCCCGGGTGGAATCACATCGGGCCTGCGTGTATGGCTCGAGTTCCGTTCCGCCGTCACCACATTTTGTTTGGAGAGAAGGAGTCCTTCATGTTCGCCAAGCCAATGATTGGTTTGACCGCCGATTTCCGGCCCACCCAAAAAAATGGTTCCGCTTTCAGCTACGTGGCTGCCGGCTACTACGACGCGATTAGCCGCGCGGGAGGGTTGCCGATTGTTCTACCGCCGTTGTCTGATAGCGGCGACATGGAACGGTTTTTGGACATGGTGGACGGCATGCTCTTTGTTGGCGGTGGCGACTTGGATCCCCGGCGGGACGGATTCATGTTGCATCCCTCGTTGAGACTGCTGGATGCTCGGCGGGAAAAATTCGAACGGGAACTGATGGCCCTCGCTGTCGAGAAACGCGTGCCGCTGATGGGGATTGGGACCGGCATGCAACTCTTGAACGTCACCAGCGGCGGCAACCTGTTCCTGCACATCCCCGAGGATCTCCCCAAGGCCATTCCGCATCAGGATCCCATGGACCCCGGCCACCGCCATAGCCTGGTCGTGGAACCTGGGTCCTTGCTAGAACGGATCTACGGGGACGGTGAAATTCGCGTGAACAGCTATCATCACATGGCCGTGGACGAAGTAGCGCCCGGCTTCTCCGTGACCGCCCGCTGCCCTGATGGCGTAATCGAGGCCATCGAGAGTGAAGACCCGGGCTGGTTCGCCATCGGTACCCAATTCCATCCGGAAAGCGACTCGGCATCCGCCGTCGACATTCGCATCTTCGAGGAATTCGTGGAAGCGGTGGGACAAACCGTTTCGGCGATGCGAATGGTCGCTTAGTGCGTGTCCAATGAAATGTCCTGGTGCCGTGGTCCATGCACGTGGGCCACGGCACTACGTGGCTCGATGTCCACTGATTTTCGCTCGCCTGGTTTCCCAACAATGGGAATCATGCTGGTGACAAGGTGACCAGAGCATGCCGTGCTTGTTCGCCCTACATAGGCGAGTTGTCCATCACCAAAGGCATCGCCGGCGGCCCCACAATGCTCAAGATACCGGGCGGAGTGGGGATAAAGTCTCCCATGCGGACCAGCATTCGTCCCGGCGCGGGATAAACCTGCATGCTAGCGGGCATGCCGATCGGCAGGGGATAGGGGACGCCCGTCACCGAATTGATCATCGTGCAGAGCGACCCGATCGTGGCCAACGGCATGCCCGAGTTGAGGACAAACGGTGGAAAGATCGTCGTGATGACTCCCGAATCGGGCGGACCCGCGGCACCGGGCGTCAAAATCACGGCAGTTCCAATCGTGACGGCTGGGCCCGGCATGTCCGTCTCCTCGCAGGGAAAATCCAAGAGCGACCAGTAAAACGGTCGGTCACGTTCACAATTGTGGCGGATGCGCGGTGACTCCGCCACCTGGGTTTGTTTTCGAATCCTCAGCCGGACAGTTGCTTGGTTTTCCGCGAAAATTCTTCTGCATTGCGGCAACGTTACTTCCCCGAACTCGGCACGCGACCGCGATGGCGGTGACGCCTCGAACGTCGATGCCCGTAAACCGTATCGCAGTTCGGCAAATCCATGCGCGAATGGCGGGCAGATGGCGGCCTGGAAGCCCCATGAGCCTCGCGGGCCGTAATGCCCAAATCGGGATGATCGGTGAAGAATCCGTCAATTCCCAGGGCCAAGTACAAGGCCAACTCCTCGGCCGCGCCGTCGGGTCTCGTTTGCAGATGTGGAGGCAGAAATTCGTCATCCGCGCGGAACGTGTAGGGATGGACTTTTAGCCCCACGGCATGGGCATCCGCGACCAGCGTGGTGGGTCGTGTGAAATCGCTACCATCTCGCTTTTCGGTCGTGGCGAACAGTAGCGACTTATCGGGGCCGATCGCGTTGGCATACGTGGAAATCATCGCCAAGCCGTGCGGCGTGGCCAGGTCTTGGTAGGTCAACGGATTACCGCTTGCTTGAAAATCAAATGGCTGACCAGAACCGGCTAGTAATTGCACCAGCGGCAAATCGGTCATTCCGCGAAGCTTCTTCAGGTTGCCCACTTCGAAGGATTGGATGAAGACTGGCGCGTCGGATCCGCGATAGCCGGTGGACTCTAGTACGCGCACCAGCGCCGCCTCCATGGGCAAACCGATCTCCGCGAAATAGGTGGGGTGCTTCGTTTCCGGATAGATTCCGATGATTCGTCCGGTTTCCCGCTGCTTGCGTTGAACGAGCGCGATAATCTCGGACAGTGTCGGAACGGCAAACTGGCCATCAAACTTGGTGTTTTCCGGGCGAATCTTGGGCAGCCTTTCCCGCGCCCACAAGGTTTTGAGCTCGGCCAGCGTGAAGTCCTCGGTGAACCAACCCTTGACCGAACGGCCGTCGATGACTTTCGTCTTTTGGCGGTCGGCGAACTCCGGATGGCGGGCCACGTCGGTCGTGCCTGAGATCTCATTCTCGTGCCGGGCGACCAGCACGCCGTCGCGGGTCATCACCAGGTCGGGCTCGATGAAATCGGCGCCCTGATCGATGGCCAGTTCGTAAGCCGCCAACGTATGTTCGGGCCGGTAACCGCTGGAGCCACGATGGGCAATAACGATGGGCCGCCGCGTGAGTTGCCGCGTTTGATGCATGGCAGGCCGGTCGTTGTCTGAGTGCCTACAAGGTTGCCGTGCGGAACGGTTGACAATGTTCAACGTGCGTTCGCGCTGGGCCAGTCCCGAATCTTCTCCGCGAGCGGAGGAATCGCCGCTGGCACAACAAATCGCCAAGATGATGCTACACGCGGCATATGAGCGACGGATGAGCGCAGTGTGAAATGCCTTCATGAAAAGATCGAACCTTCGTTTGAACGCATGCGGAATATCGGTTCGACGTTGCGGCGTGGGCGGTGGCCCCCAAAAAACGGAAGGGCCGAACGTTTCCGTGTTCGGACCTTTCGCTTTTCATAACAGATCCCTGGTCGAACGCCAGGGTGACGGCGCGCTACCTGCGTCCACCCCGTCCTCCGCCGCGCCGGCCACTTCGCGTGGGACTGGAGACCGATTGCCGGCCCGAGCGGGGAGTGCTGTAAGTCGGACGGGAACGTGTGTTGGGCGTCGTGCGGAGCGTGCCCGAGGGGCGGCTGGTGGTCACGCGGCCCGTGGAGAATCGGCTCTGTCCACTCGACAGTTGCCCGGCGCGGGAATCCAATTGGCCCCAAGTTTGGCCGAGTGATTGCCGCGCGGCTTGCCGCTGCAAATTGGGGAGCGATTCCAACCATTGGCTTGTGCTGGAGCGAGTCGTGGAGGGACGCCGCGTGGAAAATTGGCCCTCGCTCGCTGCCTGTGTGCGTTGGGTAGCCGAGGTTCGGTCCGTGGTGTCTGGTTGGCCGACTTGTCCATCGCCAGCGGTGAAGGTCTGCTGGCCCGCCTCGGTCGTGACCGTTGTCGTGGCCTGGCCGCCACCGGCTTGGGTTTGCACGGTGGCATCGCCATGCGTGGAATCGATATTCGTCGAGCCCTGATAATATCCACTTCCGTCGGCGTTCACACCGCCACTGCCGCTGTGTTCCGCCTGCGTACTGCCGTAACTGCTGCTGACCGACGTGTTGCCAGCACGATCGAATGTAGTGGAACCGTCGCTGCCGGCGGTCACGTTGCCTCCGCCGGCATGGCTGCCTGAAGCGGAAAAGCCGTTGTTGGTGGAGATAGAGCCCGAGCCGTTGGAGCCGAAGTAGGTGATGTCACCCGACGTGGTCATTCCGGCGGCACCTTGGGCCTGGATTTCCGTCGTGGTTCCTCCCGGACCTTGTACCGTTGCTGACTCTGATCCGGCGGCAATCGTGGTAATGCCGTTTTGGTAGACAGTAGTACCTCCCGTCGTGGTGGCCGTACCACCGTGGGGACCGATATACGTCGTGGTCGATGTCGCCGTATTCACACCGTACAGCTCTTCGATCACGTCATCGGCGATCCAACCGGCGGCAAACGCGGCACCATAGCCGTAGGGCACCGGATACGTGCCGGTGGACGTACCGCCTGGAGACGCAGTACCTCCGCCGGTTTCTGGAAGCGGCTCCTCTCCGCTCGCTTCCAGGCTCGCGGCATACGCGGCCCGCACTCGGTCCACGGCGGCCCACACGTCCTCGAGCTGCGTCCGCACGGCCAGTCCCAACCGAGCGGTTACGGAAAGGTGCTGGTTCATCTGAGCGAGCAACTCCGGTTCACGATCGCGCAGAAAGCGCAAGCTCGATGGAATATGGGCGAGTTGCTGGCGGTAGACCTCCGCTGGCAACTGGGCGATTTCTCGCACACCAGCGGGATCCAGCGACGCGGCAAGCGCCTGCTCGATCGTCTCATCTGGATAAAAGGCGATGCCCGCCACCAGCACATCGAGCGCTTCCGCAGAGAGTGGCGGAACGGTCGTGCTCGGGAGTGTTTCACTTTCCTGTTGGGCGCGGACAACACCGCTCATGAGTGCCAGAATAACTACAAACGATAATATATGCCTTTGTCGATACATATAATCCCCTCTGCGTGCTTTTTTTGAAGAAGGCGTGGAAAAATCTCAAGTCCACGCTCCTCAACTATAGGACGCGAAGAGGGCAGCTAGTCGGAGAGTGCACGCACGGGTGAGTAGCAAAGGGAAAATCACCCAGAGAGATTCAGCGGCTCACGCGCCCCGTTTGGGGCGTGGCAGGCGGCTTCCTCCCTTGCGACGTCCACGTTTGCCTTTGCCGGCTGACTTCGTGGACAGGCGGCTCGCGGAGTTGCTCTCGGCGGAGCCATTAGACTGCTTCAATTCGCTGATGCGGTCGCGAATGGCTGCGGCACGTTCAAACTCGAGCGCCTTGGAGGCGGCCAGCATCTCCTTTTGCAGCTCGGCGATGTATTCCTCCGTGATATACTCCGCTTCATCCTTACGCCCCACGGCAGCGTTGGCCCGAGCATGCGCCTCCGCTTCGGCTTCGATGCCGGCGCGAATGGCCTTGCGAATCGTTTGTGGCGTGATGCCATGTTCGCGGTTGTATTCCTCCTGCAGGCGCCGGCGGCGGGCTGTCTCCTCGATGGTCCGCTGCATGGAATCGGTGATTTTGTCGGCGTAGAGGATCACCTTCGCGTTGACGTTCCGGGCGGCGCGGCCAATGGTCTGCATCAAGGAAGTCTCGCTGCGGAGGAATCCTTCCTTGTCCGCATCCAATACCGCCACCATGGAGACCTCTGGCAAGTCCAGCCCTTCCCGCAAGAGGTTCACGCCGACCAGCGCTTCGAAGTGGCCGGCACGCAGGTCGCGAAGCAACTCGACCCGCTCGAAAGCGTCTAGTTCGCTGTGCAGCCATTTGCACTGCACACCCTGCTCGTTGAGGTACGAAGACAAATCCTCCGCCAGCCGCTTCGTCAGCGTGGTGACGAGTACTCGCTCCTGCTTCGCGGAACGTTCGCGGATCTGTTCTAGCAGATGCGGTACTTGTCCCCGCGCGGGACAGACTTCGATCACCGGATCGAGCAGGCCGGTGGGCCGCACGATCTGCTCCACGATCTCGCCGCCGGATTGCTCCAATTCGTAGTCGTTTGGTGTGGCGGAGACATACACGACTTGGTGGATTTTTTTATCCCATTCCTCGAATTTCAGAGGCCGGTTGTCGAGCGCGCTCGGCAGGCGAAACCCGTGTTCCACGAGTGTCGTCTTTCTGCTGCGGTCGCCCGCGTACATCGCCCGGACCTGCGGCAACGTGACATGCGACTCATCCACGAAGAGCAGGAAATCCTCCGGAAAATAATCGTACAGCGTGTCCGGAGTAGAACCCGGAGGACGTCCGCTCAAGGGCCGGCTGTAATTTTCGATGCCCGGGCAATAGCCGGTTTCCAGCAGCATTTCGATATCGAAACGGGTGCGGGCATTGAGCCGCTGCGCCTCGAGCAGCTTGCCGTTTCCCCGCAACTCGTCCAAGCGTTGTTCCAGCTCCTCCTTGATGGCGTCCACGGCGCCGGCGATGCGTTCCTCCGGGAGCACGAAGTGTTTCGCCGGATAGACGAACAGTTCTTGGAGTCGTTCGATCACCTCGCCGCTGGTGGGATTGATCAGCGAAAGCTGGTCGACGTCATCCCCCCAGAGCTCGACCCGCATCGCATATTCTTCATAAGAAGGCCAAATTTCCACGCAATCCCCCCGCACGCGAAATTTGCCGGGAGTGAATTCGAAATCGCTCCGCTCATAGTGAATATCGACCAGCTTCCGCAACATGGCGTCCCGGTCGAGCTGTTCCCCGACGCGCACGGCCACCATCATGGCCCGATAGTCGGCGGGCGAACCGAGGCCGTAGATGCAAGAAACGCTGGCCACGATGATCACGTCCCGCCGGCTGACCAGCGAACTGGTCGAGGCCAATCTCAGCCGGTCGATCTCCTCGTTGATCGAAGCATCTTTTTCGATGTAGATATCACGCTGTGGAATGTAGGCTTCGGGCTGGTAGTAATCGTAATAGCTGACGAAGTAGTTGACGGCGTTATGCGGGAAAAACTCGCGGAACTCCGAGTAAAGCTGCGCCGCGAGTGTCTTGTTGTGGGACAGGACCAGCGTGGGCATTTGCATGGCCTGAATCACATTGGCCATGGTAAACGTCTTCCCGGAGCCGGTCACTCCCATGAGGACTTGCGTCCGGCGGCCTTTTCGCGCGCCGTCCACCAAAGCCTCGATCGCCTGAGGCTGGTCACCCGCCGGTTCGAAGGGGCTTACCAGTTGAAATTCCATGCAGGGCTCCTGGTCAAGGCGAGAATCCGCCACGTGGCTGTTCTGGGTGCATTGATTCTACGCCCTTTTTTCCTGAAACTGGAGGGCTTGTCGGGACGACGCCGAGTAAGCAGGAGCCATCGCAGTTCTCCATCGTGTTGCCTAATGGCGCCGCGAAACGTAAGTTTTCACCAATCTGGCCAGGTCGCCAATTCGAGCGATTCCCACTCTCGACTCCACATAGGCGAGCGGTTCAACCGTTTTCCAGACCGTTGGTTGACCTCTCGATAATCCTCGACCATTCCTTCGGAAACCAAGCATGAACATTTTGGTGCTCGGCGCGGGAACCGTGGGCATCTCCGTGGCGGATGAGCTTTGCCAACGCGGACACAGCGTGACGTGCGTCGACGCGGAGATCGAACGGGCGCGAATCGTCAACGAACGGCTGGACGTGCGCGTGCTCCATGGTTCCGCTTCCGAATCGAGCATTCTCTTTCAGGCGGGCGCCTTCGACGCGGATCTCTGCCTGGCAGTCACCGGCGATGACGAAACTAATCTCGTCGCCGCCAGCATCGCCAAGGCGATGGGGGCCAAACGGACCGTGGCAAGAGTCTACGCCCAAATCCTGCTCGACATGAGCACCTTCGACTATCAGCGGCATTTCAAGATCGACCGCCTGATGAGCCTGGAATATCTATCCGCGATGGAACTTGCCCGGGCCATCCGCCAATCGGGCTCCATCGCCTTCGAAAGCTTCGCCCGCGGCGCGCTGGAATTCCACGAGCTCATCATCAGTACGTCCACCCCCACGCTAGGGACGCGGATCCTCGATCTCGACCTGCCGAACGGCGTGCGGATCGGATCCATTTTGAGGGAAGGCCGGCTGAAAATCGCCGAAGCCCAAGACACTTTGGAATCAGGAGACCGCATCACGCTGATTGGCACGCATGACGACATTTCCCAGGTGCGTCATAAATTCCAGGACGACAAAGTCCGACGAAAGCTGATCGTGATCGCCGGTGGCGGTGAAACGGGCTACCACTTGGCGCGGACGCTGGATGCCCAGCCTTCCAAGGTTGTGATCATGGAGGAGGATAGCGAACGCTGCGAATACTTGGCCGCGCGGCTCCGACATACGACGGTCGTTCAATCGGATTGCACGCGGCGGGACCATTTGGAAGAGGAACGGGTGGGAGGCGCGGACGTGTTCGTCGCCTGCACCGGTGACGATGAGAACAACATCATGGCGGGCGTGGAGGCCCGGGAAGTGGGAGCGAAGAAAATATTGGCCGTCGTCAGCCGCCCCGACTACGCGAATGTCGTGGCCAAACTGGGCATCGACCATGCCGTCAGCCCGCGCGAGGTGCTGGCCAAGCAAGTGGTGGGCATGCTCAGCCAGGGAGCGCTGATCGCCCGCTTCCCCCTTGCGGGAGGCGGAGTCGACATCATGGAACTCGAGGTCAAGGAAGAAGCACCCGTGACCTCGCGCAAGTTGATGGATGCCAAGCTGCCCTCCCAATGTCTCATCGCTGCGGTCACGCACAATGGATACGTTAAAGTGCCCGGAGCCGACGATACCCTGCATCCTGGCGATACGGTCGTGGCCCTGGTGGATGAATCCGCGGCGGCGGACACGCTGCAAGCCTTCGCGGCCCAGGCGGCCCTCGTTCGGACATAAAAGCTTCTTCTTGTTATGAATACGTCGCTTGTCTGCCGTCTGTTGGGCCGCGTCGCGCTGCTGGTGGGCGTTTCCATGCTGTTCAGCCTGCCCTGGGGTTTCACCTGGCGGGACGACGGTCTCCATGTGGAAACCCGGGGCGTGGTGGGCCTGTCGCTTTCGGTGTTGATCAGCTTTTGCGTGGCCGGGCTGCTCTCCTGGCTCGGACGAGGGGAAACCGGGCGGCTGTATCGCAAGGAAGCCATGGCCGTGGTGGGGTTGTGTTGGATGCTGGCCACCGTTTTGGGCGCTCTGCCTTTTCTTTTCTCGGGAACCAGCCGCCTAGCGGTACGCGACCAAAGCGGAACCATCTCCGACAGAGTGCCCATGTCCTTCGCGGACGCCATCTTCGAATCCGCCTCGGGATTCAGCACGACGGGCGCCACCGTGATTGGCGACTTGGAAGATCGGGAACTGGTGCCACGCTGCATCCTGTTTTGGCGCTCAAGCACGCACTTTTTGGGCGGATTGGGCATCATCGTGTTGTTCGTGGCCATTCTCGGCCAGGGGTCGGCGGGCAAAACCCTGATGCGTTCGGAGATGCCCGGCCCCTCCCAACAGGGGATGCGGGCACGCATGCAGCATACGGCCTGGGTATTCACGGCGATTTATCTGATTTTGAACGCAGTCCTTTGCCTGTTGTTGGTCCTGGAAGGCATGGGCTGGTTTGACGCGATCTGCCATGCCTTCGGCACATTGGCCACCGGCGGCTTTAGCACCTACAACGCCAGCTTGGGACATTTTGATAGCCCCTCCATCGAGTTCACGGTAACCGTGTTCATGATTTTGGCCGGCTCCAACTTCGCGCTGCTGTACGCCGTCATGGCGGGGCGCTGGGGTGATCTCTGGCGGGATCTCGAATGGCGAACCTACATTGTCGTGATTTTCGGTGTCACGGCGCTGGTTGTGGCCTTCGGTTTGTGGCACGACGATTTCGTGGATGGGACCAATGCCTTGGCACAGCCGGAGGAGTTCTTTCGCGCGATTCGATTCGGCCTCTTTCAAGTCGTTTCCATCATGACCACCACGGGATTCGGTACGCATGATTTCGATGGATGGAATAGCTTCGGCCGCGGCGTGCTCTTTCTGCTGATGTTCGTGGGAGGATGTGCCGGGAGCACGGGCGGGGGGCTCAAGGTGATCCGGCACATTCTGTTTTTGAAGATATTGAAGAGAGAGATCGAAAGGTCGTTTCGTCCCAGCGTGGTACGACCGCTGCGGATCGGTGACCAAGCAGTGAATGATCCCGAGATGTATCGAGGCATCCTCGTCTATTTCAGCATGATCCTGGTGATCTTCGTGTTCAGTTGGATGGCTCTGGTCACGATCGAGCCCGATTCCACTTGGAATGACCAGGAAATCAAAAACAAACTCATCGATTCCGCGAGTGGCATCGCCGCGACCCTGAACAACATTGGTCCTGGCTTGGGCATCGTGGGCGCCACGCAGAATTACGCCCACTTCACTTCGGTCGCCAAGTTGCTATTCGCCTGGCTGATGATGCTTGGTCGCCTCGAGATTTTCGTCGTGCTTGTGCTATTCTCTCCGCGTTTTTGGCGGTCGGCGTGATAGGCTTCGGACGCGAATCCGCATATTCTGGCACGGACTTTGCATAGTATTCAGTCGGAACTCGAGAGGCCGACTAGCTCCATACATGGCCCATGAAACTGCGGGGTCGAAACGGAAGAGGCAAACCGGCGTGGAGCGGGGGCCGCAACAGAGATGAGGCAAGTGCTGTCTGGATCAACGGTTAGCAGAGAAGAGCTTCCTCAATTTAACCTCCCGTCCTGAGTTGGGAGTGGTTTCGGAAGAGAGTCGAGGGCAATTCGCGACTGAAGTATCCTCAGACGGCTGCAACAAATGGCGGGGCAAGAGATGCTGATTTGGCATTTCTTGTCCCGCCTGTTGCATTTTGCGTGTATCAAAATTGAACATGTGTACCAAAACAATACAATCCCTGCCGCCGATACTCATATGATTGATGCACTGAGGACGGCTTTTCGCTAAAAATTTCAGCATTTTTTTGACCATCCGCACGCGAGATCGCCGGCCCCATAGAAGAAGCTGTACGTATGAAAAAAGGCGGAGTCATTCACACATGTTTTGTCCGGTGAATCGCAGTTCTCAAAAGGCATCAATAGCGCAGCTCGAAGCGACGATCCAGCTCGCCACTTCCACCAAACAACTGCTTTTTCCCGGGCATTCTCGTACCATATTAATTAGGCGATGAACTTGTTTCGTCCCCAAGCGACTCGCCGGCTCGCGAGTTGGGGTGTTATTCTTTTTCGCATGGAGCCTGGATCGCCATGCTCGGACCAGCGAAACCTCGGCGAAAGTTCATTCTGGTCTCCGCGACGTTGTCGCTGGTGGCATGCACAGGCTGGTCGGTCGGCAATCAATTTGGCTTCGCGGCGGAAATCCCCAAACTCGTGGCCGACATCGATGCCCAATTTGATGCCGCCTGGGAAGAAGCCTCGGTCGTGCCTTCCAAATCGGCGACCGATGGCGAGTGGTGCCGCCGACTCTACCTAGACCTTCTCGGTCGAATTCCCACACTCGAGGAGCTGCAATCTTTTCTCGCCACAAGATCTCGGGACAAGAGGACCAACTTGGTCGATCGGCTGCTTTCTGAGGAGTACGCCGAGGAATTCGCCGAGCATTGGTCGATGGTTTGGCTGAACCTACTGATTGGCCGTGACACCAACTCTGGCAACCGCCGCTGGATCGATCGCGACGGCCTGCGGGAATACTTACAAGAGTCGTTTTCGGCCAACAAGCCCTACGACGTCCTGGCGGAGGAACTGATCACCGCCACGGGAAACAATCGCCCCGGAGAAGAAGAATTCAACGGGGCCGTGAATTTTCTTACTGGAAAGTTATCGGACAACGCCGTCGACGCCACCGTGAGCACCTCACGGATCTTTCTCGGCATGCGAGTGGAATGTACACAGTGCCACAACCATCCCTTCAACGACTGGAAGCAATCGCAGTTCTGGCAGCTCAACGCCTATTTTCGGCAAGCTCGACCTTTGCGGCGTTATCGTGAAGGGGAATTGAACTCCGTGTATCTCATGGACGAGGATTTTCTAGGAGAAGGTGGGAACTCGCCAGATGATGCCGAAGTCTACTTCGAGATGAGAAATGGCCGGCTCCAGGTTGCTTATCCTGTCTTCGTGGATGGACAGGCTTTAGAAAATCATTCAGGACGTATTTCGCAGGTAAACCGCCGCCAAGAATTGGCGAAGTTGATCGTCTCCTCGGAATATCTTTCCCAAGCGGTCGTGAACCGTCTGTGGCGGCACTTCTTGGGCCGAGGATTCGTGACCCCCGTCGATGATATGGGGCCGCATAATCCGCCGGTGCTGCCAGACATTTTCGCTTCCTTGAATGAAGCCTTCGTACGGCAAAGCTATGATCTAAAATTCCTGATGAGGACGATCGTGCTCGGCAAGCCGTACAGCCTTTCTAGCATCGCGCATCGCCGCAACGCGGAGGACGATCCGGATACAGGGTCACCGCCGTTATTCAGCCGCTTCTACGCGCGCCCCATGGACGCGGAACAACTGTATGCATCCCTGCTCGTGGCCACGCACGCCGACCGTGCGATACAGCGGAGTGATCGGCGAGACGATGCCCAGCGGGATTGGCTGGCACGCTTCACGCGGGAATTCGACTCCAATGATGATCAACCCCCGACTGTCTTCGAAGGCACGATCCCCCAGACGCTGATGCTGATGAACGGCGGGTTGATGCGCCAAGCGACCAGCCTGCGGGAGGGGAGTTTTTTGTATCAAGTCGCCAAGCGGAACAACCTCGATGCGATGGAAATGATTGACCGTTTGTATCTCGCGGCGCTGGCCCGGCGCGCGACCAAGCCGGAGAAACAAATAGCCGAAGCGCTATACCGCGAACACAACGGCAAGATGGAAAAAGTCTTGCAGGACATGTGGTGGGCCATTCTCAACAGCAACGAGTTCTTGTTCATCCATTGAGAAATTGGCGTGGTTGGCTCCCCGGACAACAAGCCCGCTCAGGGCGAAAGGTGCTGGACATGACGAATTTCATAAATTGGGGTGGATCGCGGCGGCATTTCCTCTCCCACCTGGCCGGTGCGGCCACCTGGGCAGCCTCTTCGTCCCATTTCGTTTCCGCCTTGCGGGCCTCGGCCCCCCGCCTGCAAAACGAGGAAAAGTCGGCCATCCTGCTCTGGATGGGAGGCGGACCGTCCACCATCGACATGTGGGACCTCAAGCCGGACGCACCTACCGGCGGACCATTCCGTCCGATCTCGACCACGGGCGATATACAGATCTGCGAACATTTGCCCCGTTTGGCCCAGCAGATGCACCGCCTCTCCGTGATCCGCTCTTTGAGTACCCGCGAGGCGGACCATCAACGCGGCCTGTACTACATGAAAACAGGCTTCGTGCCCAACCCTAGCGTGCAGCATCCTAGTTACGGCGCCGTGGTAAGTCATGAACTGGCTCCGACGCGGGAGAATTTGGCTATTCCTCCCTTCGTTTCCGTCGGGGGAGGAAGCGTCGGCGCCGGATTCCTCGGCATGAGCCACGCTCCGTTCGTGGTGCAATCCAATGGCCGCGTCCGCAACCTGCAAGCAAATGCCGACCGGGAAAGCCTGGCACGGCGGATGGCCGCGCTGGAATTGATCGAAACGCAATTCGCGCGACAAAACCGTGGCCGGGGGCCCTTGGAACATGGCCAAGTGCTCTCCAAGACGTGGGAATTCATGACCAGCCAGCAAATGGCGGCCTTCCGCCTCGATAGTGAATCTCCGGCGGTCCGGGAACGTTACGGGAACACGGGTTTCGGGAATGGCTGTCTGCTGGCGCGGCGCTTGGTGGAAGCCGGCGTCCCCTTCGTGGAAGTGAACTTCTCCGGCTGGGATACGCACGCCAACAATTTCACGGCTTTGGAAAACAAACTCCCGGAAATGGACCAAGCCATGAGCGCTTTGGTCGAAGACTTGGCCCAACGCGGCCGTTGGGAACAAACCGCCGTGCTTTGGCTCGGAGAGTTCGGGCGCACGCCGCGGATTAATGGCAATGCGGGACGCGACCATTGGGCCACCGCCTGGAGCGCCGTCGCGGGAGGGGCCGGCATTCAAGGCGGAACCACCGTGGGCAGCACGAACAAGGATGGTACCGCCGTCGATTCCGAATCGTATGGCGCGGAGGATCTCATGGCCAGTATCCTGCACGCCCTGGAAGTTCCTTTGACCACCGTGCACAAGAGTCTGAGTGGGCGACCCATGAAAATCGCCAATGGCGGACAGCCCATCCCCGGTCTCTTTTCGTGATTTCACGGTGCTATTCGGCTCTCGCCGTGCCGCCGAATAGCAACGGCTGGCATAGCGGCGTGTACATACGCGGCGCGCGATGCGTTGTCCCTCGGCACCGCGAAACCTATACTTCCGTATGGGATTCTTCGCAAACGATAAGGAACACATATGATACGCCGATTGATGCGGGCCCGAACCCGGAATATTTCCTTCGTTGTTCTGGGAGTGACGCTCGGCCTGTCGGCCCGCTGGTTGTGCGGTGAACCGGCCCAACCGACCGCCGAGACGTTACCTGAAAAATTCATCCGTCTATCGCGCAATGACCGGGGCCAGCCAACTTCCTTGGAAACGGCGGTACAGTCCTTCGTCGCGGACAGCGGCTCTTCACGCGTGGATCTGATCGGAGCCGTACACGTCGGTGACGTCGAATATTACCAACGCTTAAACGAGCTATTCGACGAATACGACGTCGTGCTCTATGAACTGGTCGCGCCCGAAGGGACACGTGTTCCCAAGGGAGCGGGCGCGCGAAACTCGAGCGGGATCGGATTTTTGCAAAATGGCCTCAAGAATGTGCTCGGCCTGGAGCATCAATTGAGCCAAATCGATTACACAAAGCGGCATCTGGTCCATGCCGACATTTCCCCGGAAGCCTTTGCCAAATCGATGGAGAAACGCGGTGAAAGCTTCTTCTCGATGTACTTGCGGATGATGGGCGCGGGGATGGCGATCCAAAATCAGAATGCCGGCAAACCGAGCCCGGAAGTTTCGCTGCTCATGGCGCTATTCAGCAAGAATCGTGATCTGCAATTGAAGCGCGCCATGGCGGAGCAAATGGAACATATGGACGTTATCGTCGCCGCCATCGAAGGAGAAGACGGATCGACGATCATTGGTGAACGCAACAATGCGGCGCTTAAGGTCCTCCGTAGAGAACTGGCGGCGGGCAAGAAGAAGATTGCCATCTTCTACGGCGCGGCCCATCTGCCGGATTTCGCGGAGAAGTTACAAGACGATTTCGCCATGCAGCCGGAAAAACTCGGCTGGATCACCGCCTGGAATCTCAGCGATAAAGAATAGCAGTCGGCTCAGCGTATCGAAATCGTGGACAGGGGCCGTCAATCAGTCCCCGCGCGTTGAGCGACACGAAGTTGTCCTCGGCCTTGCGCAATCAGGCGGTCCCGGACGGACATCTCTTCCGTCGTCTTGGCCACTTTGCCTATTGCAGCGGAAAGGTTCTGCTGGATCGCGGTGGAATCCAATTCACTCGCGGGCACGGCGCGGTTGGTGAGCAACGTCACCATATCGTCCCGAACTTCGGCGAAACCACCATCAATATAATAGCGGTCGGTGTGCTGCCCATCCCGCAGCCGCATTTCACCATATCCCAACCGGCCAATCATCGGGGTATGCCCGGGCGCGATGCCGACTTCACCATCGTACAGAGGAATTACGACGAAATCGACCTCGGCATCGCATACCGTGGCTTCGGGGGTCACGACCACGCACTGAATCCGCGCCATTACTTAGCCCTTCACAAAACTCGGGTTACGCCCTGGCTTCCTGTTCCATCTTCTTGGCTTGTTCCTCGGCCTGTTCGATCGGACCAACATACATGAAGGCGCTTTCGGGAAGATGGTCCCACTTGCCGTCGGCAATCTCCTCGAAGCTGCGGATCGTGTCATCCAAGGAGGTGATTTCACCCGGCTTGCCGGTGAAGACCTCCGCCACGAGGAACGGCTGCGAGAGGAATCTTTCCATGCGCCGGGCGCGATGCACGATCTGCTTGTCTTCATCGCTCAATTCGTCCGCGCCCAAAATGGCAATGATGTCTTGCAGCTCGCGGTAACGCTGCAATGTGTTCTGGACGCGGCGGGCGATCGCGTAATGCCGGTCACCGACATACTGGGGATCCAAAATCCGGCTGGAGGAAGCCAGCGGATCGACTGCTGGATAAATACCCTTCTCGGAGATGGAGCGTTCCAAGTAAATGAAGGCGTCCAACTGACTGAACGCGGTCGCGGGGGCGGGATCGGTAGGATCGTCCGCGGGGACATACACGGCTTGCACGGAGGTGATCGCTCCCCGGTCCGTGGAGGCGATCCGCTCCTGCAATAGGCCCATCTCCGTGGCCAGCGTCGGCTGATAACCCACGGCGGAGGGCATGCGGCCCAACAGCGCGGAAACTTCACTTCCCGCCTGCGAGAAGCGGAAAATGTTATCCACGAACAGCAGGGTATCTGCTCCGGATTTGTCGCGGAAATATTCCGCCATGGTGAGGGCCGAAAGCGCCACGCGGAGCCGGGCTCCCGGTGGCTCATTCATCTGCCCGAAGACCATGCATGTTTGGTCGATCACGTGCCGCCCGGTGTCACCGATTTTGGCCTCTTGCATTTCGAGCCACAGGTCGGTCCCTTCGCGGGTCCGTTCCCCCACGCCGGCGAAGACCGAGTAGCCGCCGTGAGCCGACGCAATACGGGCAATCAGCTCGGTGAGGATCACCGTTTTGCCCAAACCGGCTCCGCCGAACAGCCCGGCTTTACCGCCACGCACGAAGGGGGTCAGCAGATCGATGACTTTGATGCCTGTTTCGAAGATTTCCGTCTTCGTGGAGAGCTGCGCGATCTCGGGCGCGTCCCGATGGATGGGCCAGTATTCTTCCGCTTCCACGCCGCCCCGTCCGTCAATCGGTTCGCCGAGCATGTTGAACACGCGGCCCAACGTGGCAGGTCCCACGGGAACCTGGACGGGTCCTCCGGTGTCGATGCATTCCTGCCCTCGCATCATGCCATCGGTGCCGCCCAGCGCGACGCAACGCACACGCCCGCCGCCCAAGTGCTGTTGCACTTCACCGGTCAGTTTGACGTGAATTCCCTTGTGCTCGGAGTCGACCCGAACCGCGTTATAGATGGAGGGTAAGCAGTCTTCCGGAAATTCCGCGTCGAACGTGGAACCGATGACTTGCGTGACTTTTCCAATGTTTTCCGTGGTGGTGGCCATGATGAACCCTACAGGTTGAACTTGATTCGTTGGCTGATGTTTATCGTGATGATCCGGCTAGCGTGGCAATGCAAGCCAAGGCCCGATCACAGTTATTTCGCCACGGCTTCCACGCCTCCGATGACATCCAAAATCTCGGACGTAATGCGGGACTGCCGGGCACGGTTATAAAGCGTCGTGAGATCCCGAATGAGCCCATCGGCATTTTCCGTGGCGGACTTCATCGCCACCATGCGGGCAATCTGCTCGCTCACGGCGGCATCCAAAAAACATTTAAACAACTTCACCTTGAAACTGGTGGGCACAACTTCCTCCAAGATGCTCTCGGCGGAAGGCAGAAATTCGAACGGCACGTCCTGCTCGGCTTGCCCTTCCTCCGATCCGGCGAGACCTCCCAACGGGAGTAAAGTCTCCACGGCCACCGACTGCCTGCTAGCACTTTCAAACCGCATGTAAACCATGTCCACGCGGTCCAATTCGCCCGTGATGTAAGCATCCAAATAACGTTGGGCGATCGGCTCCACTTCGTCGTAACGCGGCTTGTCCTCGAATTGCGTGAATTGCTCCGCCATGTCGATTTTACGATTACGGAACGCGGCAATCCCCCGCTTGCCGGCAACCTCCACGGAGACTTCCGGCACTTCTGCCCGCAATTCATTCAACTGCTGCTGCGCGGCACGAATGAGGTTGGTGTTGAACCCCCCGCAGAGCCCACGGTTCGCGGTCAATACGAGGAGCACGGCGCGATTCGTTTCCTCGCGCGGTTGGAGCAGAGGATGGTCGATCTCGACACCGCCATGCACCAAATTCGCCACCAATTGCGTAATCCGCCGAGTATAAGCGGTCGCCGCATGTGCCCGGTCCATGGCTTTTTTGAAGCGGGCCGTGGCGATCAGTTCCATCGTCCGCGTGATTTTGCGAATGATGCGGACCGAACGGCGGCGTTTTGCCAAGACACGTAGGTTTGCCATGTCGTCGCTTGTCTAATTGTAAATCGAGACCCGAATGTAATCGTTGGAAACCGTTCTCAGGAACTATACGGCAGCTTCGGCCACTTCCTTCTTGCCCGTGAACTGGCCCTGGAATTCCTTGATGGCGTCCTTCAAAGTGTTTTCCGTTTCGGGCGTAATATCCTTCGAGTCAACGATCGCCTGGCGTATTTCTGGCTTCTGCTCTCGCATGAAGGCCAAGAACTCTTTCTCCCAACGGGACACCAAATCAATTGGCACTTTGTCCAAGTAGCCGCGCGTTCCGGCGAAAATGCTGAGCACCTGGTCGATCACGTCCATGGGGGCGTACTGGCCCTGCTTGAGCAGTTCCACCATGCGGTAACCACGGTCCAATCGCGACTGGGTCGCCGCGTCGAGTTCAGTTCCCAGCTTGGCGAAGGCTTCGAGTTCCCGGAAGGCCGCTAGGTCGAGCCGCAAGCCACCAGCCACTTTTTTCATGGCCTTGATCTGGGCGGCACCGCCCACTCGGGACACGGAAATACCGACATTCATGGCCGGACGCTGCCCGGCGAAGAACAGGTCGGGTTGTAGATAAATCTGACCATCGGTGATGGAAATCACATTGGTGGGAATGTACGCCGAGACTTCCCCTTCCAAGGTTTCGATAATGGGAAGCGAGGTCAACGAGCCGCCGCCAAGGGCATCGCTCAACTTCACGGAGCGTTCCAGCAAGCGGCTGTGGCAGTAGAACACGTCTCCTGGGAACGCCTCGCGACCGGGCGGGCGCCGCATTAGCAAGGAAAGCTGGCGGTAGGCGACCGCTTGCTTGGATAGGTCGTCATACACGATCAGGCCGTGTTCCCCGCGATGCATGAAATGTTCGGCCATCGAGGTGCCGGCGTAGGGAGCGATATATTGCAACGGCGCGGAATCGCTAGCCCCAGCCACGATGACGGTGGTGTAGTCCATCGCCCCATGTTGCCGTAAGGCTTCGATCACGCCGGCGGTCGTCGATTCTTTCTGTCCGACCGCCACGTAAAAGCATTTCACTCCCGACCGTTTTTGATTGATGATGGCGTCCACGCCAATCGCCGTCTTCCCGGTCTTGCGGTCGCCAATGATCAGTTCGCGTTGACCACGTCCGATGGGCGTCATCGCGTCAATGGCCTTGATGCCGGTCTGCAAAGGCTCGCTCACCGGCTGCCTTTCCGCGACTCCGGCGGCCACGGTTTCCAGCGGACGCCGCTCGTCAGTGACAATGGGGCCCTTGCCATCAAGCGGATTGCCCAGCGGATCCACCACGCGCCCCACCAAGGCGTCTCCAACCGGCACGCTGAGCAGCCGGCCCGTGCTGCGGACCTCATCCCCGGCTTGAATACGGAGATAATCTCCGAGGATGATCACCCCTACGGAGTATTCTTCGAGGTTGAACGCCAGCCCGAAGATGCCGCCAGGGAATTCGACCATTTCACCGGACATCACGCCGGAAAGTCCGTTCACACGGGCGATCCCGTCTCCCACTTCGACGACCCGGCCTACCTCGCGGACATCGACTTGGGATTCAAATTGTTCAATCTCCTGCTGAATGACAGAAGCGATCTCGTCGGAATTGAATTTCATGGATACTCCGCTCAATCAATTGACCGTGGGCTTTTCGCAACTGGGCCGCCACCGAGGCATCGTAGATCGTGTCACCGACCTTTACGACAACCCCGCCGATCAAGTCCGGGTTGACCGTCGTTTCGATGCGTGGCTCCCGTTGCAACATGTTCCGCAACGCGCTCGTGACCACCTCGGACGAGCCCTCGGCCAAAGGCTCCGCCGTGGACAATTCGACCCGCACGAAACCTCGCGACTCGTCGAACGCCTCGCGGGCCGCAATGGCGATTCCGCGCAGCAAGCTGAGGCGGTCGCGACGGGAAAGGATTTTGAGAAAGTTCAACAACAACGGCGTGGCTCGTCCTCCGAAGACCCGGTCCAGCAGGGCCGAGCGGTCCTCATCTGGCACCGCGCCGGAAACCAGCACTTTCTCCAGCGCGGGAAACTTCATCAGGACGTCCCGCACCAAGGATTCAAGCTCCTGAAGCGATTCCTCTTCGCTACCGGCCTTCGCGGCGGCTCCTAAGAAGGCCCGCGCGTAAACCGCGGCGCCATGTTGGGCCGCAGGGTCCACGAAGCCGTTTTCCGATGAAGAAGCCGTATCCGAATCCATCGCTGTTTCAACCGGCCAAGAGAAAATACTGCTTGGGCATCAAGCCACTCCGTCACGCATCGGGGCGGCAGCCGAATTCACTACGCAAACGTTCCTACATCTTCGATTCAATTGTCGCTGGGCTTGGCCTGGGAGAATTGCTCCATGGCCTCCCGGACCAAATTTGAATGATCTTCGGGATTGAGTTGCGCACGGACAATCTTCCCGGCCAACTGCACGGCCAGATCGGCACTCGCCTGGGACAAGTGGGCCAGGGACTGGTCCGTGGCCGTTTCGATCTCCCTGAGCGCACGCTGACGTTCCGTGGCTGCCGCTTCCTTGGCCTCCGCCACGATTTGTTCTCGCGTGTGCTCCGCGTCCCGCCGGGCCTCTTCAATAATCTGCCGCACTTCGTCGGCGGAAGAAGCCAACTTCTGCTCGTATTGCGCGAGCAAGGCTTGTGCCTCCTGATGGCTCTTCTTCGCCGCGTCGATATCCGAGGCGATCGACTCCTCCCGCTGCGCCAGCGCGGCCATGATCGGCTTCCAGGCAAATTTGGCGAGAATCGCCAACAACAGCAGAAACACGATGGCCGTGAAAATGGCCAAGTCGGGATCCACGACCAAGGGCTGCGGATCGCCGTGCTCGGCGCCGTGATGATCCCCCTCCGCGGCGTGTTCGCCACCGACGGGATCGTCCGCCCCCCGCGCAGCGTTTGACAGCCCGGAAAATACCAGACATGCCGAGACTAACAAGCACCACCACATCGACCGAAGACCAACTTGTACTAAGCGCATGGCCATTCCAATACAAAGGGACTTACCGTCGACCCGGACTAATTGTTAAACAACATGCAGACCAGCAAGGCGAAAAAGGTGGCCCCTTCGATCAGAGCGGCCGAAATAATCATGGCCGTCTGAATGCTGCCGGCGGCCTCGGGCTGCCGTGCCATGCTTTCGACCGCGGCGGAACCGATGCGGCTAATGCCGAAGCCCGCTCCGAGGATCACCAAGCCCGCCCCGAAGGCACCGCCCAAATAAATGAGGCTGGCAGGTGTCTTTTCGTCACTTTTGGTCGTGGTGGTGTTCGGGCCATCCTCGTCATCTGAGGTTTGGGCCAACGCTGGATTCGCCAAGCACAATACCGCCACCACGAACAATCCCAACACTGCGAATTTATTCACGGATTCCATCTCCTCTCAAACAATAATTCTTAACCGAAGGTCACAATTTTCTTTGTCAAACCAAATGGTGGCGTGCATGTTGAACTAACAAAATATTTGTTAATGCGGATGCACGGCCATGCCAATAAACAGCGCGGACAAGAAGGTGAATATATACGCCTGCAAGAAGGCGACGAACAACTCCAGCATGCTCAGGGCAGTTGCCCCCACTAAACTGGCGGCGGTCACGCCGGACCATAGAGCATGGTCGCTGGCGGCTACGATGAAGGCCAAAATCACGGCCAGCACCAGATGGCCCGCCATCATGTTGGCCAGCAAACGCACGGCCAACACGAAGTGTTTGATCAACAACCCCAGGACCTCGATCGCGAAAATCATGGGCAGCAGTAACACGGCCAATGCGCCGGGAAGTTCAATATGTGGCACTAGGCCCTTAAAAAATCCGATGAAGCCCATTTTCGCGCTGCCAGCGAACACCACGGCGCCGAAAGTGATCAGCGCCAAGGCGCCGGTCGTGGCGAGTGCTCCCGTGGCGGAACCGGCCCAAGGAACCATCCCCAAGAGGTTACAGCCGAGGACGAAGAAAAACATCGTCCACAGAAAAGGGAGAAACTTATCCGCGTCATGCTTGCCAATTGCGGGCCGGGCAACCTCATCGCGGAGAAACACCAGCATCGATTCGAGCAGATTGGCCAGACGGCCACGCGGCGCCCCGCCACGGGATATCTTGTTCGCGAGCCAGATGAACAGAATCGCCGTGATCGCGGCGGCCACGACTTCCAGCACCATGAACTTCGTGAGCTGAAAATCAAAAGGGGCAATGTACTCAGATCCCTCCACCAAAGGCTGCTCCAACTTCAACGGCTGCGGGAGGTGCAGATGGCCATCCTTATTCGGATCCAAGACGCGAGGAACCTCGAAGTAGTGCGCATCTTGTACGTGGCCAAAAAGGTGTGAAGGATGGAGCGCGGAGTCCGCCATGAGAACATCAATGCTCGCTGTAATGAACTAAGGGTAGGCCGGCGAAACCATGCTTTCACGTCGGCCATTCGCGCGACATGACGACATTCCCGGCAGGGTCCAAACTGTTTCGCGGACCGGGCGGGGCCGTAGTTTGACGCACAACACTTCCAATTTCAACCGCCAAAAAAACCAAGTACCAATAGATGTACCATGCCGCGAAGGACCGGGCGGCGGCAGCGGAGAGAAAACCGACCGCGCCCAAACAAACCGCCAAGCCCCAAAACATTCGCGCCCCCATTCCCAGGCAGCAGGCCGTGAATGGCTCGCGAAGTTCCGCCAACAATCTTGGCAGACATTTCCCAGCCAACCCACCCCAAACCGTACCGAAAAGGGCGAAAGCCGCAGCGACCAGGGGCAGATAAACAGGCCGGCTACTGGCCGCCTGACCACTCGTCAGAGCGAATAGCATCACCGCGACGATGCCCGAGCCAGCCAAAACCATGGCGGCAAAACTTACTCGTCTTGGTGAACTATGCGACCGCACCAAACGTCTTCGATCTATCTAATTTCAGCCAAACCAACTGAAACGTTTTTTGGTTCTCGCTGCACCAGCATTTTAGAAGCGATCCATCAGCCGGCATCTTTGAATCTTCTAAAGCGGCAAAAAATTTACACCAATCTATTTTCCACGCCCGTTACTGCCCGCCAATTCGCCACAACATCGCAATCATGGCGTATTGCCGTTTTTTCGGGGCATCTTGTTGTTTGGCGCGCCAGTCGATTCGGAAAGCCGCATCAAACTCCAAACTCCAAGGACCAAACCTCCCGCGAAGCCCAGCACCGTGAACAATGCCACGGTCCCCAGCATGCGGTCTAACCAAATGCCGAGGACTCCGGGAACGACCATTTGGAGCGACACGGAGATCACCCGCCAAGCCCAAGTCATGCCGACGGCGATCCACGACCGATCATCGTTCACGTCGCAAGTAACTCAACCTGGGAAACAACGGGTAAGCTGCTTTGCTACAATCACTTACAGCAACCTTTCGCCCAAAACCCGCCAGGCGTGCAACCTTCCATGGCTCCGTGATCTTCCCATGGCGTCACACTGTACCGAACGTGAATCGGAAGTGTCAACTCGGTCGGGGCAAAATTCGTGTTTTTTTTCACAAAGTCTGGCCAGAACGCAAACCATTTCTTGAAAATGGTTTAGGAAACGCAATTGCTGGGTCGGCCATAAGTAAAACCTCCTTGAAAAATCCCGCAGGCCGACCACTTCTACCTACTCACCCCATACGCCTCAATCCACCTCATTCTTATCCGTATAGAGTACTTGATAGACTCGATTGGCGAATCTTCTTTCAACCTTTGGATCCCACTCTTTATTCCGCACCCTTTTCTCTCACGTGCTGTGTCGGGTTATGATGATGTGCCTGCCCGCGCTGCCGACGCGCTTCCTCGTCGGTTTGAATATGCTTTATCCCGCCTTTCAAACCCCAAATTGGCCCTTCCATGACGAACTCCACCTCTGGCTCATCTTACCCGCGCTCGTTTCGACTCAAGAGAGTGTTTCTACTGTTGCTCTACGCAACGAGCTTTTGGTCGGCGGTCTGGCCCGGACTGCCGATGGTTCGCGCCGCTGACTTGGTTCAACCATCCGTCGATCCGAAAACTGCCGACGACAATTGGAGCTTGCAGCCGAGCCAGAGGGTACCCTCGTTGCGGATTCCCCATGACTTGGAATTGGACCTTGTGCTGCAAGAACCCGTCGTGGCCAACCCGCTTTATCTGAATTTCGACGAGCGTGGTCAATTGTGGGTCGTGCAATACCGGCAGTACCCGTGGCCCGCCGGGTTGAAGCTGCGGAGCCGGGATTCGGTGTGGCGGAATGTGTACGACCCGCCGTACCCTCCCCCGCCTCCGCACGCGGAGGATTCTCCCTTTCGCGGTGAGGACCGTATCACGATCCACCAGGACACCGATGGCGACGGGATCTTTGATCGAACAAAAGTCTTTCTGGACGGATTGAACTTCGCCACGGCGGCACTCAAAGGGCGCGGCGGAGTATTCGTGATGAATCCGCCCTATTTGCTGTTCTATCCGGACGAGGACAACAACGACGAACCGGACCGTCTAGTACCGGATATCCTGCTATTCGGATTCGGCATCGAGGATTCTCATTCGATCGCCAACAGTCTCCGCTGGGGGCCCGACGGCTGGATCTACGGCGCGCAAGGCAGCACGGTCAGCGGCGATGTCGTGCGGACAACGCCTGACGGAAAACCCCTCCCTGGCGAAAAGCCGGTGCATACGCTCGGCCAGAATATTTGGCGGTACCATCCCGAGCGGCGGATTTACGAAGTCTTCGCGGAAGGGGGCGGCAACACCTTCGGCGTGGAAATCGATAACCACGGACGTCTGTTTTCCGGACACAACGGCGGCGACACGCGGGGCTTCCACTACATCCAAGGCGGCTATTACCGCAAGAATTTCGGCAAGCACGGCGACCTCTCCAATCCCTTCGCGTTTGCCCACTATGACGCCATGCGGCACCACAACGTGGAACGTTTCACGCATACTTTCTGCATCTACGAGGCCGAGGCATTGCCCCCGCGTTACCATGGCACGTTGTTCGGGGTGGCGCCGAACGTGAATTATGTCGTCTGCGCGGAGGTCCAGCCCGATGGCTCTTCGCTCGGCACGCGTGACTTGGGCCGGGTGATCACTCCCGGCGACGCTGAGCGGGATGATTGGTTTACCCCCGTAGACATACAAATGGGGCCCGACGGGGCGCTGTACATCGCGGATTGGTATTCCGTGCAGGCCAATCACTACCGTAACCACGAGGGACAAACCAATCCCGATTTGGGGCGTGTCTATCGCTTGCGGTCGAAGGAATCCCCTCGCTATTCGGTCATGGACTTGGGGGCACTCGATAGCCCCGTGCTGGTGGAAGAATACCTCGACCACCCCAACCGCTGGTACCGCCAAACCGCACTCCGGCTCTTGGGCGACCGCCACGACCCGGAATTGGTCCCGCTGCTGGAGTCGCTGGTCCATGCCAGGAACGGCTCGCCAGCGTTATATGCCCTGTGGGCTCTCTACCAAAGTGGCGGCTGGAATGAGGAGCGGGCGGTAGCCTTTCTGTCGCATCGCGACGCCCATGTCCGCCGCTGGACGATCCGCCTGTTGGGTGACGACTGGCCCGCCTGGCCCCGCGCTGCCGCGAAACTGATCTCGCTCGCGGCGCACGAAACAGACGTGGAGACCCGCAGCCAGCTCGCCAGCACGGCACTCCGGATTCCCAACGAAACCGCGCTCCCCATCATCGCGACATTGGCGAGGAGGGGTGACGATACGTCGGATATCCACATCCCGAACATGCTGTGGTGGGCCTTGGAAGCGCATGCGGAAAAACGCGAGGAAGTGCTGGCCCTTTTTGCCACGCCCGAGTTATGGCAAAGCCCGATCCAGATCGACGGAGCCGCGCTGCCGCATTTGCTGCTAAGGCGATATGCCCTGGCAGGCCAGGCCGAGGATTTACGGGCCTGCGCGCGGCTTTTCGAATTCGCGCCGGACGCGGTACATCGACAAGCCTTGTTAAGAGAATTCGTGCGGGCGTTCGAGGGCCGCACATTACCGCCCCTTCCAGAAGAACTCGCACGGCAATTGGCAAGCTTGGACGGGCATTTCGCCGTGGTCCTGGGAATTCGCCAGGGGGACCAACAATCGATCCGACAAGCAGGTGAACAACTCGCAAACAAAAAAGGCTCCGAGGCCGAACGAGCGGAGATCGTGCGGGCGCTGGGGGACGCGCGAACCCAGCCGGAGAAGCTCGTGCCACTCTTCCTGAAGCTGGCGCAAGAGTCCGAGAAGTCGGCAGTACAGGAAGCCGCCCTGTCCACTTTGGGTAAGTATCAGGACCCGCAAATTGGCGCCCGGATGACGGAAGCGTTTGACGGACTGCCGGAAGCCTTGCGTCCGGTGGCAGCGTCCCTGCTCGCGAGCCGCGCCGCCTGGGCCCGGGACCTAATGGCGGCCATCGACCGGGGAAGCATATCGCCCGACGCTTTGCCGGAGGAAGCCATCGCCCGGCTGCGCTGGCATCAAGATTCCCAGGTGCGGCAGTTCGTCTCCCGCCACTTTCCCGAGGAATCCTCGTCGGTCGAGCAACTGGAGCAGCGTATCGATTCACTGGGAAGACTGATCCGCGAGGCGGCGGGGGATCCGCTCAAGGGCCGCGAAATTTATCACGGGAGGGCGAGTTGCGGAAAATGCCACCGGCTCTATGGAAACGGTGGCGACGTCGGCCCCGACCTCACGCCGTATCATCGGCATGACTTGCGGGGCATGCTGTTGGCGCTGGTCCATCCGTCCGCGGAGGTCCGTGAAGGGTTTGAGAATTACACGGTGGTGACGCTCGACGGGCAAGTGCTGGGCGGCCTCAAGCTGCGGCAAGATGAGCGGCTGCTCATGCTCAAGGACGCGGAGGCACAGGTCCATACCGTGCCGATGGAAGAAGTCGATGAACTCTTGCCGGCTCGGAATTCACTGATGCCGGAGGGCCTGCTGGACGGTCTGGACGACCAGGAATTGCGGGACCTGTTCGCGTTCCTCTCCAGCACGACGCCTCCCCAATGATGTGTTTGCCAGGAAGCTCCAAAAGCGAACTGGCGAGGCGCCAATCGGTGTCGACGCCTCGCCAGGCAAACAGGGAGTAAGCTTCGAGTCACAATGCCCCTACGGGAGCAGCCAATCCTCATCGCCGGCTAGGGCTTCATCGGCGGCCTCCGGAGGAGGCGCGATAGCCGAATTCTGGCCGCCCGTGAAGTTGACCTGAATATCGGGATGTGTTCCCGTGACTCTCAAAAAGCGGACCTGGCCGTTCGAATCGGGAAGGTCCATCGACACGCTGCCGTCGTGCTCCATCTTGGAACCGAGGATGTTCATGTGCTGATCGTAGAACGTCAGCCGGACGGAACCCGAGGGGGCCGTGGCGATGGCGGTCATGGAACCGGAGATACCATCGTCGAAGGACATCCAGCCGTTCCCCGTGGCGAACGAGAAATCGTTGAACTGCATGCTCATCACGTTGGCCGTGAAGAGCTTCATGGAGATGAACTCCGCCCGCAAGCCCCGCTCGCCGAAGTGGTAGCCGGCCAGCGATTCATTGGCCCCTAGACTAATGTCGGTAAAGACATCGTTGCCGGCCGTGCCGCTGGAATCGCCTTCGATGCGGTCGATCCCATCCACAAAGAACGCGGGATGCGTCTCCGTGACGGAATAGGTTCCCATGGGAAGATTGTTGAAACTGAAGGAACCGTCCGCCCCGGTGAGCGTCGTTTGCTGGACCGGGTTGCCAGAGAGATCCTGTCCGGAAAGGGTCACGGTCACGTCTGGAATTCCCGTCTCGGGAGCGTCCTTGTGGCCGTTGTTATTGACATCGGCGTAGACGAAGCCCGCGATGCTGCTGCCTCCGCCCCCTCCTTGGTCATCATTGATGATCGTGCCCGTGGCGTTGCCAGTGGAAATGTTGGCTCCGCTGGCGTTGCTGAGCACAACTTGGAACGTTTCGTCCTGTTCGACGACATTATCACCAAACACGTTCACCACGACGGTTTTCGACGTCTCACCGGGGTTGAAGGTCAACGTCCCGGAAGCCGCCTGATAGTCACTGCCAGCGGTGGCCGTTCCATCCTGCGTGGCGAAATTGACCGTGACCGTGCCCGAAGAAGCCTCGGACAGGGTAACCGTGAAGGCAAATGCGGAGGTCGTGCCTTGGCCGCCTTCCATCTGGCTCACGTTCGAGATCGACAGTGCGGGACCGGCAACCTGGTCATCGTTGGTAATCGTCCCGGTCGCTTGAGGGTCGCTGATCGCGGCCCCCGAGGGGCTGCTCAACACGACCTGGAACGTTTCGTCCTGTTCCACGACATCGTCGCCGGTCACATTCACCACAACGGTCTGCGAAGTCACGCCGGGCGCGAAGGTCAGCGTGCCGGAGGTGGCCTGGTAGTCACTGCCGGCGGTGGCCGTACCGTTCTGCGTGGCGAAATTCACCGTGGCCGTGCTGGAAAGGGCCTGGGACAACGTGACCGTGAAGGTGAAGGGCGTGGTCGCGCCCGCGTTGCCCTCCGCTTGGGTGACATCCATGATCGCGAACGCCGGACCGGTCACTTGATCGTCGTTAATGATCGTACCGACGCCTTGCCCGTCGGTCGTGACACCTCCGGACGGATTGCTGAGGTTGACCAGGAACGTCTCATCCGGTTCGACATTCGTGTCACCAAAGACGTTCACCGAAATCGTCTTACTGGTTTCCCCCGGAGCGAAGGTGACGCTGCCGCTCGTGGCTTGGTAGTCGTTGCCGGCAAGCGCGGTGCCGTTGGCCGTGGCGTAGTTGACGGTTACGGTCTGGCTCACCGCTTGAGACAGGCTGACGTTGAAGACCGCGGCGGTCACGCCCGAGTTGCCTTCTTGCACCTGGGCATCACTGATGGAAATCCCTGGCAGCGTCGTGCCGCCGCCAATCTGCAACGAGGTGCCCACGAACTGGATGTCCTCGGTGGAGATGGCGTTGTTCACGCCGAACAGCAGCACATCATTTCCTTGCAGGTCGGCGGGATTCGCGGTGAAGCTGGCCGTGCCGGTCGCGTTGGCGATGAAGGGCACGCTGAGCAGAAGCTGTTCACCAGGTCCCAAAGGATTCTGCCCGTCGAACGCTCCGGCTTCATCCACGATGCCCACGACACTGGTCGAGCCCGACTGTCCGTTCGGATAAGTCGGCGAGAAGGTGATGGAACCGTTGACGCCCACCAGCGTGGAGGAATACATCATGTCCAGGTAGGCGGCGAACACGCCCTGGGCTTGCGACCGCAGGTCCTCCACGAAGGCCTGCACCAGGAAGGATTGTCCCTGGGCGATGGAGGAAATGGGGTTGCCGTTGGTGTCGGTCGTGACCAGACGCACGCGGACCAGATCTTGCTGACCAGCCTGATCGTCATCGGTGATCGTGCCGGTCGCCACGGCATCGCCCAAGGTGGCGTTCGTGGGACTGGTGAGCGTGACGGTGAAAGTTTCGTCCGGCTCGATCGTGGTGTCACTGAGAATCGTGACGTTTATGGTTTGCGTGGTCTGGCCCGGAGTGAAGTTCACCGTGCCGCTGGCGCCTTCAAAGTCCAAGCCGACGGAGGCCGTGCCATTGGCGGTGGCGAAGTTGGCCTGGACGGGCAGCCCGCTGGCGGCGGACAGGCTCACGGTGAAGCTGGCTGTTCTGGTTCCCGCGTTCCCCTCCACCACGGTCACGTCCCCGATGGACATCACGGGCGGGTCATCGTCATCCAGAATCGTGGCCTCGCCCTGGCCGTCGGCGACGGTGGCGCCGCTGGGCTGCGACAGATTCACGCGGAAGGTTTCGTTCAATTCATCGCGATTATCCCCCAACACCGGCACGGTGATGGTCCGCGACGTGACGCCCGCGTCAAAGGAGACGGTCCCGCTGGTGGCTTGATAATCGCTTCCCACGTTCGCCAGTCCGTCCGCCGTGGCGAAATTCACGGTAACGGTTTGGGAACTGGCTTGCGAGAGCGTCACGGTGAAGGTAGCGTCGGTTGTTCCGGAATCCCCTTCATTGACCGTGACATCTCCGATGGAAAGCGTGGGCAGGTCCCCACCGCCGCCATCGCCAATTTGCAGGGTCGTGCCCTCGAACAAGATGTCGTCGAGATTCACCGCGTCCGGAGGATCAAAAAACAGGACGTCGTGCGCGGGGGAATCATCTGCGGGGTCGGCGGTAAAGACAGCGGAGCCGTCCGCAGTGGCGACCATCGGCACTGTGAAGAATAGGAATTCGCCCGGACCCAACGGATCAAAGAGCGGGTCTTGCAACGACCCGATCTCATCAATGATGCCCGCCGTCGTGATATCAAACTCGGCCACGTTGCCATAGCTGGTGCCAAAGGTGATATCGCCGTTGATCGAGACGAGGCTGGAATCATAGAGCACGTCCAGATAGGCGGCGAAGATGCCGCTGGCACCGTCCCGCAGATCTTCGACCTGGGCACGCAGCAGGAAGGACTGCCCGGCGTCGATCGTGCTGATCGCGTTGCCTTGCAGGTCGGTCGTCTCCAGGCGGATGCGGGCCATATCCGCAATGGCTTCCGTGTTCAACGCATTGATGACCATCAGGGCATCCCGCGGCGACATCGAACCGTCGCCGTCGACGTCGATGTAGCTGCCGGTTACGGCTTCCGTGGAGAGGTCGGACTCACTCGGCGGAGTCGCCGGCGTGCCCAGTTCCCGGGAACCGTAGCGGTTGAGGTCATTGATCACCAACAGGGCGTCCATGGGAGCGATCGTTCCATCGGCATCCACGTCCAGCCGATCGGCGGGGTTCGTCCACGCGCTGATCGCGCCGCTGTCGATCGACAACATGGCACGTTGTTCCAGGCGTTCGGCGAGCCGCAAACGGCTGGGCCGGTTGAAGTTCGACGATAGGCGATGGCGTCCCGGACGGTTCCGGTAGACGGAAGGTGATGTGCGTTTGGAAAGTCTCTTCATGGTTGCTGCCACACTCTCTGTTTGAAGAAAACCAGGAGCTCCGAATCGCTGTCGCTCCCCGTGGACCTCTAATCAATGCCTTGGCTCGAGCCTGTCGGGGCGAGCTCCCAGGACTGGGGCCGAGTCAGACCATCCGAGGCGGTGAAAAACCGCCGAGATGCCTAAATTGCGTTTCCAAGTTCCGACAAGCCGCTGCCCCGCGGTGTTTCCGTGCCACGCATCAACACCGCGATCCGGGCGGCATGCCAAACGCATTCGAGGCCGCGGGGCAACGTCCGAGGATGTGAAACTGGTGCGAAACTGAAGGATCTAACGCTTCTGGCGACTTTTTCAGATTACCCAGAGCATTCCCACCTGGCAAGCATTTGGCATAAGGAGGGAAGGGGAAATTGCGCATATTTTGCCGAATGTACGAAACACTTTACGTCGACGCTGACAGTCGTGCATGGAGTGAAACACCTAATGGCGGTCGGTTCCCTCAACTTTGCCCAATCCACGCTATTCACCGAATCCAAGCTCGGAATGCGATGCCGTAATCAGAATGATGTTGACCCCTCCTCACCGGTCTTGTTATTAGCCCCCCTGGATGTCCCGAGATATGTCACGCCACACGAGATCACCACGCCGGGGAGCCATAAACGACAGGTGGATCAACAAATGGAGCAGGCTGGCGCGACTTCTTGGCGCGGCAAGTGCCGCCGCCCGGGACGCCGCGACTGGCCGTCGTTAGAAGGCATCCACGGCACTTTCGTCGTGGCCACGCTAGCTGGATTGTTGTCCATCGAGCTGTGCGGCTGCGCACACCACACCTACAGCGTGGCGGAGATCCCACCGGGCTACAGTCCACCGCCCACGGAAAATGCCCAAGTCCTTGATTTGTCACGCCTGGCAAGCCCGACCAGCCACTCCGATTTAGTGGAAGTGGGCGATGTCCTGGAAATCACCATGGAGACCGGGTACCGAGAAGGCCGGCAGCAGAGCTTCGCCGTCCGCGTCCGTCCGGATGGATTGGGAGACGTGCCCTTGGTAGGTCCCGTGCGGCTCCAGGGTTTGGTGCTGGAGGCCGCCGAACAGGCCATCGCGGCGGCTAGCGTTGAACGTGGCGTCTTCCGCGAACCGCACATTACGGCCACGATCAAACAGCCACGCTTGAATCGTGTGACCGTGGTGGGTGCCGTGGAGACGCCAGGTGTCTTCGAATTGCGTCCCGGGGACAGCTCCCTGCTCGCCGCGTTGGTAGCCGCCGGAGGATTGAACGACAAGGCCACTCCGCAAGTGGAAATCCGCCGCGCCGCGGACACCTCGGCGAGTCCCCCGCCCGGCGAAGGTCCGCATTTGGCCGGCCAGCCCCCCGTGCGGCCCGCCAGTTTCGGTGGATCGCATGGGCCGCCGCGTTCGGAACACATCAATCTCGTATCACTCGTCCGGGAAGGGAGGGCGATCCATCCCCTGGCCGATGGCGATGTGGTCATGGTCCGCAACCGCGACCCGCAGCCGGTGCATGTGCTGGGCCTGGTCAACAAGCCAGGGCAATTCGAGATGCCCGTCAATCGGGACCTGCGGATGCTTGATGTGTTGGCCATGGCGGGGGGCGTGAGCACTCCGCTTTCGGATAAGGTCTACGTCATTCGCCAGAGCGAAGAACAGCCGCCGATCGTGATTGCTTTGAGCATTCGCGACGCCAAGCTTCAAGGGGAAGACAATCTACGTCTGGCACCGGGCGATATCGTGAGCGTGGAGCAGACGCCGTTGACGGCGGCAGTCGATATTCTGCGGAGTTTCGTTCGTGTGGGCGTGAGTGCCACGAGCTCCTTGCCCTTGTTTTAGTGAGAGGATGGGCTCGCACGGTGACCGTCGACGACCGACAGCTTGAGATGGTCTCGCCGCTGGACGCACCACGGCCCGCTGTCTCGTCTCGGCATGTCGTCCAGGCCATCGTGCAGTTTGGCCATCTGCTGCACTACCGGCGCAAGTTAGTCCTGGGAACCGTGGCCGCCTGCGCGATCTTGGGTACCGTCTATTACGGCTGCGCGTCGCGCTATTATCAAACCCAGGCCACGCTGCTGGTGTTGCAAGCCGGCGCGGATGTCGCTTCCCCTTCGATGACCGACGGGGAGACGGCCCGCCAATTCATGCCCACCAACGAGCGGCTCTTGCAAATGCCAGTAGTGTTGAAAAAGGCGTTGTCCCGCCTCTCCCCGGAGGAACGGGGCGACCTGGGAAACCAATCCGCTGAAAGCGCCGTGCAAGCGCTCCGCTCGAACCTCAGCGTGAAGTCGACCCGAGGCACGAACCTAATCGAAGTCAGCTATGTTTCGCGGCAACCACGCGCCGCGGTGGCGGTGATCAACTCCGTCGTTCAAGCCTATCTGGATTTCATGGACGAAACGCATGCCGGCACGGCACGCCAAATTTTGGACGTGCTCACGCGGGAAAAGTCTTCCGTAGAGACGCGCTTGCGGGAAAAAGAGGAAGAACTGCGGCAAATTCGCCAGGACATTCAAGACCTGGGAATTCGCGAAGGGGGCAAGGTCGTCCATCCGGCTCTCCAGCGGGCGGTCCGGCTCAATGAAGAACTGATGCGGGCCCGGCAGGAACGCCTGGCCGCCCAAGCCTCCCTCGCCACGATCCAGCACACCATCCAACAGGGAGGCAGCCTCGACCAGCATCTTTTGAACCTGGAAGAATCCTTGGGGCGGACTTTGCTGCTGAGTGGGCTCGGTTTCGACAGCCGCGAAAATCAAATGCGAGCTTCGCTCGAAAAGACCTTGCTCACCGACCAGGCGGAATTGGATTCCAAAAGCAAATATCTGGGGCCCAACCATCCGGAGGTCCAGGAGATTCGCCGCCGCATGGAGCTTACGCGTCAATACCTCCAGGGTTATCAGACGCGGCTAACGCAACAACTCCAGGATCTGCGGCAAACCGAGCTTGGTCCGCTGCTGGTGCGAATGGCCGAGCAGCGTTTGGCTCAAGCGACCGAGCACGAAAGAGGCGTACGTGCCGGTTTCGAACAGGCCCGCGACGAAGCGGTCAGGCTGCACGGGGACTTGGCCCAATTAGAAATCGTGGAGCACGATCTCAAGTGGCTGCGTGAGTTACGGGACGTGCTTCTCAACCGCATCGCGAATATCGACCTGCGGCGGGACGAAGGGGAAATCCGCACGACAGTGGTAAGGGAACCGGCTTTGCCGTCCCGCCCGTTTTCTCCCCAAGGAAAATGGGTCGCGGTGGCCAGCTTGGGCTTAGGCTTGTTGCTGGGGTGCGCGGCGGTTTACATCGAGGACATTCTAGACGACCGCTTCCGTGCCTCCGAGGAGTTGCGTGTCGCTTTGCAAGTGCCCGTGTTGGCGGAGATCCGCCGTTGGGAATCTTCGGCGGCGGCTGGCCCCGCCAAGGCTGGGGCCGACGCCTTGATCGTGAAGGCGCAGCCGCAAGCCGTGGAGAGCGAGGCGATTCGTTCGCTACGCACGGTACTGGCCTTTTCACATCGGGACGCTTCCCGGTTGGTGGTCAGCAGTGCCGAACCGGGCGACGGCAAGACGACCGTGCTTTCCAACCTCGGTCTGGTGTTCGCCCAATCCCGCAAACGGACGCTGCTGATCGATTCCGATCTCCGCCGCCCTGGCTTGACCACGCTCTGGGAATTACGTGGAGAAAGTGGCTTGTCCTCCGTGTTGCAGGGGGAAGACGCGATCTCCGACATGGCGGCTCGGTACGTGCGCGATGCCGGAGTAGCCGAACTGGACGTGCTGCCGGCCGGTCCCCGCGTGACCAATCCAACGGAATGGCTGTTGCATCCCCGCTTTTCCGAATTGCTGGAATGGGCGGACAAGCATTACGACATGGTGCTCGTGGATAGCCCACCCATTCTCGTGGCTAGTGACGCCGCCGTGGCGGGCCGCCTGGCCGATGGCATGCTCTTGGTCGTGCAGCCGGAAAAGAATCGGCGTCGGGTGGTGACGCGCGCCGTGGAAAGGTTGACGGCGCTCGATGTCGATTTGCTGGGCGTGGTGGCCAACGCCGTGCCCGATCATCCACGAGAAGGGAAGTACGGCTACGGAGAAAACTATGGCTACCAAGACGAAGCCTATGGAGCCGATTTCGATGGCGACGAAGCCGATTCCCCCGTCCATGACAAGAAAACACCTCCGGCGAAGAAGGCCGCTTAGCAGGCTGTGGGGAAACCCAACAGCCTGCGGCATCTCAGGAAGTGATGCTCAAAATTGCGACGCAAGTCGTGATTTTGCGAGTCGGGAGCAGCTTCGCTGCGCCAATCATGGCTAATACGGTGGCGAGGTTGAAAAACGTCACGAAGACGTTTTTCAACGGACTGGTAAACATGAATCTCAGCGGATGTGACAACCCATGAACTGGACAGCTTGGCTCATTCCCCTGGGCGGCACATTCCTCGCGTCGGCGGGATTCACGGCCTTGATGGTCCGGCTGGCGCGCCGCTGGCGGGCCTGTGACCATCCGGATGGCTTTCGGAAATTGCAGAAGCGGCCCGTCCCATTGGGCGGAGGCGTGGCGGTCTGGCTGGCTATCTGTCTCGGAATTTGCCTGCTCGAAATGACTTGGTCCGGCCCGTTGGCCGTGCATGGGTTCTTTCAACGTTTCTTGGTCGCTCTCGCGCTCGTCTGCGGGCTGGGATGGTACGACGATCTATTCCACGTGCGGGCCGGAGTGAAACTGGCCGGACAGTTCTTGGCCACGCTCCCCTTGTGGTGGGGATTGATGGTTCCCGAAACCGTGGAGTTGTTCGGCGGACATGTGCCCCTCGGTGGGACGGGGGCTATTCTGGCGGGGCTCTTCCTGGTGGGCGGCATGAATGCCGTCAACATGCTCGACGGCATGGACGGCCTGGCCGCCTCCGTGGCCGCTTTGGGGACCATCTTCGCGGGCTGTATCGCGGCGTGGGCAGGCGAGGTGGCCCTTTCCGGAATCGCCTTCATTACCGCCGCGGCCGCTTTGGGGTTCTTGGTGCATAATCGCCCTCCGGCTCGGATCTATCTGGGGGACGCGGGCAGTTTGACGCTGGGCTTGGCGATGTCCTATTTCGCTTGGCAATTGGCACAGGGAAGTGATGGCGTGTTGCATCTACCAGTACTGGCGGGGCTCTTTTTCCTGCCCAGCCTCGATTTGGTGCTCGCGGTGATCCGCCGGACGCTGCGGGGCCAGCTTTTCTGGGCGCCTGATCGGGAACATCTGCATCATCGCCTGGCGGACCGTGGCCATGGAGTACCGACAACGCTGCTCATTTGTGGAACATTGACCTGCGGAGCCGGTCTGCTGGCCTACCATTCCGTCAAGAGCGAACTCTCCCCCTTGGCGACGAGCACATTGCTCATGGCGTCTCTGCCGCTGCTGGTGTGGCTAAAGATGTTCGGGGCCCTCGAACGGCGTCTGCTGACGGTGGGTCTCTCGAAACTGGCCAGAAAATCATGGCGAGGAAACCAAGCGGCCTACCGCGTCATTTCGCGACGCTTGCCGACCACACCTCTCCGGCTCGTTGCCACCGAGGACACGCGGGACGCTCCCGCCATACGGCGAGTACCGCGTTCCAGCGACATCCCGCCCGTGATCGGCCAGGAAAACAGGGAGATCCGGGCGGCCTGAGTGTGATGGTGATCGGCCTTGCCGCCGGAACGTCACGCCGGCTATAGTTTCCCGCCATTTGTTTCGACACTGGGGATCCCGCGCCACTGCCGATGCGGGTTTCGCAGCGGTTTGTCCATACAACTCGTCCGCGCAAGATACGTGAACTCGCTTCAGATCTATTTCATTGTGGGCGTGGGACGGTCGGGCACGACGTTGCTCCAGTGCATGCTGCACGCACATCCAGAGTTCGTTGCCCTGCCGGAGACGCACTTTCCACGGCGTTATGTGATTCCCGAGGCGCGAGGGACGGGTAACCTGCCATTTTCCTCTTCAACCTGGCGGGAGCGACTGTGTGAAGATCCGTACCTCCAACGAGTGGGAGCTGAGGCGATCGACGGTCTTTGTGCGGTGGCGGAAGAAAATCGACCCACGTCGTGGCAGGGCGTCTATGAGAGGTTACTGGCGTGGTATGCCACGCGGCACGGCGTGCGGAGGGTCGTGGAAAAGGATCCCGAATACGCCTCCGTGCTGCCGGAACTCGCCCAGTTGTTTCCCGATGCCTACGTGATTCATATCATCCGCGATCCACGCGCGGTCGTCGCTTCCCGCTTGCGCGCCGCCTGGGGGCGACAGCGTTCCTTCCTGGGCCACGTCCACTCCTATCGCAGCAAGCTCCACCAGGCCAGGGAAACCGGACCGCAGCACTTCGGCGAGCGCTATCTGGAATTGCGTTATGAGGACCTGGTCCGCGAACCAGCAGGGGAATTACAACGGCTGTGCGCGCGTCTGGGAATCTCCTATCACCCGGCGATGCTCGATTTTGCATCCAGAGCGGGTGACCTGGTAGCTCGCGAGGAACATGCCTGGAAGGGCAATGTGTTTGGACCGGTTTCGCCCGAAGCGGCCCAGCGCTGGCGAGACGAACTGACGGCCCGGCAAGTGCAAACCATTGAAGGAGCCTGCCGCCAAGCCTTCCGGCAGTTCTCTTATCGCCGTTCGGGCCATTCGCGCTCTGGGCGTTGGGCAGCCGCTTTGCCGGTCGAATGTTATGCCTGGGCCGCGCGGTGTAAACGACTTTTCATGAGACCACGCGGAAACGTGGTTTAGAGGATCCTGAACTCATGCGTATCGCTCTGATCCTCACCAATGATTGGGAACTTCCCGGCGATGGCAGCGGGGATTTTTGGGAATTGCAACACCGCCCGCTGCGGCAACTGTTGCAAGTCTGCCAGGAATTCGCCGCGCCTCTGACCGTGATGGCGGAAGTCGCCCAGCAATGGGCGCATCAGGTCCATGCTTCGCGCTTTCCGGCGTTGCGGGAAGAGGCCCAGGCGTGGGAGGCCGACGCACGGCAAGTCCTCCAAGCCGGCGGTGACGTGCAGTTGCACTTGCACCCACAATGGCTAGATGCCCGTTTCGATGAACATCGACAACGATGGATCTTAAACTGTCAGCAATGGTCAACCGGCCAGCTTTCGGAGCACCGTTTGCGTTCCGTGCTGAAGCGGGGTAAGGACTACCTGGAAACGCTGCTGCGGCCCGTGCGGCATGACTACACTTGCCTCGCCTTTCGCGCGGGAGCGTATTGCCTGCCGCCCTCGCATCCCGTGTTATCGGTTCTGGAAGAAGCCGGTTTCCGCTGCGACAGTTCGGTCGCGCCGGGGTACCGGCAAGCACCCTACTACGACTATCGCGCCGCGGCACAGCGCGTGGCCCCCTGGTATGTCAGCCGGTGGGATGTGCAGCGCGAAGCCCGCTACTCCGGACAGATACTGGAAATACCGGTGGCCACGGTGAAAGACTGGCAAAGTCCCGTCTTGCGACGGAGTCTCGGCCTTCATGGCGGAAGCCGCGTCCCCGCGCGGGAAGAGCGTTGGTGGCGGGCGGCCCGCCAGTGGCGGCAAGCCCATTATCCTTTACATCAGCATCCACACGCGACAGGTTCCCACGCCACGCGTTGGCGGTGGCCGCGAAAGCTCCTCCACCGCTCTCCCCTGCTGCTGGATTACGATCTGCTGCCAGCAACCCATTTCGTGAATCTGCTAGAGCGTTTGGCACTTAGCCCGGCGGCGCGGGCTTGCGTGGATCGGCATGGCTTTCTGCCTCTGGTGGTCACCGGCCACACCAAGAACATGCCCAACGCGGACAATCTCGTATGGATTCTCGAAAAGCTGCGGCGGCGTTGGGGAAACACGATCGAATTTTGGACGCTGACGCAGGCCATCCAGACTTGGGAATCCGCTCATGCCGAAGTCGCGGGAACTGATCGTTTCGTAAGTGACGTTGTTCCTCCCAAACCAAGCATGAATTTCGCCGAGGCGACAGCGTGAGGATTTTGCAGATCGGCACCGTACCAACCGAGATCAGCGGTTCGCCCAGCGGCGGCGTCGCGGCACACGTTTGGGATCTGTCGCGCCAGCTTCAAAGGCAGGGACATACCGTCGGAATCGTGGCCGCCAATCTGCCGTCGCGTCGAAAACAGGGATCGGTGTGCCATGAAGGGATCACGCTGTTTCCACGTACACCTTACGGCACCTTGGCTCGGCAGCTTGATTTGGGCGCGTACCATTCCGCATTCCAGCGTCTTCGGAACGTACATGGTATCCGTCGGCGAACTTTTTCATTGGCTCTCAAGGCGACCGACTACGGGCCGGCCATACAAGCCTTCCAGCCAGATGTGATTCATGTCCATCACGTGGTCAGCCGGCTCGAAGTGGCCGCCGCGACAGCCGAGGGTGAAGTCCCAATCGTGGCGACCGTGCATTCCACCACGCCGCTGGAAACGGGCCGCATCTCGCCCTCCGTCTTCGCGCATTGCCTCGCGCTGGCCGACCGTGTACTGGTCGTGAGCCACACGTTGCGTGAGGAACTGAAACAACGTTTGCGTGGGACCGACGAACTTCCTCCGCTGCACGTTCTGCCGCTGGGAGTC
>JANQPP010000206.1 GCA_028289405.1 Pirellulales bacterium
CGCGGAGGCTGCGACCAATCAACCGCTGGATCTCGGCGGTACGTCCATCGACGCGGCCTCCTCGTTCCCGGGGTTTGCGCGGCGAGGTACTGCTCGGCAGCATGTTGTATTCCGCCGTGAGCCAGCCCTTTCCCGAACCTTCCCGCCACCCGGGCACGCCCTCTTGCACGCTCGCGGTGCAGAGCACGACCGTCCCGCCGGAACGGTACAGTACGCTGCCCTGAGTGGATTGCAGAAAAGGCCGCTCAAGTGTTACTGGCCGCAATTCATCGGCGGCACGTCCGTCATGTCTCACGTCACGAATTCTCCCGAGGACTCTTTGAGCGGTCACGGCGCGCGGGTTAACAGTTCGTTGAAAAACGCCTTCGTGACGTTTTTCAACCTCGCCGCCGTGCTAGCCATGATTGGCGCAGCGAAGCTGCTCCCAGCTCGCAAAATCACGACTTACGTCGCCATTTTGAGCATCACGTCCTGTGATGCCGCAGCCTGTTGAGTCATTCAACTGGCTGCTAAGTGATGGCCGTTTTGAGCAGCCAAGTCACGATCCCTTTTTGCACATGCATGCGGTTGGCCGCTTGTTGCAAGACGATACTGCGCTGCCCGTCAATGACTTCATCGGTGACCTCCTCACCGCGATGCGCGGGAAGGCAATGCAGGAAGACGGCGTCGCTGGGGGCGTGTTTCATCAAATCCGCGTTCACCTGAAATGGGGCAAACACTTGTTTGCGCTGGGCGGCTTCTTCTTCTTGCCCCATGCTAGCCCAGACGTCGGTATAAACCGCCGAGGCGTCCTTCACGACCTGCCGCGGGTCCTGGGATAGTTCGACCCGCAGCGCCGGATAGTCCGCCGCCAACTGCCGGAGGAAAGGCTCATCGAGTTGGTAACCTTCGGGAGCGGCAAATGCGAACGTCATGCCGAGCAGCCCGCATCCCATGGCCAAACTTCGGGCGACGTTGTTCCCGTCACCGACATAGGCCAATTTCTTGCCCTCGAGTTCTCCGAAAACTTCGCGCAGGGAAAAGAAATCGGCCAGCGCCTGGCAAGGATGCGCCGCGTCGGAAAGGCCATTGACCACGGGACACGTCGCATGCCGTCCCAGTTCCTCCACGGTCGCGTGGTGAAATACGCGGGCAGAAATGATATCCACATATTGGCTTAACACGCGGGCAAAATCCGAGACACTTTCGCGTTTGCCAAATCCGGCTTCCGGTCCGAGAAAAATACTGCCGCCCCCCAAGCTGGCCATACCCGCTTCGAAGCTGACACGTGTCCGCAAAGAGGGCTTTTCGAACACCAACGCCAGGACGCGCCCCGAAAGCAGCGGAGGGCGCGATTCCCGAGCCAGGTAACCCTTCAATCGCGCGGTTCTTTCGAAGATTTCCGCGACGTCGGCAACTTCCAAATCGGCGAGTGTCAACAAACTCCGCATAGGCCCTAATTCCTCGTCTCTTCCAGCGATGGTTTCGCGCCCGCCTCGAGTTGCGCACGGATGACGCCGCACAGGATATCGAGCCCATCGTGGGCTTGTTGCTCGGTGAGGTTCATGGCCGGCAGCAAACGGATCACGGTATCTTGCGTGCAGTTGACGAGTAGTTGCCGCTCCATGCACTGCTGCACGATTTGGCTTCCGGTGATCGAAAGTTCCAACCCAACCATCACTCCCAGAACGCGGACTTCTTGCACCGCGTCACATTCGGTTTGAAATTCTTGGAGACGGCTGTCAAACACTTCACCCAACCGTTGGGCATGCTCCAAGAGGTTTTCCTGTTCAATCATTTCCAGCGTGGCAATGCCTGCCCGGGCTGCCAAAGGATTGCCTCCAAAGGTGGCGGCGTGCATCCCAGGCCGCAGGCTGGGAGCGATTTCCGCGGTGGTCAACATGGCGGCTCCCGCGACGCCCCCGCACAGGCTCTTGGCCAAGGTCATGATGTCCGGCGTGACGCCGAAATGCTGGTACGCGAACCAGTGCCCGGTCCGACCACAGCCCGACTGCACCTCGTCGAAGATCAAGAGCAGTTCGTGCTCGTCGGCCAAGCGGCGGAGTCCGGCGAGAAAGCCCTCCGGAGGCAGGTTGATACCCCCTTCGCCCTGAATCGGCTCGACAAGAATCGCGGCCGTTTCGTCGTCAATCAGTTCTTTCACGGCCTCCAAATCACCATAGGGCGCGTATTGAAATCCGGCCATCAGCGGGCCGAGCCCCTCATGGTACTTGGGCTGCGCCGTCGCCGCCGTCGTGGCGAAGGTACGTCCATGAAAACCGCGCTCGAAGGTGATCAATTTATACCGCTGTGGTGGCGTGTGCAGACGGGCCAATTTGATGGCCGCTTCATTCGCTTCCGCGCCGGAATTGCAAAAGAATGCCTGGCCACCAAAGCTCCGTTCCGAGAGCATCTTGGCCCACTCTCCTTGGGGGCGCATATGCCAGGTATTGGGGACATGGATTAAGGTTTGCACCTGCTCCGTGACAGCCTGCACCACCGGCTCGGGGCAATGCCCCAGCAGGTTGCAACCCCAGCCGGGAAAGAGGTCGAGGTACTTACGCCCCTCTTCGTCCCACACGTATGAGCCTTCGCCACGCACCAACGTCAGCGGATACCGCCGGTAATTGGGCACGACATATTGTTCGAACAGCCGCAGCGTGTCTTCAGACGAACCTTGGGACATGGAAATACTCCTGAATCTCGATTTTCTGCCAGCAGGAACCGGCGGTGCAAAAATGGAATGCCCGCAAAGAGACTTTCCGTCTCATGCCGGTTCGCGATGAATGGCAAAATATCATGTTAACTCCTGTCCGTAACCGGCGGGAGGTGACTGCCTCACGCCCGGCCCGATGAGGACCATGCTTCGTCAGGGGGCTACTTTGAGGATCTCTGTGCCGACACCGCGTGTCGTATAGATTTCCAGCAGGAGTGAATGCCGGATCCGCCCATCAATGATGTGAATCTTGCGGACGCCCTTGTCCAGCGTGTCCAGACATGCCTCCACTTTCGGAATCATGCCGTGGGCAATGGCGCCACTGGCGATTAATTCCCGGGCTTGCGCCGCGGTGAGGGAATGTAGCAGCGAGTCGGGATCGTCCTTGTCGGCCCGCACACCATTAACATCGCTGAGGAACACCAATTTTTCCGCGCCCAGTTGCTGCGCGATTTTGGTGGCGGCGGTGTCCGCGTTCACATTCAACTTCTCGCCGCCAGCATCCAGGCACATGGAAGGGATGACCGGAATGGTATCCGCTTGCCAGAGGTTGGCGATCGTGTCGCGGTCGACCTTGGTGACTTCTCCCACGAACCCCAGGTCCGTCTCCTGTCCTTGTTCGTCACGAAGCGTGATCCGCTCCCCATGAAGCACATTGGTCGTGCCGAAGTTCAGCGGTTCGGCCCGCCCGCCATATTCCTCGATGAGGCTGGCCAGTCGGTGATTCAATTCGCGGGCCAGCACCTTCTCCACGATGTCCCGCACGGCTTCATCGGTGTATCGCCGGCCTTGCACGAATCGGGGCTGGAGCCCAGCCTCCTCCATGGCACGGCTAATGGCCGCTCCGCCTCCGTGCACGAGCAAGGGCCGCATGCCCACGCTTTCCATGAAGATGACATCGATGAGCAAATGCCGCAGAGCGTCCGTATCATGGAGCACGCTGCCGCCAAGCTTAATCACCGTGATCTTGTCGCGAAAACGCCGGATCCACCCCAGGGCTTCAATGAGGACATCGGCTTTTTCGATGGCATGCTGCAATGCCCAGGCTCCGATAAGAAGCGTATCCGCTGGAAAGCCCACCAAGATGGACGAAAACTCGAAAGTGTACGCAGCCTGGACAAAAAGTCAATTGGCTAGGTTTGGCCTGCTCGTACCTCTCTGGCCGGTCAAGAATGCGGGCGTTGCTAGACGTGAGAAGAGTCGAAATGGCCATCCAACGCGGCGAGAGTATCGCATGCCAGAACTTCACGGAAGCATGCGATGGCCAGCGGTCACCGCCGTGCCTACCACGGCCAATACAACACGGCCACCACGACGGCGATCCACATCACGCCCGTGAGCCAGAAGATGGGGTCCGTGGTGAGGACTTCCACGGGACCATCGTGTTTGGCCTCTTGCACCTTGAAGAGGTAGCGAAACAGGCCATACGTGACGATGGGCACTGTGTAGATCAGGTTTTCGGTTCCGTGCAGAGCCACCGTGCTGGCGGAAATGGTAAACAGCATATAGGACAGCAGACAAACGGCGGATGTCACACCCAGCAGCAGGTTCAGCTTGTCCCGTGTGTAATTCAGCAGCACGGGCCGAAAGCCTTGGCCGATTTCTTGATGGTCGATCTCCAGCCGCCGCTTGCCGAATCCGAGGACCAGGGCCAGCGAAAACCCGCAGACCAGCAGCCACGAAGTGGGCTGGACTCCGATGGCAAAGCACCCGGCCAGCAGCCGCAGGATGAAGCCGATGGCGATGGCTAGAACGTCGATGATCACCCGGTGCTTCAGCAACAAACAGTAGAGCAAACTGTTCAGCAGATAGCCGCCGCCGACCGCCAGCACGCCCCAAGGCAAAAATAAAACCCCGAGTGCTAGCGCGGTGGCCAACAATAGAACGATGCCCGCCACCGCCATGACGGGAGATACGCGGCCCGCCGCGATCGGGCGGGACTTCTTGCGGGGATGCAATCGATCGGCGGGGGCGTCAAGCAGGTCATTGAAGGCATAAACGGTGCTGGAAAGCAGGCAGAAGCTGGCCAGTGCGATCAATGTGGCGAGCCACGCGGCGGGTCGAAAAAACTCGCCGCTAAAGACCAGCGGAGCGAGCACGAAGACGTTTTTGATCCACTGGTGGGGCCGGCACAGGCGGATCACGTCCACGACGAGGGACGTCCCAGGCCGGGAAATCGCGGGCTGCTCAGCCAGGGAAGAATGCATGTCGCTGCAACGCTTCGTGACGGTCGTGCGGATGGTCCCGGTAACGACGACTCATTTCCTCGGGAGCTGATCCCGACGAGTTTCGCCGCGTATCTATTTTGTCCGGGAAAAGTATAGCCCTCATTCTCCGCGCGATTCGTGCGTTGGCAATTCCGTCGCGACCACCGCCGCAGCCGGCACGACGATTTCGACGGCGATCCGAAATGGCTGCTCCTGGCCCGTGCCCGATCAATATTTGCCGCTGTCGATGGGGAGTCCGTCGTTGGACGCATTAAGCCGCTGCCAGGTGAGGTAGTCATCCAAGCTGATGTCCCAGGTGGTTCCCTTTTCCACGTGATCGCTGATGAAACGAGAACTGCCGTCCGCCATGGCGACGTATACTCCGCCAGGATGACGACTGCGGGTCGTAGCCTGCGTGCTGGAACAACCGCCGCAACACGTCATGCATTCGGCGAACATGGTCGCCTCGCCGACGGCGGAGATGATACCTTGGCAGCCGAGAATATTGTCCGAAGCGCTTTGGCAGGAATTCGGCCCGATGGCGTCATCGCTGGCGTGCCCCCACAGGCTGCTCGCGCCAGGAGCCCCCATGGCCCACACGCCGCGGCGGTCGGCAGCCGCCAAACCGGCACGAACCTCTCCGAGGAGGATGGTATTACTCGTGCCGTCGCCAATGCCGTCGATATTCAGCGCCACGTTGGAGCCCATGACTCCTTGATATAACTCACCGACCCAGCGCTCCGAGCCGGCGCCGTGACACGGCCGAAAGCCAGTGCTGAGAAAGCCGAGGCAAGCGTTGGCCCCGTAGTTGCCACGGGCCCAATTGTCTCCCTCGTTGTCGTTGGCATATTTCACGGCGTGATTGGCCGTGTCGGAAGGACAGATCATGGCGTTGAGCACCGTACCGCGCGGTTCCCGATTGATCGGTGCGGAAATCGCCACGGTCAGGTCAAACGCATCTTGTAGCGGTTGCTGTTCGATGAAGGGGAGCAGCGCAATCACCCAATTCACGCCGAACTCGGGACTGGTCTCTGGATTCACGCCCTCCGGATAGGTGAGACTGGGGGGAAAAAATTTGTGCACACCATGATAGGTATGCAGCGCGAGCCCAAGTTGTTTGACATTGTTCAAGCATTGCGTCCGCCGGGCCGCTTCTCGGGCTGACTGCACCGCCGGCAACAGTAGGGCCACCAAGACTCCGATAATGGCGATCACCACCAACAGTTCGACCAAGGTGAAACCCCGTCTTCCGGTGCCACGTGCCAACATGAGCCACTCCTTTTATCTGCGAGAATTTGCTGGTTTTTCGACCAGCAGTACACATTCGCTACCGCCGGATTCGACCTCAAATGTCAGATCCGTGGCCTTCGGATCGCTGTACTTTCGATCGACCGCGCCGTTGGGAATATCGATGCCGTTTGGCGCCTTGCGAAACGTCTCCACCAGCACTTTGTGCTGGCCCACCAACGCACCGTCTTGATACTTGGTGGTGGTGACGTATTCGAACGTCCCATCCTCTGGATTCACTTCCGCCCTTCCCGCCGAGGGGGCTGCCCGGCCTTTGGCATCAATCCCTTGGGGAATGAACGTCACCACGATACGGTCGGCCTCGATCAATGATCCATCCGCATAGGTGACTTTCCCTTCCACCGGCGCCATCTCGAAGGGGCTCCCGCCTCCGCAGCCACAAATGATCAAAAATACCGAAAGTGTTACGCCGGAGATGATTCTTCGAATCACGGTCGTTCCGTCGGCGAGGCTCATGAAATCCATCTTGGGACATGAGGAATTGACTGGTGGGATGGCCCGAGAGACCTGCGACGAATCGCATGATGACTCAGCGAGCCGAGATAGAAAGCAGAATACCGCATCGCGGCCCAGCGTGGCAACTTTTTTTCCACTGTAATGTCTATTGGCGGCTTGCTAGCTCCGACTCGGCAAACCATTCGGCATTCTATTGATATTGCACGGTGACGTCGGGCAGGACCTCATTCAGCCGGCGGATGCCTTCCTCGGTTACCGGCGTTTCGCGGACGTAGAGCCGTTTCAGCTTTTTGAGCGGTGCCAGATGCTGCAAACCGTCGTCGGTCACTTCAGTGTATCGCAGGTCCAGCCGTTCCAAATTCGTTAGAGGCTGGAGCGCCAGCAAACCCTCATCGGTGATCTTATCTTGATTGAGCCACAATTCGCGGAGCGAAGAAATGGTCTCCAGATGCGTCAGCCCCACATCAGTCACCTGCGTACTTTGCAGGTTGAGCTGTTCGAGGTTTGGCAGTTTTCCCAGGTGAACCAAGCCTGCATCCCCCACGTCGGTGATATCCAAAAACAATGCCCGCAGTTCGGTGAGTTTGGCCACGTGAGCGAGTCCCTCGTCGGTGACGGCGGTGCGGCTGAGCGTGAGTTTTTGGATTCCCGGCAATTCCGTTAGCTTGGCGAGGTCCGCGTCCGTGATCTTCGCATCGGCCAACGAGATCTCTAAAAAGGTCCCGCCGGCTCGTTCGTGCGGGATGACCTTCCCCCCCCAATCCTCGATGGCACTGCGGACTTGGTCCTCGGGACCGCTGGCAGAACAGGCGGCACAGCAGATGAGGCAACCCACGGCCCAATAATTCCAGCGATTTCTCGACCAGATTTTCCGTTGCGCGAAATAGGAATTATCTCGGGATTGTGAAACGTAAAACAATCTTGACACTCGCGCCTCGCTATAGTCTTATGAAAGTTGGTCTGATCGTGACCGGAATAGATTGTGGCAATCTTCAGGGTGAACCATGCGACGCAAAGCCTGCGTCCTACTAATGTTGGTTCAGTATACCGCCCTCACTCTGCTGGGCCACTGGTTTCATGCGCATTGCCATTCCCACGCGCACTGCCCGCTGGCGCGGCACGAAGCGGTTCGGGCGGCCCATGTTCACGCCGCCGCACCGTCCGCCGAGAGCCAACAAGGACACGCGGGATGTTGCCACCATCGTCATGCAGCGGACTGCACTGAGCCGCGTGACAGACATGCCATCCTGGTGGATTCGCGAGGTGCCCAAGTAGGCCTGCATGCGGATGGCGATTGCCTGCTCTGCCAGTACTTCTCGCAAGGGCAAGTGGCCTCGCACAGTTCGGCTTCGTCCACGGCGGCATTGATTTCTGGTGAAGTGGTTCACGTCGCCCCGCCGCCGGTATTCTCGCGGCAAGCTCCCTCACATCCGGCCCGCGCCCCTCCAGCCGCCTAAACGATTCGGCGATGTTTGTCCGGGTGAGTAACCACCGCGCGCGGTCGCGCGCGAGAATTTCGCTTACCTTGGGTGGACACCCTGGTTTCTCTGTTGAACCTGTATCGGATTCCTCGTGCGCGGCAAGCAAAGTACTCTGTGTCTTGAGAGTTCAGCCGGTTCGAAGTCTCGCTCACGCGGCGGAAATACAAATCATCATTTTTCGAGCGCCAGAAGGTATTGGCCCGATGAAATATCGACATGCGTTTACTTTAGTGGAACTATTGGTGGTGATCGCCATCATCGGCGTGTTGGTTGCCCTCTTGCTGCCGGCGGTACAGTCCGCGCGGGCGACGGCCCGACAAACGCATTGCAAGAACAATCTCCGGCAGATTGGACTGGCGATCCTGATGTTCGTGGACCAGCATAAAGGGGCTTTTCCCAAGTCGACTCATACCACGGGCGGTCGTGATGAAGATGCCTGGGTTTTCACGCTCGCTCCCTACTTGGAGAACGTCGACCGCATTCGGATTTGCCCCGATGATCCTAAAGCAGAAGAACGGCTCCAAGCCAAGAGCACCAGCTACGTGCTCAATGGTTACATCGCAGCCTCTACTCCCGTTTCCGTGCTGAATTTCAATGAAGTCGAAGCGACTTCACGGCTGATCACGGTGCTAGAAGGCTCGGACGATCGGGAGATCTCCTTTTATGTGGACCACACGCACCCTTGGGCCTGGTACACGAAATTCAACGCGCTACGCGGCACCACTTACGATAGCCTGCGGGAAGAAGTGCAACCGGACCGTCACGTCACATCCGCCAACTATCTCTACGCGGATGGACACGTGGAAGTAATCTCCGACACGCAGATCCGCCAATGGGCCGCGGACGGTTTTGATTTCCTGGTACCGCCCCAGTTCCAGTATTTGCAGCAACAAAATAAAGCGTCGAATTCCGACTAACGAAGTTGAGTTCAACTACGTACTCGAAAACATTCCAGTTAGCACTCAAGAATCAAATTGGCCTACGGATGAATGACACGAAAAGCTTAGCCTCGCATCCGTGGGGATGGTTGGTGGTCTTGCTAATGGCCATCCAATCCGTTCCGCCGGCATGGGGACAACATACCGATGTGCGTTTGAGCTTGGACGAAGGGGCTATCACGGTTTCGCCTCGCGCCGAAAGCGGCTCTTTTGAAGAATTTTTTGGTTCGTTTTTTACCACGTTGCCAGGCCTCCGCGCTGCCGATGGTACGTTCCAAGAAGGCGATCAATTCGGGGTGAATATCGTCGAACGGCTGTTGCACTGGGATGGCTTCAAGGTGTCCGCTCCGCTTCATGGAGAAACGATCACGCTTTCCACGGGACCGTTCTCCGTGGAAATCTCCGGCGATCAAGAGTTCGCCGAGGGTTTCATTTTCGGCACCGTTGGCTCGCAAGGCGGCATCCATGAAGATTTGTCTTGGACGTTGCTTCCCGGCGACGAACCTGAGCCCACCGGAGGCATGTATGGCATCGTCATGGAAGTCTTCTCACCGGCGTATGCGTCTTCGGAACCATTCCTATTCGCGCAAGGCCATTTCGACGAGGAATTCTCCACGCTGGAACAGTTCGACGAAGGTTTCGCCTATTTACAGGCATACGTGTTTCCCCTCGAGGGAGATGTCAATCGCGACGGATTCGTCCGTCTCGACGACTTCACGATCCTCAAGGAGCACTTCGGTGAATCGGGGGTCGAGCGGGAACAGGGAGACTTGTCAGGGGATGGCGCGGTCAACTTGACCGACTTCACGCTCTTGAAATCGGATTTCGGCGCGACACATCCCGAAATTGCCGCGCTGGGAACCGCCGCCGTACCAGAGCCAAGCACGGCCTGGCTGGGGCTCTGCGGCATATTTTGCGCGCGGCTGGTAAAGAAACAGCGGCGACGACAGGCATTAACTGGGCGATTGCGGCCCAATGTTGACAGACGTTTTCTTTCTCATTTTTCATCTGGAGGACGAGCATCATGCGAAAACTTTTTTTGACTGGCATCATGGGAACCGTGGCATGCCTCTGCGGTTCATGGAACATGGCATTCGCCCAACATAGTGACGTGGAAATTGTCATTGAGTCTGGTGACTTGCATATCGAGTTGGGCCCAGAAGGGCTGCTGTTCGAAGGGGATTTTCCGCAGCCGCCCGATCCTTTGGCCTACTTTGGGGACGAGCCAGGGTTTGAAATCGAGGACGGCCTGGCCACGCCTGGTGCGAACGTGGGATTTCGCCTGTTGAGTGACCTGCTGTTTTTTGATGGGGCGGATACCGCCGCCCCGGCGGATCAAATCGAGATCTCGCTCGGACCGGCCGCGACAATCGTCAGTGCCAGCAGCGGCGCGGTCGACGGATTCCTGTTTGGGACCGTGGACAGCGAGGGAGGCTTGCACCAAGACTTGGAATTCGCTCTGCAAACCGACGATGGAGCGGGCGGTTATATGTCGGGCGGCGCCACGGGAGCGTATGGCTTGCATTTGCAACTCACCTCGCCAGAGTACGGTGACTCTCAGCCGTTTATGATCGCCCTGAATAACGGATTGGATGAAGAGATCTTCGAGGAAGGTGCCGAAGCGCTGGCCGCCAGCGCCGGCGTATTGGTTCCCGAACCAGCGACACTGTGGCTGCTCGCAATCGGTTTCTGCCTCACCGCCCTCACCGCCCGCAGATGCCGTTTCGCAGTGTGATGGTCGGCGTGCTCAGAGAACCGTCAGCCCTGACTCGCACTCGTATCTCGACCGGCAGGACGCTGGTCGAGGCCAGTGCGTTGAGTGCTCTGCCATGACGTCGCGGCAAACGGCCATTGGCAATTGGAGCGTGTTCACCGTATTGGGGCTTGTGACGTTGAGCGGCGCGGCCGGCTTGACGCACGAATTGCTGTGGACACGCCGCCTCGTCGATTTGCTGGGCGCGGGACCTTTGGCCACGTCCCGTGTCTTCGCTTGTTTTTTCCTGGGCCTGTCGCTCGGCGCGGCCTTGGTTTCGCGGATCGTGGATCGCGTGAAGAACCCGTGGCGGGTGGCCGCCATCGCGGAAGGAATGGTGGCTCTCTTCACGCTTCCTATCTTTTTTCTGTCGCGCTGGGGGGATGTGGTCTGGCCCTGGCTGGGACCAGAAAATCTCGTGGGCTGGCAGGGGAGTTCGATCAAGCTTGTCCTTTGCTTTGTCACCGTGGTTCCGCCCGCGACAGCGATGGGGACAGTGCTGCCCCTTATCCTGGCGGTCATGCCCCTGGCCAGAGTCGCCAAGATTTCCACTCGGCTCTATGGCGCGAATACACTCGGCGGCGCCTTGGCCCTGCCTTTATGCTCCTGCCTGCTAGTACCCGCATTGGGCAGCTCCGGCTCACTCGCGGTGGCGATGACCGGCAATCTTATGTGTGCCCTGGTCTGTTTCGTGATTTCCTTGCGGCCTTTGGGGAGCTTGGATACAAACTCCTCCCGCACGAAAAAATCCCCTCAGAAAAATCAACCAACTCATGATCCCCAAATTAGCCTCATGGCACTGCTCTTTTGGGCTTTTTGGTCTGGCGCGGGAGTCATCGGTCTGGAAATTTTGGCCATACACTCGTTGGGACTGGTCGCCGTTTCATCCCTGCCGTCACATAGCGCGCTTCTGGCTCCGATTCTCCTGCTTCTCGCGCTAGCGGCGGTGTGTTGCCCCTTGATCATCCGACTCATTCCACGGCCTGAAAATCTATTGCGCTGGAGCTTAATCGCTGGAGGGCTTGTCGTGATGGCTACCCCCTTTCTGTTCCAGCAAGCGACGGACGGGCTACGCTTCCTTGGCACGGCACCCACGCTGTTTCACTACTTCGTCAATGCGGCGGGTTTGGTGTTCCGCTCCATGGCGCTGGCGTTCTTTCTCGCGGGCTTGGTATTTCCCACATTGCTGTACTTGGTGGGAAATCGATCAAGGGAAAAATCCGCTTCGACGATTTCCCTGCTGTTCGCGGCCAACGGTGTCGGCGCCGTCGTGGGAGGAGATGTTACACAATTTGTATTGCTTCCCACGGTAGGATTGTCCGCCTCATACATGGTCTGGGGAATCCTCTACGCATGGTCCGGATGCCTATGGGCGGTGAAGAAACCTTTCCGAACGGAACACCGCGGCGCGGGTTATGCGTTGGCCATCGGATTGGTCATCTACTCGGCGATCACATGGTGGTTTCGGCCCGACGATTTTAACGCCCGCTATGGTTTCAAGCCCTTGGAAGTCCGCGCTGGTTGGGAAGGCGTGGTCGCGGCGGCTCAGCACGAAAAATTCGGCCGCGGCATCCTGATGAATAACCAGTATCTCTTGGGCAGCACGGCCGCGCTCGGCGATGAACAGCGGCAAGGATCCCTGCCATTGCTCTTGCATCAAGATCCACAAGAAGTCTGTTTCATCGGGCTGGCCACCGGGATAACGGCAGGATCCGCATTGCTCGACCCTCGCGTGAAACGAGTGACATCCGTGGAGATCGCGCCCACGGTGGTCGAATTGGCCGAAAAGCATTTTCCAGCGGAGAACAACGGCCTGCTCGCACATCCCAAATCCCGAATCGTCGTGGAGGATGGCCGAGCATATATGTTGGCCTGCCAAGGGGCGTTCGACCTGGTCGTGGCGGATTTGTACATGCCCTGGAACTTGGGCGAGGGCCGTCTTTATTCCAGGGAACATTTCCTGGCGATCCGGTCCGCGTTAAAGAAGGGTGGGCTTTTTTGCCAATGGCTGCCGATGCACCAGTTGGAACCGCCTCAATTCGAGGTCATTCTCCGCACAATGCAAGAAGCCTTTCCCAATGTCCACCTGTGGCGCGGAAACCTGAAGCCGGAAAACGCGATCTTGGGCCTCATCGCGTTCAAGGATGGAAGGCTCGATTGGGACATCGCTTTCGAGAATTGCGCTGCGGCGAGGAAGTTCGACAAGGTAAAAGACCCCGCGCTGCGTCACCCCGAGGGGCTCGCTTTGCTCTACTTGGGATCCATGACGGACATCCGCGAAGAGGTCCGAATCAACACCTTGGAAAACAACTGGCTAGAAATCGATGCGGGGAGCCATCGCATCACGGGAAACTTAAGGGACAAGTATCTGCGAGATACCCGCTGGCTGGCGTTCGTCGAGAAACTCTTCGTCGACAATCGCTCGCAAAAAGATTCCCTGCCAGACGATTTCCAACATTGGCCAGAACTTGCACGGGAAATTGAGCGGGGACGCATCGCCCAGCAGTCGGGGCAAAACGTTCGCGACACCCTGAAAAACGTCGCCGAACAACTCTCGCCCGCGATGAAGCAAGATCTCGGTGCGGACTGGCAACTCTGGCCCGCAAACTGACGACCCAAAGCAACGGCGATTTTGCCCTTTTCGGCAGTTATTCACCTTGGCCCAGTGAATAGGCCCGCTCACCGTTCAACGTGCAGAGATTTTCGGTCTTGATGAAATCCAAATCCGCCTCGGCAACGCGGCTGAGCAAGGAAACAATCTGCGTGTGCTGTACGGGTTGTCCCTCCGTTTCCGCGACGAACCGGCACCGCCAATGGTCCGTGCAGAAGGTTTCCGGAAATCCGTCGGGCCACACCTTCACTCCGCGATTGGTGATCATTTTGATCTTGAGACCGTTGCCGCTGACGGCCTGCAATTTGGCCCCCAGGTCCTCAGGAGCAATGCCCAGCTTGTGAATAAAGACATCCACACCCACGATCGCCTTTTCAGCGGGAGTCGTGGGAGTGATTTGAACCTCGATCGCTCCCGAACCTTCCTTACGATAGGTGACGGACTTCAGAGTTTGTGGCTTCTGTCCCACCCGTTCGGAAACCGCGGCAGCGAATTCACTCGTGCCGACTTTTTGCTTGCTGTGCTCTTCGGAAAAGATGTCGTAGGTGTGAATTCCGTCCTCGATGGTTTTTAGCCAGGCGTTGTGGACGTTTTCCGCCACTTCCGGTTGGCCGAGATGCACGAGCATCATGATGGCTCCCTGCAACAGCCCGGAAGGGTTGGCCAGGTTTTGGCCCGCCCGGCGGGGAGCCGAACCGTGAATCGCCTCGAACATGGCAATCCCGTCGCCGATGTTCGCCGAACCGGCCAGCCCTACCGAACCGGTAATCTGGGCGGCCACATCCGAAAGAATGTCGCCATACAGATTGGGCATCACGATCAAATCGAAGACTTCGGGGGAGGCGGCCATTTTCGCCGCGCCGATATCCACGATCCAATGCTCGTTTTCGATGTCCGAATATTCGGCGGCCACTTCGTCGAACACCTTGTGAAACAGCCCGTCGGTGAGCTTCATGATGTTGTCTTTGCTGAAGCAGGTCACCTTGCGGCGGTTGTTCGCCCGAGCGTACTCAAACGCGTAGCGGCAGATCCGCTCGCAACCGGGGCGGGAAATTAGCTTTAGGCATTGCGTGACTTCGTCCGTTTGCTGGTGCTCGATGCCCGCGTACGTGTCCTCCTCGTTTTCACGGACAATGATCACATCCATCACGGGATGCTTCGTGGAAACGAAGGGATGGTAGGAGACACAGGGCCGGACGTTGGCGTACATCCCCAGTGTTTTGCGAACGGTGACGTTGAGGCTCTTAAACCCACCGCCCTGCGGCGTGGTGATGGGAGCCTTGAGGAATACCTTGGTGCGTCGCAGCGAATCCCAGGCATCCGGCGTAATCCCGGCGGTATGCCCCTTCTCGTAGACCTTCTCCCCAATCTCGATCTCTTCGATGGCCAGCCTGGCACCGGCGGCTTCGAGAATTTGAAGCGTGGCTTCCATGATTTCCGGACCAATGCCGTCGCCACGGGCCACGGTAATGGGAGTCGCTGCTGGGTTCATGGTATTCCTTTGTTGATCGGAAGCGGATCGTCTGAATCGTGCTGGCTGGAAAGGATATCCTCGAAACTCTAGGTCATGGGAAACACGCCGGATTCCCGCCAAAAAATCGGCGGTGCCAGTGTAAACCATCCCTTCCGAACCGAGAAGTGCCGCGCGGGAAAGGCCGGGCAACGGCCACCGAAGTAGGGAACGAGCAGTGCGGCACGGCAACCAATGAGGCTGCCAGGGTTTTCGAAGAAGTCGCAAACGTTGGCCTGATCCACATTCAAAGGGCCGAGTTTGGCATAAAGTCTCTTTGTTCCCTTGGCTGTCATCCGTATGAATCCCTATTCTCGATCTCCATGTCTTTGGCCTTGCTGTGATATTGAAGGCCATCCGAGAGGCTGTCCGAGGTTCGGATTGACTCCGCAAGAGACGCTTGTTAGTTACGTCTTAAATCGGTCGGATCCCATGTTCAAGGGACGCAAGCGGGAGCAAATATCGAAATGGCTCACCATGGTAAGTTGGCTTGTGCGTGGCGATCCTTCGAACGGCTTGAGCGCCGTGACATGATGTCCGTGGGCGGCCCACAGGAGGCTCCGCCATTTTGTCCTCCGGACACTTTCGATGTCGGAAACAGCCAATGGTCTGCGGTTGTCGCATCGCCAGTCGCAACTCGAGACGATACCTTTATCGTGGCCGAGGATGGAACTGGCGTCATTCTTTCCCGACGGACGGAATTGAAGTTCAACGAGCAAGGGGAAGTGCTTACCGCCGGTGGCGGTCGAGTTCTTGGATACCAGACTCTTGATGGACATCTGATGGATGAAACAGCCGGCCCTCTAACTTTGCCCGCAGGATTTGCCTGGCGAAACAAACCGACTGGAAGAATCCGCTTTGAAGGCCAGTTGAGCGTTCCTGGGAATGCACCTGCGTCATCCAACGTTATCTCATCGGCCCGTCTGATTGACTTGGCACATGGTCAGGCTCCCGCCTCATTGCAAACGTTGTTGATCGACGTGGCCCGTGAGAGCCATTCTCTCGAAAGCCACGCGTCAAATGAGCCGTTGTTCAAGGTCGGGAACCTGGAATTCCACGGCCATGTTGGCGGCAGTAAGCTACGTTCTTCGTCATTCGTGATTTTCGAGCAAACAACTATCCACGATTTGCTCGGCTTTCTGGAAAAGTCGCTAGGGATTCATAAACCGTCAGGAGACAATACGACTCCCACCGAAGCGCCAACGCCAGGCGCGACGATAGCCGATGGCCATATCCAGATTGTGAGCAACCCAGGAAAATCCAATGCGGTAAAAATTCGTCTAGAAAGCGTTCGACAAACTGTCGATCAAGCAGAGACAATCATTCGCTTGGATTTTGGAGAGATCACTGAATCACGGGGCGCGAGTGCTGACTCCGATGCCACCATATTTGACAGGCGCGGAGTGCCCTTTCACGTTCGCGTGAGTGTCGTTGAAGGACAACACGACGGTCAATCATCATATCGATGGTATCTTCGAGCGTGGCACCCGCTCAATGAATTCCCCGTGGTTCGCTCCGGAGAAATCCGGTTCGATGAGGACGGCCGCCATGCTCAAACCACGAACGCTTCAATCGAAATCTCCTATGGCACGAGCACGCTGGAGAGCATGCGGATCCATTTGGATTTTCACAATCTCACGGTGTTAGGCTCATCGGATTTGTCCATCGCCACCTCGTTTCAGGATGGCGCCCCCTTGGGCACGCCTACATCACTGTTTGTGACGACAACTGGAGCCGTCGTGCTACGTTATTCCAACGGCTTGTCAAATCGAGTTGGTCAACTGGCAATCGCCACGATCAATGATTGGGCGCAAATTTTGCCCAATGGACCAGGCCATTTCCGTCCGATCAGCGATGCGGCATTCCGTTTCGAGCCGCCGACCGACCAGCCATTCCTGGATTCGAATTCGGCTAGTGTTTTTGACGTATTTTTCTCGTCATTCGGCGGTGCCGACAGCCGAGCTGATTTGAATGGAGATGGAAGGATCGACTTAAAGGACTTCATGCTCGCCAAACAAGCATTCCTTTAGCCCGCTTGCCGTTCTCGGAATGGGCTTTCGTGCCAAGCCATTACTTTTGCGGATAGTTGGTATGTGAGTGCATGCCGATTCCGATCCATCTCTATCCCAGCACTTGGGGGAGCCATTTCTCCAAATCGGCAGGAAGCGGCGTGTCGAAACGGAGAAACTCTCCGGTGCGGGGATGGTGGAAGCCGAGCATCGCGGCATGCAGGGCCAGGCGCGGCGCGCGGCTGCGGTCCGGGATGATTTCGCCTTGTCTTGTGCGGCGGTACACTTTGTCGCCACAGAGCGGGTGGCCGCGCTCCGCCAAGTGAATTCGGATTTGGTGCGTGCGTCCCGTTTCCAGACGGCACTGCACGAGTGTGTGGCTTTCACCTTGCCGAATGGGGCGCACATGCGTGACCGCGTGTTTGCCTTGCCCCGGTTCGTCGGTTCCACCCCGCCGCCCATCCCCACGGTCGCGGATGAGCCGCGATTCGATCGTGGCAGAGGCGACATGACCGTAGGCCGCCGCCAAATAAAGCCGCTCGGTGGAGTGTGCCCGAAATTGCGAGCCCAAGTGCCGTTCGGAGGGCACATTCCTGGCGAAAACCATCACGCCGCTCGTCTCGCGGTCCAGCCGGTGGACGGGCCGGATGACCGCCTGGCGCGGCCGGGTATGGCGAGTTTTTCGCGGAGCATTGCGGGGGCCCAGCCGCTGGGAGAGATACTCGTCCAAGGTCGGCTGGATCTGCCGCCTCTTGGCAGGCCAGGAATTTTCCTCGCGATGCCTGACCGAGGTAACGCCGGCGGGCTTTTCGACGACGACCACATCTCGGTCCTCGTAGAGGATACGAATGTCCTGGATCCTTGGCGGCGCGGGAGCGGGATGCGGCAGCAATTTCACGACTTCTCCCCCCTTCAGCCGGCGGCCACCATCGGTGCAAAGATTGCCATCCACCAACACGCGGCGGTTCTTCACAAGCCGTTGAACCTCCGACCAAGCATGTCCAGGCAGGCAGCGTCGTAAGTTCGCGGCCAGCGTTTGCCGGGCACCACTGGCCCCGATATGGTAAACGTCCTTTGGCATGCCTCGAAGCCGTTGATGTTTCCGGGCTAGGTGGAGCAGGGATTTCGATCCGCGCCGAACATGTGCATCGGCAAACCGACGGGCCAGATGCCGCCTCTCCCGAGGATGGATACAATATAATAACTAGCCGCATGTGGCGCGTCAGGCGTTCCGCCATTGCATGCTTGTTGATTTCCAGCCAGACAGGACAAGACGATGTGGAAACCGCGCGGCGTGGGCTGGCCCATCGCCTTGACCATCGTAATGATCGTGCTCTTGGCGGCGGTCATGACGGGTTGGATTTTGGGCTTCATTCATCTGGCAGCCCAATCTCCTCTGCGGTCCGGGTGGTACTGGTTCGCCTTGGCCATGGGCACCACGTTTCTGGCCCTGATCCTAGTCGGCGTGGTGCTCCATATGTCCATTTCCGTGAAGGAGATCCGGCTGAGCCAGCGGCAGGCCAATTTCATCGACAGCGTGACGCACGAATTGAAATCCCCCATCGCTTCGCTCAAGTTGTATTTGCAAACTTTGGACCGTCGCGCGCTGACGGACGGAGAACGCGCGGCGTTTCAGAAATACATGATGGAAGACGTGGAGCGATTGCACACGCTGATTAACCACCTCTTGGACGCGGCTCGGGCGCAACACGCGCCAACCGAAGAGGAATTGGTAGAAGTGGAAGTCAAGTCGGTCCTGGAACGCTGTGCCGAGGCGATTCGCTCCAAATACCTGCTTCCTCCGGATGCCGTGCGGCTGGAAGCTACCGCGGCCATCGTGCGCGGGCGGCCCGTCGAAGTCGAGATGATCTTTCGCAATATCATCGATAACGCGGTCAAATACGCGGAAGGGGTCCCGGAAGTGCGTATCGAGTCTTGCCCGGATGAACAGGGCCAAGTTCGGACGCGGATCCTGGACAACGGTCCCGGCATTCCGGCCCGGTGGCGGCGGAAAATTTTCGGACGTTTCGTCCGGCTGGGGAACGAACTAGAACGCTCGAAACAGGGGACCGGACTGGGGCTGTACATCGTGCATACGCTCGTGCGACGGATGAAGGGGCGCGTGTTCGTGCGGGACCGGGGAGTTCAAACCGGTACTGAATTCGAAGTGCTGCTTCCCAGTGGCGCGGCGGATGCCAAGGAGCGCGCGGCGTGATGTCTTCTTCCGCTGGAGAAAACGGGGTTCGTGTCCTCGTGGTGGAGGACGAATCCCATTTGGCCATCGGCATCAAATACAATCTCGAAGCGGAAGGCTACGAGGCCATCGTGGCCCCTGATGGTCCCACGGCACTGCGGGAGTTCGAAGAGGCCCAGCGCGCGGAAAAACCGTTCGATTTGGTGGTCCTGGACCTGATGCTACCGGGGATGAGCGGATACGCGGTGTGCGAAGCGCTGCGTTCGGAGCACGCAGTGCCCATCCTGATCTTAAGCGCGCGGACCTTGGTGGAAGACCGGATCCGTGGCTACGACTTGGGAGCCGACCATTTCCTGCAAAAGCCTTTCGATCTGGAAGAACTGCTCAGCATCGCGCGGAACCTCTTGCAGCGCCATCGCAATGGTATCTGGGATGCTTCGCGAGGCTCTTCGGATTGCATCGAGTTTGGCGCGGCGCGGATCAATTTCGAAACCTTTGAAGCTTCGTTCAAGGATGAGCCACGCAAATTGACCGCCACGCAAATGAAGCTGTTGCGTTATCTGGTGGAGGCGGAGGGGCGTGTCGTGACCCGCAATGAGTTGCTGAAGCATGTCTGGGGGATGGAACATCATCCCTCCACGCGGACGGTGGACAACTTTATTCTTGATCTGCGAAAGTCGTTTGAGGAAGACCCTTCTCAGCCACAACACTTCCTCAGCGTCCGGGGCATTGGCTACCGCTTCGTGGCAGAAGCGAACCAAGATTAAGTACGGTTGGCGTGAATTCTCCCTTGCGGTCTGGGGGATTCCCGGTCCCCCTTCATGGGCCAGCGCGGCACAATCCCTACAAACGGCGCCAGCGCTGCGGAATCCTCTACTTTATGCAGTGTGTAGCGGTCTCGTGGAAAGAAAGCACCGCGCCAAGCACGATCATCATGTTGGATCGCACGGCATTAGGGGTTTTGGGGCAATGACCTTGAAGTCTCGCCGAAAGAAGCATGTAGCACATGCCGCGGCGGTCGAAATTTCCAGGGCTGTGGATCGGCTGGAAACACGTCAAGAACATCATCTTCGTCGCGCGCAACGAGGAGTCGCTTCCCTCGGGCGTTTGGGTGCCAAAGCGCGAAGAAGGTGGGGAACCGCTCCCGCTCGACGGATTCCAGCCGACCACGCGCCGGGAAATCTGATCTCCCAAACCTCCACCGCATCGGTCTGACATCGTTTCTTCACCGCTAACGGGTTTCTTCCTTAAGCATTCTACTGGCTCGCGCCGCGCCGAGGTCGACATCCGTCGCAGAATGCAAGTCCGTCGAAAGAAACATCTGCCTGGGTTTTTTTGAAGTTCATGTCCAGGTTGGCTCGCATTGCCATGGCCAAATCACGCGCGGCCGGTGTGGTGTAACAAAGAAAGATTGTCGCGAATTTGAGCATCCCTTCCGGTGCCGCGGCAGCCTGCTGCTCACAAGAAGCTCGGGACGATTCGCGTTTCTCGGGTGACACGGGGACCGTGGAGATGGTAGTTTGGTAGACCATCGACACTGGTCGTCGGCCGCGAGCACAACTCGTGGCCGATTCACACATCCCACGACCGACCACGCTTGGTTTCTCGCCAGGCTTGGCAAGACCAGCAGAGAGGAAACATGAATACTCCTCAGGCCTCCGTCGAAAGAGGAACATTCTCTTCGGTCAAAAGCGATTTTTTGGCCTCGATTGTCGTTTTTTTGGTGGCGTTGCCGCTGTGCATGGGTATCGCCATCGCTTCAGGCGTGCCCGTGGCCGCTGGGCTGATTACCGGAATCGTGGGCGGTCTCTTGGTGGGCATACTAGCCGGGAGCCCGCTCCAGGTCAGCGGTCCCGCCGCCGGCTTGACCGTGATTGTATTCGAATTCGTACGGGAAACAGGCTGGGAGATGCTCGGCTTGGCCGTGCTGATTGGTGGAACCATTCAATTCATTGCGGGCCTGTTTCGCCTGGGGCAGTGGTTCCGCGCCGTTTCCCCTGCTGTGATCCAAGGCATGCTAGCCGGTATTGGCGTGCTGATTTTCGCCAGTCAATTTCACGTGATGGTGGATGACAAGCCCAAAGGGAGCGGCATCCAAAACTTGATCACGATCCCCCAGGCCGTCATGAAAGCGTTCAGCTTTGACGGTATGGGCCCGTTGGAAGTGCGAAGATCCAGGATTCGGCTGCTGCGTGAAGTGGGCGAATTGCATCGAAAGCAAACATCCCTCGCGGAGCGAGTCGCCGAGCAATTACCAGACCACGCTTCTCCGGAAGAGTGGGAAACGCAATCTGCGGCCGAGGAAGCGGCGGAAGTCGCCGCGTTGCAAAGCCTGGTCCCTCGCCAAGAGGCCATCGTGGAAGAACTGGATGCCCTAATTCTCGAAGTTGAAAAGTTCGAGGCCCAAAGCCCACAAGCCACGAGACGTGAACGGGTTCTGGCCGCCGCGCACGAAGCCGACGCGATGGCCGAGGTTTGTCTTAATCAATTACGCGCAGGCGAACTCCGCGACGCTGTGGCGAGCCAATACCAGGCGGCAACGGCCTTGGAAGACTTCTTGAACGCGAAGAAGAACCACGGCATGGCAGCGCAGCTAGGAATCTTGACCATTGTCACGATCCTGCTGTGGCAGGGGTTGGCTCCTAAAAAGCTACGGTTCATCCCCGCGCCCCTGGTGGCTATCGTCCTGGCCTCCGCCGTGGCGCTCATCGCCACGATGCCCGTTCTGTACGTCGAGGTTCCCGACAACCTGTGGCAAGAGGTTCGTTTCCCCACGCGGGCCATCTTAATGGATGCCCCTTGGCCGGACCTACTTCGCACCGGGGTGGTGCTTGCTCTGGTCGCCAGCGCAGAAACACTTCTCTGCGCCACGGCGGTCGACAGCATGCATCGTGGGCCAAAAACGAAATACGACAAGGAGTTGCTGGCCCAAGGCCTGGGCAACATGACGTGCGGTATCTTTGGCGCGCTGCCCATGACCGGCGTGATCGTCCGCAGTAGCGCCAATGTCCAAGCCGGCGCGAAAACCCGGTTGTCGGCCATCCTGCATGGATTTTGGCTGCTGATCTTTGTCGTGTTTCTCTCGTTTTTGCTCCGGTCGATTCCCACCTCCAGCCTGGCCGCGCTGCTGGTCTACACTGGTTACAAGCTCGTCAACGTCAAGTCCATGAAGAAGTTGCGTGACTACGGGTGGAGCGAAGTGGCAATTTATGCCGCGACCGTCTCCATGATCGTGATCACCGACTTGCTCACCGGCGTCATCGTGGGCGTGCTGCTGACCGCCGCGAAGCTGCTCTACATCTTTTCGCATCTTACGCTCGACTTGCGCGTGGACGAAAAGGATCGGAAGGCCATGCTGAACATGGAGGGTTCCGCCACTTTTTTGCGGCTTCCGCGTTTGGCGGAAGAACTGGAAAAGGTCCCGGACAACGCGGAGTTGCATGTCGATTTGACATACCTGGATTACATCGACCACGCCTGCCTGGACCTCCTGATGAAATGGGCGGAGCAACACAAATCGACAGGAGGCGATTTGATCATTGACTGGGAATCCCTGCATGGCCGGTTTCAATTGGCGAACCCCAGCGCATCACGTGCCACGGTTCGATCCTCGGCGTCCGCGAACCAGGAAACCCCGAATCCGGATTCCACTTCGAGCGTCGGCGCGTAGATCACCGGGCACGACCGCCAGAACAATCGATAAAACACTCACCAACAACAGCACGAATGGCCTTCGATAAAATGAGCACGCGAGTTACCACATACGTGGACCGCTTCTCGACTGGCCGCATTCGTCGCGATTCACGTCCCCTTGCAATTCGAGATCTCCATGTCCCACATCGACACGGAACAACTGGAATCGATCCTATCCTCCCAAGGTACTGAAGCGGCTTTCTCCGAACTGGCGAAGCAATTGCGGGAACAGCGCCGGCTGCATGAACTGTTCGAGGTGCGGCTCATGCAGGCCCGCTTGCGGCTCGGGCTGCCCGTGATCCTCGGCAAGTCTCAGGAACTCGCGGCCGCGGATCAGGAGGCCATCGAGGAGGCGTACATGGAAGCCTGCCGTGAGACGGGCCGGGAGTGGCTGCGGGATGGAGCCGTGCGTGAAGCCTGGATGTATCTGCGGGCCTCGGGAGATGAATATTTGATGCGCGATCATCTCGCCTCGGCGGAGCCGGACGAATCGCGCGTCGACGCGCTGATCGACGTGGCGCTGCATGAGGGAGTTTCTCCTCGACAGGGACTGGCCTGGATCTTGGAGCATTACGGCACCTGCAATGCCATCACCAGCTTCGACAATTTCCTGCACGGCAAGGAGGGGCCGGACCGGGCCCGCTGCGCCGAGCTGCTCGTCACGCACGTGTATGAAGAGTTGTCCCGCAACGTGGCCGCCGACATCGCCCGGCGGGACGAGCGGGATCTGGCCGCCGCCACCTTGGTGGATATGATCGGGTCCCGGCCGGAACTGCTTGAGGGGCAAAACTACCATCTCGATACCACGCACCTGCACGGCGCCGTACGGATTGCCCGCTTCGCCGAAGAGCTCAAAGCCATCGAAGCCGCCTGGGAATTGACCGAATATGGCCGCCGCTTGGATCCGCAATACCAATTCGCCGGGGAAGAACCCTTTGAAGACCTCTACCCCAGCCACGGCCTGTTCTTCGCCGCGCAGCTCGGGCGGGATGTCGACGCGGCGCTCGATTACTTCCGCCAGCAGGCGCGGGACTCTCACGAGCAGCAAGGCCCCTTTTCCTCGATCGCCGTGTTCCTCACCCTGCTCACCCGCGTGGGCCGCCTGGAGGAAGCGGTGCAGGTCGCCCGCGATTGGGTCCCCGAAAGCTGGCGTTCGGCGCCCGGCGCGCCGTCGCTGTGGGAACTGTGCGAGCGGCTAGGCAATTTCACCCCGCTGATCGACGTCGCCCGCGAAAAAAGCGACCCCATCGCCTACCTGGCCGGCCGCGTCGCGCAGCAGGGGTAGGGAAGTAGGGCTGATACCCAGCCGTGGGCTGGCAAACAAATCCAATTGCTACTGCGAAGTTGTCGATGGCAACGAGTTTTCGTTCAAAAAAGCTGACGCATACAGTGCTTATGCGCCCTTTTTTTGGTATTTTTCAAGTTCTGCGTGCAGATTCGTCCAATGCCGTTTTAGCTGCTTGCGTATTGATTCACTTCTCATCATTTCCTGCGATCGCCGTCCATAACTGACGAAGTTTCGTCGACCGAGATGACTAAATCGGCTATATAATTCGTGACGAAATATTTTTGTTGAACCACAGTTTCTGGCGGCTATCGCAGCCGAACGAACGCCGAATTTCATTCGTCGGTAGAATCGCGCCAACGTTTGTGATCGGATTAACTTCCGTTCGCCATCAAAGGTAAAACCGAGGTATTGCAAAGGTTGATCAGACACAACAGTCCTAGATCCAGCCACAGAAAAAACTGATCGCTCTCTCTTCTCTAAATTGGAATTTAGCAATAGTGCCTTCAGTTCCTTGTCAACTGCCTCAGACACTTGCGATTCGTACTCACTTGGACAAATCCAGAGTATGTCATCGCTGTACCGTCGGTATACGCCACCCAACTGCGAAGCCAGATTTGCCATCGTGCGATCAAAGGGCAGCATATATGCATTTGACAGCACTGCACTGATCGGAGACCCCTGAGGTATTCCAAAATGATTCGTATTCTGAGAAACAAGACCTTTCCCACGAACTCGAATTCGAAACTCAGCCGGTTCGCATATCCTACTCATTCTTTCAGTTGATGTGTTTGCTCGTAGTCCAAATTCAGAATAGACGGCGTCACGATCAACGAAGGCAAACTTGGTGATTGATTTGTAAACCGCGAAATGGTCGGAGGGGAGTGAATTGACTCCCAGCAAACTACACCAGATCTGTTTCAAAAGACCGTGATCTAGCGTGTCAAAGAATGCAGAAACATCGAATGCCAAAGCAGTACACGGTGCCCGTTGAACTGCGTCTCGAAAGGCATCGTTCGCAAAGTCGATATTGCATTTACCGATAGCTCGATATGCAAGCACATTGCCGCTCAATTCCTCGTCGGAATAGATCCGTTCGAGTAAAGCAGCCAAGCAAAGCGAGTAACGTGCGTACACTTGAGAATCCAGGTGCGACGCGTAAGCGATAAGACGGTCTTTGGATTCAACCTTTCGCTCTTCTGGCCTATACCTTGGCGTGCTCTTAGTATATGTGATGAACGGAAAAAACGAGTGCCTCGCTACGTTGTCAGAGTTATCTAAAAAAGACTTGGCGAATTTGAAAGATACAGGTCTATCAAAATGGAGGTATCCCTTCGGTGAAAACCATCCATCAATCTTGTGTTTTCGTTTGTCCATAATTTCGAAATAGCAATGCCGAGAGGGCCGGACCTGAGGCATCCATATGCCCATCTCGGCGCAAGCTTAACCTTCCGATGTAAACGTACATCACACGTCCTACATCGCCCTCAGTTGAAACAATACTCGCTATAATGGAGGTAGCTCATTGCATATCGTCGCCGGAGCAACATCATGGCTAATTGCCATTACTGCCGTCTTCCGACTTGACATACTAAACAACCTGTCCCGATGGGCGAATCCCAACGGCAATAACCTAACTGTGCAATTATTGGGCCAAAGGATTGTTTTGCCAGAATGGCAGCTTCTCCGGGGTCGAGCTGGAGCAAATGCAAAAAATGACTGCCATTCTTGCGGGAATTGTCAGTCGTGAAGGAACCAACGCAATTGGTACGTTGCAAAGCAGCCACAGGTAACAATCCCGCTGTGGTGGAAAAACAGCATCCGACAGCGGGGCTTATGCCGCGTCGGACAATTCGCCTTCGGTGAGGCTCATCAGGTCGCGGGCGAGGAGCATCCAATCGACCGAATCGAGCGCGGCCCGCAGCATCTGGTGGGCGAACTTGGGGAGGGAATCCGCGCCTTGTTCCCAGGAGAATTCCAGCACGTCCCGGGAACTGATCCACTGCCGCAGCGCGTCGGCCAGCAGATTGCGGGCCACGTCCCGAACTTTGTCCCGCTCGGCGCGGACCTGGCCCAGAGCGAGGATCGCGATCATGGCCTGGCGGGAGGCGGCCCGCGCCAAGGCTTGGGCATGCTGGCGGCGTTCCTTTGTCTCGGCGATGTATTTGGCCACCGCCTCCGTGGGAAGGGACATCAAGTCCCGCGCGGGGAAGATTTGCAGCGCGTCTTCGGGTGCTGAAGTCATGTCCCGCCTGCCGATACGGACCAAAATACGACATTTCGGGCCTGTCCTCGCACGGCGCGCGAGGCGACCCTTTCTGGTATCGGCTGGTATCCAGCGCGAACTTCAATTTCCGAAAACACCGGAAATCCGACGTCAGCCGCCGTCCACCTCGTTCCGGTCCCGCGAACGGGCCAGCGAGGTTTCGAGTTCTTCGATCAATTGCTCGTATTTTTGCGTACAGTCGGCCAGGGTTTGACGCAACTCGACCAGTTCGCGGGATTGCGTGTCTCCGGAGGCGAGCAACGGCGAAAGCCAACTTTCCATGACCTGGAACTGCTGTTGCATGACCTGCAAAAAAGAACGCGGGATACGGCTCACGACCGTGACCTGCAGGGGCGCTCCGCCGTCCAGCGTGGGACTTGGCGAAGAATCCTGGATTTCCGCCGTGGTTTTCGCCTCGGAGCCGTAGCCCGGTTGGGCGGGGACGGTAACCTTGACGGGACGCGGAGGCTGCGTGAACCACTTCTCCAGGTTTTCCGTGAATTGCCCGCCCCATTCCGTAAGCGCCGTTTGCAAATGCCCCAAATGTTCAACCAGCGGGGTCACGACTTGCGAGGAAGCCTGGTCCTCGCGAGGGGTCAAGAACGAGGCGCCTTGCCGCACGGCTTCGCCGATCTGATCGAGCCCAGCACGAAAATCTTCGAGTTGCACCACGACTTGCCCCAACCGATCGTCGCCGCCGGCCCCCTTCAATTTTTGCTGCCGCTGGAAGGTGGCCTTGATGGCCTCCCACCGCTGCGCCTCTTCCGGCGTGAGGTTGCCGAGCAGTTCATTGAGCTTGAGCAGGTTCGCCTCGGCATCGGAGGTGAGCGTTTGGGCATCGTTCTCGTAGTTGGAAAGGATCAGGGTCTCCAACTCCGCGTCGTTCATGATCGACACCACCCGTTCGGCGATGCGGTTCATGTTGCGGTAAGAACCTTGCAGTTTGAAAGGTGGTTCCGTGCGGTAAGCATCGGCCTGCGCGGCGGAGCGGATGTATTCCTGATTCACGGTGAGCACGACGTCCCGCACGCGGAGCAGTTTCCGCATCACGGAGACGAGCTCCTGCATTTCGTCGGCGGAGTAATTGCCTTCCCATTCGAACCCGTCGGTTCCTCCCTGCTCCGCGACTTTTAGCAGCGTGTGAACATCCTGGGGATGGCGATGGGCAACTCGATTGAGCACGGTATTCGAGGTGGCGCAGTTTTCGATGTAGCTCATCTCGAACACATCCGCCGAATCGCCGATGATATCTCCCAAGTTGTAGATATCGGCGCGGTTGGAAAGCATGTCGGGGATCTGGAATTTCTCGCCGCTCTCCGTGTAGGGGTTGCCGGCCATGACCACCGCAACCTTCCGTCCCCGCAGGTCGTAAGTGCGGGGCTGGCCGTTCCATACGCCCTCGATCTTCCGCTGGGCATCGCAGAGGGAGATGAATTTCTGCAGGAATTCGGGATGGCAATGCTGGATGTCGTCCACGTAGATCATGACGTTGTCCCCCATTTCCAGGGAGAGATTCAGCTTGCGAATCTCTTCCCGCGCGCCGGCGTTGGGGGCTTCCGCCGGATCGAGCGACATCACGCGATGGCCGATGGCGGGGCCGTTGATCTTCATGAAGGTCAGGCCCAGGCGGTTGGCGACGTATTCCATCAAGGTGGTTTTGCCGTAGCCCGGCGGGGAGACGAGCAGCAGCAATCCCATGCGGTCGGTCCGCTTTTGGTCGCCCGCCGCGCCGCACTGTTTGGCCAGGTTGTCGCCGATGAGCGGCAAATAGACTGTGTCGATGAGGCGGTTCCGCACGAACGAAGTCAGCACGCGGGGCTTGAATTCGTCGAGCCGCATCCCCTGGCGGTGCTCGGCGACCAGGTTCTTTTTCAGGGCGTGGAATTCTTCGTAGCGGGGGACTTCCACTTCCGCGAAGTTTCGCAGCTTGGTGAAAAAAGTGTGGAAGTTCAGCCGATAGTTGCCGCCTTCGAGGACCGGATGCGTGCCCACCATGTCTTTGAGAACTCGCAGCGGTTCTCCTTCCAGCACGCGCTTGGGCGGCGTGGCAGTGAGCAGACGCAGGGCAACCTCCTCCACGTAGCCTTCACGTTCGGGATCGGCATGTTCCCGCACGAAAGCCCGTGCCGCGTCGCAAGCCAATTGGAACGCGCTCGCGGGATCTTTTTCCAAGGCGGTGAGTGCATTCCGCCAGGTTTCTTCTTGGACTTGGTGATGCAGATGCTCTTGGAAGTTTCGCGCCAATTCCTCCGCCGCATGGCTGACGGCAAAATCGGGCGAACTGCTGATTTCGTCGTAGAGATATCGCGCGGCTGGTTCGAGGGAATCCGGGGAAAACAAGGGCCGCCGTTCCACGAACTCGGCGAGCCGGTCCTGAAGTTCATGGACGTAATTTGCTTTCGGCGTGGCGCGAGGAAACCACTGTTCCACGCGTCCTACCCCCTGCAAGCGAGCTGTGAGCAATTCCTTTTCCTGGGGTGGAAGGAAAAACCGCCAATACAACTGGGCCAGCGACCGGGCCGGAGCCGGGTAACGCAGCAGCCCCAAGTGCTCGTCGAGGTCCCACAAGGCACTCAAGATTCGGGCTGCGTCTTGGTCGGTGACGCCCTTGACATACCCTTCGGTGTAGCGGGGGGCCATGAATTCGCGAACCCAATCCAGCCGGGCTGGTTCGCTGGTCCGCAATTCCTGCCGGCGTTTGAGAGGAATGTCCTCTGGCGACCGTTGCCACAAGAGATACGCCAAGTATTCACCGCGGTAGACGTGTTCGTTCTCGGAGATCGTTTCCCGGTTCCACAGGTCTTGGGCTTCGGTCAGCCCGGGATCGTCCAATGGCTCGAAAAAGTTCGTGCCGGTGAGGTGCAGGAGCATGTCGCCTTCACGGACGACGGTCGTGAGATCTAGCGGCTGCGTGTTGACATGGAAGCGGTGCCGCCCGAATTGCAGCACGTTTTCGCCCTCAACAAACAATTCCTGTTTGTCGCGCAATTGCCGCAGGGCATCTTCCTGCACGGTCTTGAGCCGGCTTTGAATCTCGTCCAGCTTGACGGTATCGCCGAGGGATTCGAGTTGCCCGCAGATGTCGCGGACCTTATCCACCATTAGATCGGCGGCGAAATAGGCGTTGATTTCCTGGACCGTTTCCAGCGAACCGACCCGAGTTTGAATGCCCTTCAAGATGCGGTCCGCGGCACTGGCCAGCGCGGCAGCGCGTTTGTTGCGGGCTTCGACCAGCTCAACTTTGCGGGCTTCGAAGATGGAGTAAATCTCGTCCCGCTTCTCGGAAAGCTGGACGACGAACTCATCGAACTCCGCGAAACGGCCCTCCAATTCCTCGATCTGCACCATGAGCTTGGTGAGAAATTCGTCGCACTTTTCCGGAGTGCGGCACAAATCGAGATAATTGGTGACGCCCTGGTCCAAGAGCCGGAGTTGAGAACTGAACTCCGCCGCCGCCTCCACGGACATCAATTCTTTGGCCCGTTTTTTTAGCGCTGCCCGGGCCTGATTGATGCGGGTGAAGATCTGCGAAATGGCATCGACGATGGCGGTGCGCTGCGTGGTGTCGTCGATTTTGAGGTTGCTCACCACGTCGATGAGCATCTCGAGTTCCGCCGCCGTTTGCTTGATTTCCTCTTCGAGTTCCTTGGCCTGCGCGACCTTCGCCACCTCGGCGATTCGCGCATGCTGGCCGGTTACTTTTTGTTGGTATGGCTCCAACGCCGCCGGCTTGAGCAGGAATTCCACGCAGCGGCGGGCCAGACGTTCGGACTGCTCGGAGACCTCCTGTTCCAGCTTTTCGACCAATGGTAGGTCCACGTACCGCAATTCGCGGAGCCCGATGATCCCGCCGCGCAGCAGCCGTAGCTCGCCCAGGGAGGCCACATAATCTTGAATCGTTTCGAACCGCCGGCGATTGACCGTGGCGAGCGTCTCTCGCGTCTTCTCCTGAATGGAACGGGTTTGCTCGGCGGTTTGCCGTTGGGCTCGGCGGACCTTTTCGTATTCCTCGACCGCCGACGCGGCGGTTTCCCGGATCTGCTTCAAGATTTCGCCAGGCCGAAAGGCCTCTTCGGCATCGATCCAGAAGTAGGAATCGACGACTTCCGTGGCGATTTTCTCAATGTCCAGGTAGAGGCTCGCGTACGCCTCTTCCCGGCCAATCAGGGCCAAGATCTCATGGCATTCGGCCATGCCCCGCACGATGTCGCGGTTTCCCACCTTGTAGAGATACGATTCGGCGTGCGCGGCGGGGACATGCGTATCGCTGGTGAAGGGCGTTTGCCAGACTTGCAAGGGATGATGCCGTTGGGGTTCTTCATGTGTGCGGAAGCAGAGCAGTTCCCCTTCTTGGAAAATCGTGAAACCGTGGCATATCAGCGGGGTTTCCACGGCCTGTTCGATGCAATTGTATTGCAACAGGACATATACGCCCTTCAAGCGGTGGTGGAACACAAACAGCGTGTCCTCGCCGTTGGACGCGGTAACCCGCCGCGCGAAGAGCATGTCCGCCGCGGAGTGGTCGAATGTTTTGAACTCTCCGCTTTGCAAATAGTAGCCGCCGGGAAAGATCAGCCCCTGGTCATCCGGCAAGAGCACGCAAGAGGTGGCCAATTCGTCCAGACGGACCACGGATTGCAGTTTTTCGTTGTAAACGAAGTAGCGGTAATCGGGCTCTTGATAAGGCCGAATTTTCAGCAGAATCAGATGGCCCAGGATGGCATAAAATATCTCCGCGTCATCGAGCGTCTGGTCGGCATTGTCGACCGGTTCGTCGTGGATCCCCTCGCCGGAATCCGTGTTGTTCTCCACTTTGATGGTCAGGTCACCGCCGATGGTTTCCACGAACAGGCGGTCGGCGATGGAGACATGCGGATGCTTGCCGAAGAAATGCTCGTCCCGCGTGGTCCGCGTCCATTCAAATTCATGCTGTGGCGGATAACGGACCTCGTGATCGCTGCGGTTGTCGATGTACTGAAGGCCGGTGTCCGTGAACAGCCACTTGAACGCTTTGATGTCACTAATCTCGCGTCCGGTACGAAACACCATGTAGAGGTGCGGCCCGGAGAGAAAGAACTGCGAGAACGTGGCATCCTTGTAATAGCGGTAAATCTCCTCGAAGTCACGCTGGAACTGGGCATCCTCAAGCAGCGTGAGCGGCTGTTCATGGAACGTGCCGTCACGGAATTCGTGTACGGCGAACACATCCTCTGGCCGCCGCTCCGTTTTCAGGCCGAATTGGACGTTGAATCCGAACAGAAAGAAACGTCCCACGGCCACGATGTCCCGGGGCACGCAATTGTGTTCCGTGGTGACCCGTTCCGTGGCAAGCAGCTTGGTCTCGATCGAGCCGAAGACCTTTTTTCGCTCCTCGTTGAGCTGCCCCAGCCGCTGGCGCAGTTCGCCCGCCTGGGTCGAAAGCCGCTGGCTAATGATTTCATAGGTGCCGCTTTCCAGCTCGATGTCCGAACCCTGCGACGTGGCGGAGGCGGTATCGGCGGCCATCGGAAAAACCTCGTGCTCGAAGGACTAAGCGGAAACCGGGAAGCGGATCATGTTTCGACGACGATGTGACATGGCCGGAGTCGGGAGCCATCTAAAGTCCAGGAGAGGGAGTGGACCTCGAAGTCCGACCTCCCTCTCGATGCCTGTGTGCCGGCCATGAGGGCGCTCAACTGGTGGACCGCTTGCGTGCCGAGTTGCCTCCTCGGCCTGGTTTCCGCAGCAAACTGTCCGCCCGCTGTTCGGAGATGCCGGAATCGCTGGCCAGGCCCAACAGTCGTTGCAGGTCGAAACGGCTTTCCTGCGTCGAGGCCAGGGAAAGCATCTTGCCGATCAAGGCCGCGATGGAGAGGTCCTTCACGTCGTCGGTGCTGAGGTGGAATTCTTCCACGAGCTGCTTCAGCTTGTCCCGGAAGTAGTTGGGATCTCCGTTGAAGAAGGTGTTTTTCACATCGGACAAGACCTGGCTGTTGTTCACGAAGCGGTCCACGGACTTGCCCGCCTTGATCGAATCGATGATGCGGTCGAAAAATTCGGTCTCGCCGCCGACGATATCGATGCGGGCCGACTTGAGGGCCGAACCGACGATTTCCGCCTGCTCCTCGGCGATGCGGTATTGGGCATCGATGGCGGCCAGTTCGATATCCTTCTCCTTGTTCAAGCGGAGCTTGAATTCCTCGTGGTCTCGGCCCACGCCATCGAAGAGTTTCATGGCGTTGGCCTTGTCCTCGATGCCGGTGGCTTCGGAGTTGTACTTCAGCTTCATGACTTCGGCTTCCGCCGTGCCATGTTTTTCCAGCGCGGTCGCCTTGGCCTCGGTGACTTGGGCCTCGGCCAGGCCCACGGCAGCCTCGTCGGCCGTTTTGGCTTCGGCCAACATCTTGCGGGCTTGGGTATCCTTTTCCGCCGCGACCCGGCTGGCTTCCGCTTCGACCACTTTTTGTTCCGCGTAAAGTTCCGCGGCCTGTTTGGAGGCTTCGGCCTGTTTGACGTCCTTGACGAGAGATTCCTGGGCCTGCATCTCCGCCTTGGTCACGGTGACCTGTTTGAGACGGTCGGCGCCGGCGAATTCTTGTGTGTCCTTGATGCGTTCTTGCTCTTCCACGACGGAGCGTTCCACCACGACGCGCTCGCGGATGACTTCCTGGATGTTCCGCTGCTCGACTTCGACCGCCTTATCCTTATCGATCACGGCCAGCTCGACTACGCGTTCCCGCTCGGTGGCTTCCAATTGCCGGTCTTTCTCCACTCGCTCGGTTTCCACCGCGTCGGTCCGTTCCTTGTTTTTGCGGGCAACGATAATCTGCCGCTCCTTGTTTTCTTCACCGACGAAGATCTGCTCGTCGGAGGCGATGCGGGCCTGCTCCGCGCGGAGCCGCTGCTCTTCTTGAATCTTTTTGGTTTCCGCATCTTCCCTCGCGGCGATCACGGCGACCTCGCGTTTCTGCTTTTCTTGCGCCTCCACCCGCTGCCGTTCCAATTCCAAGATCGCTTCGGCGGCCTCGACATCCTGCTTCTTGATCGTCTTTTCCTTTTCCCGCGTGATGCCGTTGGCGAGCACGAATTCGCGGGCGGTCAGGTCAGTGATCTTTTTGATGCCTTCGGCATCGAGGATGTTTTGTGGGTTGAGGTTTTCGACGGTGGTCTGTTCCAAGTAATCGATCGCGCAGTCATCCAGGACATAGCCATTGAGGTCCGTGCCGATGACTTTCAGGATTTCCGCCTTGAAGCTGTCCCGCTCGTTGTACAGCTCCACGAAGTCGAAGTGCCGCCCGACGGTCTTCAAACCTTCGGAAAATTTGGCGTCGAAAAGCTCGATCAGCGCCTGCTGCTCGGAAGCCCGCTGGCAACCCAAGGATTGGGCAACCTGCAGGATATCGCCACGCGTATTATTCACGCGGACGAAGAAAGCGACCTCGATATCCGCGCGGATGTTGTCTTTACAGATCAAACCAGCAACTCCACGCCGGGCGATTTCGATCCTTTTGACGGAGATATCCATCCGTTCCGCGCGGTGAGCGATGGGGATCACCCAGATCCCGGAACCGGTGGCCACGCTGAGCCCGCCCACGCCGGAACGCACGATTGCCTCTTCCGGGCCGACCTTGCGATAGAAGCGGGAAAAACCGACTCCCAGGCCGACCAAGAATAAGGCCAGCACGAAGATAATCGATAGAACAGTCAATATTTCATTCATGATGGTTCCTCGGTTTCGGCGGGTTGGATCCAGAAGATATGGGCTTGGGGATCATGGTCCACGAGGGTAGCCAAGTCCCCTTTGTGCATGGTGCCAGTGGTGGTGCGGACTTGCAGCCGCAACGGCGCTCCGTCGGAAGCGACTTCCACTTGTCCGGACGATTCATCCGCTTGGAGCGAAACGACGGTGCAAGACCTACCCAGCAGATCCCGCACGCGATTGGGTTCGATGGGATCAAATTTCCCCGACAGCGGATTCGTGACGAGCTTCGCCACAATCACCGCCAGCCCGCCGTTGCGGAGCATGATGGCGGCCAATGAAGCGTAATCCGTGGCGGGGATTTCGCTCCGCCACAGCATGGAAATACCCCAGTAGGCTAGGGAAAACACACTCAGCCAGAGCATGAATGGCACGCGGCCAATATTCAAAAACTTCAGCACGACGAAGCCCGCGCCCATCACGCCATGTGCCTCGGCGTCGAAGTCGACTTCGACATCCAGAAAATCGAGATCGAAGGCGCCCAGGATGATCAATAGCCAATAGGCGCAGATCAACATCAGAAGGATTGTCGCAGGGAACGCAGGCCCCGAGAGCGCGGTCTGAATAAACTCTGTCATGACATCATCCCTGGATTCGCCAACGATGCCCCAACGGCGCGCGGGTCCCGTCCATGGCGGCAACCGGAACAACCCGTATGATCGGGACGGTCCGGCGGCACGCGTGGGGCTTCCACAATATATGTCACAAAACCCTCGGAGGAATCATCTCCCGATGATTCGCCTGAATCACGCCAGCAGCGTGAGGCGCGGACCGGTACCTTCGGCCCATGCTATCCCCTAAGGGCGAAACAGCAGGGCATTTGGGGCGCGGCTTCCACCAAATTTCCCGATTTTTTCGATGGACCAGGATGCGGCTGCGACAGGAAGGCCCTCGTTGCCACTCGTCGGAGGGGAAGTTATTCAGGCGTCGTGATTTTTCGTTGAAAGAATTCCCGGGCTGCCGGGTGCATTCCGGGCCCAACCCAGTGCGAGGCCTCGACGAAGGAGACGAATTCCGGAGCAAAGGGCTCGTGCGGAGTCTCGAAGAAGCCTTCCAATAGGAGCCGCACCATCTTCGGCGAGGCGTTGGGACGAGTCGCCAAAAAAGCCGCCGTGGAAACGGTGGAAATCCCCGTGTCGGGGATATCGTCGCATTCTGGATAGACGTCGGCGGGAATCGTAAAGACTTTGAACGCCAAATGTTGCCGGTGGAGGATTTCCACTTCTTCGCGGCTAAATGGAACGAGGCGATACTCTCCGCTTGCGAGCAGTCCATGCAGGGCCGAATTATGTAGCCCCGTGGTCACAATCGCTCCATCAAGATCTGGATAAACCTTCAACTTGAGGAAACTAACGCCGGGGGTCCGCAAGTCCGGCAAACGTTTGCGAAAGTGTTGCACGATCAGTTCCGCGCTGGTCCGCATGCCGGAATCCGGCTCCCCAATGGCCAACGACACCTTGCCGAGGTCGGCGAAGGAGCTTCCTGGCGTATTTCGACGAACGACGACATGTACTGCCTCTTGATAGAGAGGCGATATCCACATTTGCCCACTGGGAAACATCGTCGTTCCCTGCAGGATCGCGACATCGACTTCGCCTTGACCGAGGAGACGCAAATTGGCGGCAGAGCCGGGCGAAGCCACCACGGACATGCCATGCCCCATCGTCTCTTCAAAATGCGTCCGCATGCGGTGGCCCACGTCATGGTACATGCCATCCTCGATCCCCGTGGCCAGACGGATCGGATCGGGAACATGATCCGCGCGTGGCCACCACTGCCACGCCACCAGGGCGACGGCCACGATCACCACCGCGACGAGCGTGATCCGCTGTGCACGATGATGATGCGGCGTGGCCACCGCGACGGGCCGCCCCAACAGAGCCGCCACCAATGGCACGTCCCGCAGCCAATTCCAAGTCCGCTCCGCGAACCCGGCTGGACGAGCTTCGATCGGCCGGTCTTCTAGGAATCGTGTCAGATCATCGGCAACGGCGGCAGCGGATGCATACCGTTCTCGTGGTTCGCTCCGCATGCATTTGAGGCAAATGGTTTCCAAATCTCCCTGTACTTCCGGCCGCCATTGGCTGGGAGGGACCGGCTCCTGATGCACGACCTGGAGCAGCGTATCCACGGCGGTTTCCGAAAGAAACGGAGGCCGGCCCGTGAGGGCGTAGTACATCACGGCTCCCAAGGCATAGACATCCGTGGCGGAGCCGACCTCCTCGGTGCATCCCGCCGCCTGCTCGGGCGACATGTAACTGGGCGTGCCCACGATTTCGCCGGTGCGCGTTAGTCCCGGTTCGTCTTCGACGCGCTTGGCCAGGCCGAAATCCGTGATATGCGGCACATCCTCCGACGTCAGCAAAACGTTGGAGGGTTTCAAGTCCCGGTGCAGGATGCCGTGTTCATGAGCGAATTGCACCGCCTCGGCCACGGATTTCATGAGCTGGGCCACTGTCGTCAGCGGCATCTGGCCGTCCGCCGCCCGTTCACGGAGCGTGATGCCCTCGATATAGGGCATCGAATAGTAATGTTGGCCCTCGAGTTGGTCCGCTTCGTGGATGCCCACGATATGCGGATGCCGCAACCTTCCCGCGACTTGGACTTCGTGATGGAATCTCCGCACGTCCGCTTCGGAGGCGAGCCGGCCAGACAAGATCATTTTGACCGCCACGATGCGGTCCATGGGCCGTTGCCGCGCCTTGTAGACAACCCCCATGCCGCCACGTCCTACTTCCTCCAGCAGTTCATATTGGCCGAATTGTCGCTGGGCGAATTCGGGCTGGAATGTGTCCGCCCGGTTGTCTCTTGTCGACGGTTCTCCTCCGAGGCAAATGGTCTCCTCCAGCCCCGAAACCTGCTCCTCGGAGACGACACGTGCCGTGTCGCTGGGCGGTTCGTCGGCAATCGGCCCGGCCATGCCGTCCACCATTTCGGCGGTACGCAGCAGCTCTCGCAATGTATCCGCCAGGTCCTCATGCTCGCGGAGCCACTGCTCCCGGTCGAGGCGCTCCCCTTCATCCCGACGACGCAAGTACTCCGCCCAGGCCGCGTCTAGACGTTGTTCCTCGTCATCGGGCGAGTGTTCAGTTTCATTCATGGCACGACCGTCCGTGAGGAACAGGCGAACTTGTCCCGCAGGCCACGCAACCCTCGTTTGAGCAGTCCCGCCACGGCGACCTCCGAGCGTTCGAAGTGTGCCGCCAATTGTGCCAGCGTCCAGCCCTCCAAATGCCGCAAGCGGACCGCTTCGGACTGATCGGCTGGCAATTGGTCGATCGCCTGGGCCAGCCGGATGGCCGCTTCGCCCCGCATGAGCCGTCGGCTGGGAGAGGACGTTTCCGCTGGCGGTTCCCACGAGGGAGCCTCTTCCGATCGATCGACCGCCTCCCGCCGTACTTCCTGGTCCACGCTGCGTTTCGCGGCGCGAATGTGCGCGCGAAACGCTTCCAGAATATTGTGGTCCAAGATGGTGTGCAGCCACGTGACGAATTCGCCGGGCTGTTGGCCCGAGAATTTCGCCAGATCCCGGTGGGCTTCCAAATACGTCTGCTGGACGATGTCGGAAGCTTCCACGCGAGCCTGCAAACGGCTTCCCAACTTTCGCCGCGCGTGGATGCGAAAATAGGCGCGGAACGATTCCAACAGCCGGCCAAGGGCTTCCTCGTCACCCTCGCGGGCCCGCTCCAAGAGCAGTTGATGATCGGAAAAATCGCTCACTAGTTCGGCAGCGCCGTGATGTGAAGGGAAGCCATCGGCACTGCCGCGCCAATACGCCGTGCCATCCCTCCAATATATCACGCCGCATGGCGGCTCACATGATCGCGACACCGTGCCGGCAAGAAGCGAGCGGGCCGGGAAACACCGCACCAAAAAGCGGGAACGGAATGACGAAATGTTTACAATGAGTTGGACTGATGAGTCACCGCAAACTTCGCGTCAAAATTCCGTGCCATGATTGGTCACCAAAGGAAGGATGCCATGTCGAACCGCATGCTGTTTTCGGGAATTGTCTGCATTTGCTCCAGTTGGAGCAACATCGCGCTAGGTACGACGATCGTCGAAAATGACAATATGGAATTTTATTTTGGAGAAAGCTTCGATGGCGATTACGAACTTTCGGCGAGGATCTATCAGGACGTAGGTGCAGGGAACCCCACCGGGGTTGTGTTCAAATATGACCGTGGGTTCTTGGAACCCTACGTGACGAACGTCGACGAAGGTTCCGATTGGTTTCTCGTGGAACCGGGGAACGCGTTTAGCCGCGAATCCATCGAACGGGAAGAATTTCCTGTCTTCTTTAACGTGCCGGGACCGACCGGAGGCGAGCCGATTTTCGTGGGCACGGGGGAGTTTTACTTGGGAGTCCGCACTAGCGACAAAGGGATTCGCCCGGAGGAAAGAGACATCTTCGGCTGGGCACGGATTCGCCACACGGAAGAAAACATGTTGGAAATGGTGGAAAATGTGGTCTCGTACGATAGCCCTGGTATTATTGTGGGCACGACGCGGATCGTACCAGAGCCGAATACGCTCACTCTGGCTGCGATGGCGGGAATGCTATGGTTGAATTTCCGCCGCCGTGCTCGGAAACACCAGACCGTATTAGACTCACTCCTCCTGGATGTTCGCCATCATGAAGATATTTGCCCCGATCCGACTTCACAAAAATCGAAGAAACGTGCTGGCAGCCTGGCTTCTCGTCGGGATTTGTCCAGGGTTATTCACCCTTCGGGCTGATGCCGCCGTGGATCATCTGCAAGGCGAAATGACCGGCGAAGTCACCTCTACGTCGGTCATCCTGCAGTCACGTCTCACCGAAAGTCAGTTGGCAGAAAACGGTGATGTGCCCAGTGCCGCGGGTGTCGCCAAATTCGAATGGGACATCGACGCTGATTTTTCTAACCCACAAACGACTGAATGGCTCGTCGCCCAGCCCGAAACAGACTACATCGTCAAAACGAAGCTGAGCGGACTTGCACCCGGCACGCGGCACTACTACCGCCTCGTATTTGGGCCGAACAAAGAGCAGACACGGACCGGCCCAACGCGCACTTTTCGCACTTGGCCAGAGGCCAGCAAAGCAGAAGCAGTAAGCTTCGTGGTCGTGACGGGCATGAACTATGCCGCGTTTCATCATGGCCGCCAGGGCACGGGAGAACGCGCTTATCAAGGCCCGGACAAGCACCTCGGCTATCCGGCGCTGGCGGCGATGCTGCGGCTGAAGCCGGACTTCTTCGTGGGAACGGGGGACAATGTGTATTACGACCATCCACACGAAGGCCGCGCCACCGACGCCCCCAGTATGCGGAAGAAATGGCACGAGCAATTCGTGCAACCACGTTACCGAGATCTGTTCGCCTCCGTGCCTACCTATTGGGAAAAAGACGACCACGACCACCGCTACAACGACAACGACAACACGGGCGACAAACCTCCCTCCAGCAAACTGGGAATTCGCATTTTCCGCGAGCAAGTGCCGATCACCGATCCGGAGGACCCGCAAGCGGTCACCTATCGCACGCACCGCATCAACCGGTTGCTGCAAATCTGGCTGCTGGAAGGGCGGGATTATCGCAGCCCGAATAACGCACCCGACGGACCGGACAAAACGATCTGGGGGAATACCCAGCGGGATTGGCTACAGGAAACGCTTCGGTCGAGCGATGCTCCCCTCAAGATCGTGATCAGCCCCACGCCGCTGGTCGGACCGGATGGCCCCGGCAAACGGGACAACCACACCAACATCGGCGGCTTCCGTCATGAAGGAACCTCCTTCTTGAATTGGGCGAAGGAGGCCGGGCTGCTGGAGCGTGGTTTGTATTTCGTCTGCGGCGACCGGCACTGGCAGTATCACTCCATTCATCCCACCGGTTTCGAGGAATTCAGCAGTGGGGCACTCGTCGACGCGAACTCCCGTCTCGGCGTGGCGCCCGGCAACCCACGCGGCAGCGATCCACAAGGAGAAGTGCGGCAGCCGTTCACCTCGGTCGAGCCGACCGGCGGCTTCCTCCGCGTGCGGATCGTTCCCGCGGAAGGGGACACGGCTCCCAGCTGCCATTTCGAATTCTTCGACGAGAATGGAGCGTTGCTCCATTCGGTAACGCGGGAAGCGAATTGACCCACAGAGGCAAATCGATCAGCCGCCGACGTCGGCTGTCGTCCATGTGCCGTCAATGCACCGCCACGTTTGTCTAGTGGGGTTTTTGTCCCGCAATAGCAGAGGCAGGCGGTCAGAGCGGACGTTGTCGTAGCATTGCAGCATGGCGAAACGCCGCAGCGTGGCAGGAATCCCCACGGCGGTAAACCCCGGATGGCCCGTGGCCGGATAGGGTCCACCATGATTCATGGCAGGGCTGACCGCCACACCGGTGGGCATCTTATCGTTAAGCAACCGGCCTACACGGAGGCGCAGTTCCGGTTCCAGCCGGGCATAGGCGTCGTCATCCTCGCCAGCGGCATGCGAATAAATACAGCCGGTGAGATTCCCTTCTAGAGATGCCAACACCTGGCCGGCTTCATCCAGGTTCTTCGCCACCACGCACAACGAACAATTGCCGAATGCCTCGGTTTGCAGGGCAGCAGGATTGGTCAGAAAACCTGTTCCAGTGACGCGAAGGAGCGTGTTCTGATAACGAAAGCCGGGGCCATCCTGCGGTTCGCCGCCAGTGACGAGTTCCGCGCCCGCCTCGCGCAACGTCGTAATACCCTGGGCCAAGTTTTGGGCGACCCCTTGGGAAAGCAGCGTGCCGACGGGAGCCTGTTGCAAGCGAGTTGCCATCGTCTCGATCCAGGCATCCGTCTCGGGACCAGCGATCAATACAATCAGGCCCGGCTGTGTGCAGAATTGTCCGGTGCCCATCAGGCAACTGGTGGTGAATTCCTCGGCGATTTGGTCGAGCCGTTCTCGCAAGGCGCCGGGCAGAATGACCACGGGATTAATGCTCGATAGCTCCAAGTAAATGGGCTTCCCGGCCGCGTCCGCCGCCGCCTTGAGTTTCAGACCCGCATGGCGGCTGCCGGTGTAGCCCGTGGCTCCCACGCGGGGATCGGCCACCAAGCGTTCTCCGTCCGCGTGACTCGTGCGATAGAGAAGTTGCACGGTCCCGGGCGGCAAACCGGCTTCTTCCGCGGCGGCGTGAGCCGCTTCCGCGAACAGCCGTGTGGTGCCGGGATGCGAACTGTTGGCCTTGGCGATCACCGGGTTTCCAGCGGCCACTGCTGCGGCGAAGTCCCCTCCCGCGATGCTGTTGAACGCGAAAGGAAAATTGTTGGGACCGAACACGCACACCGGCCCGATCGCGGCCAAAGCGGAACGAATGCCGGTTTGGGTATCCACCGAGGGTAAGGCCCAACTCCCTTCCCGAGCGGCCGCTGCGGCTTGGCGGAGTTGTCCCGTCGTGCGGGGCAATTCGACGTCTCCCAACCGAGGAGAGGCCGGTAACCCTGTCTCCTGATGGGCCATGCTCACCAGCGCTTCGGCATTTTGCTCAATGCACACCGCGTATTTTTCTAGGAAGTCCGACATCGCGCCGGCGGGCAAGCCCCGCAACGCGGCAAACGCCTTGGCTGCCGCGTCCAGCGCCGCGTCGCAATCTTCCCAGGAGCTTACGGGATACGTTTCAGGCAGTGCTTCACCGGTTTGCGGGTTCGTCGCGTGAAATTCCCCGCTGGCTTGGGCGGTTTTCCATTCTCCCGCGATGTACACCGGTTGCATGGACATCAAAGCTCCTCGTTCAGGTTGAATGATTTTTTGCAGTGAACTTCGAATTCGCTACGACAGCCGAGAATTCGGTCAATTCACCACGATTCGCCGGCATGGCAAAACCGCCCATCACCGCGCTGTCAGGATTGGATGACACGATTCACCAGTGTGCCGATGCCATTAATGGAGATTTCGATGCGGTCGCTTGGAAGCAACGTGAAGTTGCTGTCCGGCACGATGCCGGTCCCGGTCAATAGGATCACGCCATCCGGAAACGTATTGTCTCTTCCCAGATAATCAATGAGGTTGTCGAATGACCGCGCCATTTGGCCCACGCTGGTCTTTCCCTCGAAGGCGACATCGCCATTCCGATGCACGGTAAGTTCGATTTCCAGGCTGCCGACGTCGGACAACGCGGATTCCAGCGTGATGCACGGCCCCAAGGAGCAGCAGGCGTCGTAGACCTTGGCCTGCGGGAGATAGAGCGGGTTTTCTCCTTCGATGTCCCGGGAACTCATATCGTTGCCGATGGTGTAGCCGACCAAATCGAGGCGCGAGTTCAGCACCAAGGCCAGTTCAGGTTCGGGGACATTCCAAGTCGCGTCGTGACGAATCCGCACCGGCTCGTCGGGGCCCGAGGTACGGTGGGGCGTGGCCTTGAAAAACAACTCCGGACGGTCGGATTGATACACCTTGTCATAAAAATCTTCCGCGTCCTGGGATTCCTCCATTCGCGCGCTGCGGCTGCGGCGGTAGGTCACTCCCGCCGCCCAGATTTCCTGGCGGTCCACGGGAGCGAGCAGGCGCACGGCTTCGACCGGAATAAAGGTGGCCGAAGGGTCCAAGAGAAACTTCGCCGTCCCTGCCGGATCCTCGCTTTCCAAAATGTCGGTCAAGGATCGGAATTGCCCGCTAGGCAAGAGCGGGCGGATCCCCGGATCATCCCAGACTCCAATCCCTTCTTGGCCCGAACCCAAACGATATTTTACCAGCCGCATGCGATTGATTCGTGAAAAAGTGTCTTGGATTCAAGCAAGCACGCCATTAAAGCGTGAGGACCAATCATTCAGGGGTTCGCAAAGTCTCACGTCCAACCGGAGCTGAACGTAGTGTTAATAGGCCAGCGGAGCGCGGAGTTCAGTGCGTGGCTCTCCAGTGCGGGGGACGGGAATGGCGACGGCTACTGAAACGCGGGTGTCCTTGTGATGCCCGAACAAGTCTTTGTAGCCGGTCCATTTGCGGATGACAACGGCCAGCATTCTCGTCGAAAATGCACGAGATGGATATACTGCACAATCGTCAAACTGGTCACGACACCCCAAGGGAACCCCTGGGAGACTTCGCACAGGTTCAACCGGCTTCGGGTTTCCGACGGAGCGGTCCGATAGGCATAAACAGGAAGCCTTTCGTTGTGTTGCCCTACGAATTTTATGAGTTGACTAATATTTCCGTCGCCAAGAGGGAATTCTGCCGTGGACAAGTGGCTCGATAAGCTGGAACGCCGCTGGAGGCATTTGGCCATCGCCAATCTGACAATCCCGCTGATTGCCGGGCAAGTCGCCTTCTACATCATCGTGGCCATGGACCAACAGTTTTACGCGCGACTGGTCTTGATCCCCCAGCGTGTCTTCGCGGGAGAACTTTGGCGAGTTTTCACCTTCGCTTTCGAACCGCCGACGATGAGCCCGATCTTCGTGATCTTCGGCTGGTACATATTGTGGCTGATGGGGTCCGGGCTGGAGTCCCACTGGGGGACTTTTCGCTACAACCTGTATGTAATGATCGCATATGCGGCCATGCTGTTCGCGGCGTTCATTTCACCACCCGGTATGCCGACGAGCCTCTACCTCGGAAGCTCGATCTTCCTGGCATTTGCCTATCTCTATCCGAATTTCGAACTGTGCATTTTCTTCCTATTGCCAATCAAGATTAAATATTTGGCGTTGCTGACTTGGTTCTTTCTTTTTCTGTCCGTCGCACAAGGCTCCTGGCTGATGCCGTTGGCGTCGGTGGCCAACTTTTTGATTTTCTTCGGGCGGGATCTTTTTTGGCGGGCCAAAGCGGGAAACCGCCGGATAGTGGAACAACGACGGCGAATCCGTAACGAACAGTTGCCCTTCCACGAGTGTGCCATCTGCGGCATCACGGAAAAAACACATCCGAATACCGATTTCCGCTACTGCTCAAAATGTGATGGGGACTACGAATATTGCGAGGAGCATTTGCGGACCCATGAACACGTCGTCGCGCAACCGCCGGAAGAAGTGGAAAGCTCCGCGACGGCTCCACCTACCGTTTAACGCCTATTCGGCGGCGGTGATGACGGTTGCTACCGATTGTCCCATGAGCGTTTGGTTCAAGAGCAGGGCCACGGGCGGTCGGCCCGTCAGTGGAGTGTCCCGGACCACTCGCACATCGCAGGCGGGATCCGGTGTTTGATAATTGAGCGTCACGGGAACGCTGCCCGACTCCAACGCCAAGAGGCTCCAGACGAGCTCCACGGCGCCTGTGGCGGCGCCCAGATTGCCCATATAACTCTTGGGAGCGGTAACCGGGACATCGCCTAGCATTGTGCGAATCGCGGTCGCTTCTTGAGCGTCTTCCGCCGGCATGCTAATGCCATGGGCGTTCACATGTCCAACATCCTTGGCTGAAACGCCAGACTGTGCGAGGGCTTGCTCGATGGAACGTCCGATGGCGCTCGACATGGAACCGTCGGAAGTGGGATTGGCGAAGTGGCTCGCGTGGCTAGCAACCCGCGCCAAGGGAGTCCCGCCACGCTTCTTGGCATGCTCGGCACTCTCCAAAACAAATGCGGCCGCGCCTTCTCCGTAGACCATGCCGTCCCGGTCCGCGTCGAACGGACGCATGGCTTGCTCTGGTGTGTCGATCCGCCCGGTGAGATGCGGCCCAAACCGGAATGAAAGCGTATTGGGATTGATGCGACAACTCGTGGCTCCGCTAATTACGACGTCGGCTTGGCCGCGTTCGATGAGACGGGATGCTTCAGCCAGCGCCAGGAGAAAGGAGACTTCCCCGAGCACAATGGAGTTGTTCGCGGCCCGGGCATCATGGCCGATGGCGATGTGGCAGGCCGTCATGTTCGGCAGGTATTTGAGCATCCAAAGAGGGAATAAATCACCCATGGCGTGCTCTCCCCAGCGGGCGAATTCGAACCAGCCGTCCACGAGGCACCGCCGGTAGGCTTCGGTGATTTCCACCGGATCGAAATAGATCATGTCCGCCCCGAAGACGACTCCCATCCGGTCGGGATCGGCCTGGCCTTCCGGGATGCCGGCGTGTTCCAGCGCCATGTTGGCGGCGGCGAAGCCGAGTTGGATATCCCGCGACATGACCTTCAGGCTTTTACGCGGCCGGACATAATTCTTGGGTTCGAAATCTGAAATCTCCCCGGCGATGGGAACCGGCAGGCAACTCGAGTCGAAAGAGCGAATGACACCGACCCCGCTTTGCTGCTGCCAGACACCCTCAGCCACGGCTTCACGCCCCACGCCTAATGGGCTGATGACGCCGTAACCAGTAATGACAACTTGGGGAATTCGGGCCATGATCGCGTGATACCATCGTGGCGGCCCGGCGGAATTCTTTCCCGCGCTCGACCGATCTCAGAGAATTCTCAAATGCATGAATTGAACGCGTGTGGACAAGGTCGATTTTTGCCGTGTCTACGGGCGTCGACCGGGAATGCTGCCCGTCTGGCCCGTGGTTCTTTTCGTTTTGGGTGCGATCAAGACTGCCATGTCCCACTTATCATCGCGCCGACCGTTGTATCAATATCTTCGGCAATCAAAAAGAACTCTCCAGGCTCGCGTGGCCGATACGCCAGATGCACCGGTGCTGATCAAGCTAAGGATAATGGAGCATTTTCCGGCTTCACGGTGCTTGCACGGCTTGCAGTGAACGGGGCATATGGGAGAATTATACTGTACAGACTGGCTGTAATGAGGGGCAAACCATGGCAATCAATGGTACCACCCAAACAACGACGGACGCGTCGTCAGGCACCGCGCCGTTTTCGATCGGCGAGGCCCGCGCGATCGTGAAAGACCTGTTTCGGCCCAACATGTCCATCTATTGGGCCGATTTTCTCGGCACGATGACCGTGGGATTCATCTGCTTTTCCCTGGTCCGAAACATCCATCGCTTGGTTTCCCTGCCCGCACTCGCCTACGCGCTTTCCGGATTGTTCTTTCTCGTGGCGTCCCTGGCGTACTATCGTGCCGCGATATTCAACCACGAGCTCGTCCATTTGCGTGGCGACCGCTATCGCGCCTTCCGCGTGGCTTGGAACCTGCTGTGCGGGATTCCCTTTTTGATGCCGTCGTTCACGTACTATACCCACGTGCGACATCATATGCGGAAGATGTATGCCACTCCTCTCGACGGGGAATACTTGAGCCTACGCCGTGGGCCGCGCTGGAAGATTTTACTGTTTCTCGGTGAAAGTTTCGTCGTGCCTTTTCTCGCGGTGTTTCGCTTCCTCGTTCTCGCCCCCCTGTCCTTGATCAGCCAGCGGATCCGTAAATTTGCACAGCAGCGAGCTTCCTCCATGGTCATCGATCCCCTGTTCGTGCGGCCACTGCCCACGCGGACTGAATGGCGGATTTGGAAAATCCAGGAACTCGCGACCTCCTTATACGTCTGGGCCGTGGCCATTTTGGTCGCCACGGGGCTCGTGCCGTGGCAATTGCTGGTTCTCGCCTACTGCACGGGCGTTACAGTCCTGTTGATCAATTCGCTGCGCACGTTGGGAGCCCACAATTACTACCACGAGCGGGAAGAAGTCAGCTTTCTCGACCAACTCTTGGATTCCGTGAATTATCCCCGCAACTTGTGGCTGGCGGAGCTTTGGGCCCCCTTGGGACTCCGGTACCATGCCTTGCATCACCTATTTCCCTCGATGCCTTACCACCATCTGGGCACAGCACATGAACGCCTGATGGAAAGGCTGCCCGCGAATTCCGCCTACCGGCAAACGGTCCGGCCCACCTTGACCAGCGCGCTGTGGGAGTTGTGGCGGGACGCCTCGTCTCCGGAAGCTTCCACACCCACAACGGAGGCCGCTTCGGCGAAGCCATCGCCGGCTTACCCTTTAAAAGGCCCCAAAAGGCCGTCCCGGAAGGACCGCCGGCCCATGGCAACGGGTCATTGAGGATAACGCTCGTTCTGTCTCGCGATGGATATCTGCTCGCGATATTCCCTGACCATTACGAACGCTGTTCCTCAATTGTCGGCGGTCCAATCATAGAGCCGGTAGGTGCGCGTGCGGTGGGCGCCGCCCCGCTCCAGGCTACCCCGTGAAAGGTGATTGGACTCCAACACCCAGGAGAACTCCGCTTCCTGAATCGCAGACTCCATGACATGAGGCACGAGCCCATTCAAGAGGACAATGCCGACGCCCCAGCGTTGATATTCGGGGACGACATTCGTGGCGATCAGCCGGATTCGCTCGATCTTCCGTTTGCCGGAAATGAGTTTCCAAAAGCCGAAGGGGAACAATTTTCCGTCGATGTCCTTGATGCGAGGATTGAAATCCGGGAGCGTGAATACGACCCCAATCGGCTCGCCTTTGACTTCGCCCACGATGGCCAACTCGGGAATGATGAGGTGCTTCATCTGCTTGGCCATGTGTCGAATCTCTTCGCCGGAAAGGGGTACGAATCCCCACGTCCCTCCCATGGAGCGGTTGTAGATATCCAGGAACAGTTCGACTTCCTCTTGAAATCGATCGGTTCGCATGCGGCGCAATTCGATCTCGAAGCGTTCCGTGGCCGAATGCACGATGAATTCGAGCTTCTTGTCAAGCGTGGCGAGCATGTCCACATGTCCTTCGTAGGCATACATGTCTTGCTCTTTTTTGAACCCAGCCCCCTCCACGAGCGCGGGATAGTAATCGGGATTGTAGGTCATCATGAACGTGGGAGATTTGTCGAAACCTTCGACGAGCAGCCCGCATTCATAATTCATCGAGGGATTCATCGGGCCTCGCACATGGAGGATATCGCGTTTCGCGAACCAATCTTTCACGGCTTGAAACAACTTGTCGGCGACTTCGGCATCATTCACGGACTCGAAAAAACCGAAAAAACCGATTTGTTCGTTATGCCGGCGATTGTGGGCATGGTTGAGAATCGCCGCCGCGCGGCCAACCGTTTCGCCACTCCGTTGGGCCAGAAACGTTTGGATTTCGGCGTCCCGGTAGAACGGATGTTCCGCGTAGCCGACGAGCTCCTTTTGATTGCGCCTAAGCGGCGGGATCCACAGAGGATCCTGGCGGTGAAGCTTCCAAGGCAGTTCGAGGAACGCCTTCTTTTCGTCCCGCGTCTGGACGGACTTGACAATGCATTCGGGCATGGAGGGCAGCTCCGCGAACGGCATGTGTGGGCTATGCGGTGCCGAACTCTAGTGTTCGCCTCGGATCGGGTCAAGCAGAACCATGGCGGCGGCGGAGAGCGATTCTCCCGGAATTTTCGCTATGAAAGCTCAAATTGACACTTTTTCCCCGGCCTGTTAGGTTGAAAGCTAGAAACGAATACTGGCAATACGTATACCGACCGAGATAAGAGGTGGCCAGCTCTCTCGGTCTTGTGACACCATGTTGGAAGGCAGGCCGTGTTGAAGAGGACTGCCGTGGGCCACGAAATATTCAAAGAAAGCGAATACGAAAAACGAGTGATTACGACCATCGAACGTGAGGAAGCGACATTTACCGAAGGCAATTCAAACTTTGACGAGCTGGGACTCTCGGACAAAATCCTTTCCGCCCTGGCTGGAGCGGACTATTTGCAGCCGACTCCCGTCCAAGCCGGCGTCATCCCCTCCGCCCTATCAGGACGAGATGTACTAGGACAGGCCCGCACAGGAACGGGAAAGACTGCGGCCTACGCCTTGCCGATCTTGGAAAAGCTGGTGCCCGCCCGGCGTGGCAAACGGTCTAAACAGCGGAAAGTTCAAGCGCTGGTCTTGGTGCCCACGCGGGAATTGGCCGTGCAGGTCAGCCAGGAATTTCTCAAACTGGCCAAGGGATCTTCGCTGAAGATGACCCCTATTTATGGGGGCACTCCCCTCCGCCGTCAGGTCACGCAACTCCGCGAAGGAACCGATGTCGTGATCGGCACTCCGGGCCGGGTGATCGACCATTTGGAACGAGGCACGCTCTGGCTGGACGGCTTGAAAATCGTCGTCCTGGACGAAGCCGATCGTATGTTGGACATCGGCTTTCGCCCGGCCATCGAAAAGATCCTGCGGCGGTGTCCGCAATCCCGGCAAACCTTGCTGCTGAGCGCCACGGTGTCTTCTTCGGTGCGACGCCTGGCGGCCCGGTACATGCAGGATCCGGAATTTCTGAACTTTTCGCCGGATGACATTTCTTGCGATTCGATCGAGCAGTTCTATTTCACGGTGGACAACGATCGAAAGCTCGATTTGCTGGAGCAGCTCTTCGAACGAGAATCACCCAAACAAGCCATTATCTTTTGCCGCACCAAACGAGGCACCGATAGGGTGCATCGTGAGCTGAGCCGTCGCCTGGATGACGTGGCCTGCATTCACGGGGACTTGCAGCAGCGGGTCCGCGACCGGGTGATGCGGCAGTTCCGCGAAGGCTCCATTCGTTACCTCGTCGCGACGGACGTCGTCGGCCGTGGAATCGATGTGAGTGGCATCTCGCACATCATCAATTACGACATCCCCCAGGACTGCGATGACTACGTCCATCGCGTGGGCCGCACGGGCCGCATGGGCCGAGACGGGGTGGCATATACCTTTGTCGGTCCCGATCAGGGGAATGAGTTGACCCGCATTGAAATGCGGATCGACCGGTTGCTCACTCGATCGGAAATGCCTGGCTTCGATGCCTCCCGCGTGGCCGAAGCCGTGAAAAACGATGGTGGCGAGGCGGGAGAACCAGAACCCGCCGAGGAACCCAAGCCGCGCCGGCCTGCTCGACGCAAGTACCGTCGCGCGCTGTAGCGCTTGGCGGGACCGATTTTCGCCAAGCACCGATGTCATGGGCCTGCATTCCCTCGCCGAAACGCGAATCCTAACTGTCAATCGCAGGTTCGGGATGCGGCTAAGCCCATTCATTTCGTATTGGGCGGCCAAATCTCACGCAGTTGTGTTGTGGGCCTGTTTCCTGGCATTCTGCCCATCCCTCCGCGTCTGCGGCGCGGAGGGGCTGGAAGCCCGTGACGCGGCCGGTTTTTATCATGTGTTCGGCGATCACCTTGCGTTGCAAACGGACATACCCCCGGATCAAAGCATCGAGTCCCTGGTTCGCACTTTCGATGCCGCCTTTCCCGCATGGTGTGATTGGTTTGAAATTTCGCCGGAAGCCCACCAGCGCTGGCGGATGAACGGCTATCTGATGCGGGACAAGGAACGCTTCTTGCGATCGGGCGACCTTCCGGCAAGCCTGCCCGACTTCGCGAATGGCTATTCACGTGGCCACGAACTATGGTGCCATGACCAGACGAGTGAAGAATATCGCCGGCACCTTTTGCTGCACGAAGGGGTGCATGGTTTCATGGAAACCGTGGCAAAAAGCCATGGCCCTCCCTGGTATTTGGAGGGACTCGCGGAACTGCTCGCGCTGCACCGTTGGAACGGGAAGTCACTGGAAGTCGGTACCATTCCCAAGAGTCCGGCGGAAGTACCGAGGTGGGGCCGAATCGAGATGATTCAAGATGCGGTGCGCCGCCAGGCCGCGCTGACCAGCCGGCAAGTGTTTCACCTGGGCCCCAACGCGCATCTGCAAGTGGAAGCGTACGCCTGGTCTTGGGCCATGGCCGCGTTCCTCGAAGCGGATCCCAATTTCCGTGAGCGCTTTCGTGAGCTTCCCCGGCAGACCCGTCGCGAAGATTGGCGGAAAAGCTTCGAGGCATTCCAGCAAGAACTGCAACCCCTGCTGGAACCGGCCTGGAACGTCTTCATCCATGACCTGGACTACGGCTACGATTTTCAGCGGAACGCCTTGGAGTTCGCTCCGGGCACGCCAATAAAGCCGAACCAAACCGCCTCTTTCGAGATTTCGGTGGAACGTGGTTGGCAGAATTCCGGCGTCCAAGTCCGCAAGGGAGAAACATACCAACTTCAAGCCCGAGGACGCTTTCAAATCGCCCAAGAACCCACGACCTGGTGGTGCGAACCGCCAGGCGTCACGATCCATTACTATCGCGGTCGGCCTCTTGGCCAACTCCTAGCGGCAGTACTCCCGGACCATAAGGCGACTCCCTCTTGGGCCCCCTTCGCCGTCGGTGAGCAGCATGAATGGCGGGTCAAAACAACCGGCACGCTGTACCTGCGGATCAATGAATCTCCGGGAAAACTGGCCGACAATCGCGGAAGCATCGAAGTTACGCTGCGAACTCTCGCGAGGTGAATTCCGCGCCACGCCTTGGCAGCCGTGTGGCGAACGGTGACAATACTTAGACCCTAGAGACATAACATCGCAGCATCCGTGATTTTGGGCGTCCGGCGGCCGTGAAACGCCGACGGACGAAACAAACGGGGGGTTTTGTCCGTTGGCTTTTGGAATACGTCACCTGAATTGACTTCCGCGACTACCTTGTGGGATTCCGCCAGAAAGGAACTTTTCATGAAGCGGCTACTCGTCGTTCATCTTTGCTGGACCGTATGGGCATGCCTGGCTGGCAACTCCGCGGGCGATGATTGGCCACAATGGCTGGGCCCCCAAAGGGACAGCGTCTGGCGTGAAACGGGCATCGTGGAAAAATTTCCCGAGGAAGGGCTGCCTATCAAATGGCGCGCACCATTGGCGGGCGGTTATGGCGGACCCGCCGTGGCGAATCAGCGGGTCTACGTCATGGATTATCTTCGCACCGACGGGGACGCCTCGAACAACCCTGGCACGCGCAACGAGCTCACGGGGCAGGAACGCGTGCATTGCCTGGACGTGGAAACCGGCGACAAGCTTTGGATGCACGCCTACGACCGCCCCTACCAAATCTCGTACCCGGCGGGCCCGCGGGCCACTCCAACGGTCAATGACGGTAAAGTGTACACGCTCGGAGCGGAGGGCGATCTGTATTGCCTTGATGCGGAAACCGGTGAAGTAGCCTGGTCGAAGCAACTCCGCGACGAATATCAAGCCGAAACGCCGATTTGGGGTTTCTGCGGCCACCCGCTCGTGGTCGGAGACAAGTTATTTTGCATCGTGGGCGGTGAAGGAAGCGTGGCGGTCGCCTTCAACAAACATACCGGCGAAGAGATTTGGCGGGCTCTCACCGCACGAGAACCGGGATACGCCCCCCCCACCCTGATCGAGGCAGCCGGTGTCCCCCAGTTGCTTATCTGGCATGCCGAGTCGCTGAATAGCCTCAATCCCGATACCGGCGAGGTTTATTGGTCGATTCCCTTGGAGCCGGATTACGGCATGTCCATCATGGCCCCGCGCCGTGACGGCGATTACCTGTTTGCCAGCGGGATTGGAAACGTTGGTGCATTGATTGAACTCGGCAGTGATGAACCTTCCGCCGAAATCGTCTGGCGAGGAGACAGCAGCAACGCGGTCTACTGCGCGAATAGTACACCCTTCATCGAGGAGGGAACCATCTACGGCTGCTGCTGCCGCCAAGGACAGTTCCGCGCCGTGAACTTGGAAACGGCGGAGCGGTTGTGGGAAACCTTCGAGCCCACGACCGGTGACCGCCGGGCGGGACATGGAACCGCGTTCATCGTCAAACATGAGAATGAATTTTTCCTCTTCAGTGAAACGGGCGACCTGATTCGGGCTCGCTTGTCACCGGATGGCTACGAAGAATTGGATCGCTTCCATGTGCTGGAACCGACCGGTGAAGCCTTTGGCCGCAAGGTGTTGTGGAGCCATCCCGCCTTCGCCAACAAGTGCATGTATGCTCGAAATGACCAGGAAATCGTCTGCGTTTCGCTAGCCCAATAGATTCGCGTGCCGCCAGCTGGAGTTGCTGCGGGGAGATTACCTCGACTTAAATGCCGCATTCCATCAATGGTGACCAGCGAGAGAAGCGCCTCCCTTCCACCAAGATTACGCGTGGCTTAGAATACGTTGCGAAAGAGCGTTTCCGAATGAAGGTAGCGCTTGAGGAGAATTGCGACAGCACTAGGCTAAGCTGCGCGCGATAAGCTCAGTGCCGCACTTCGCCCCCTTAGCTCAACTGGCAGAGCATCTGACTCTTAATCAGAGGGTTGAAGGTTCGAGTCCTTCAGGGGGCACTTCCTAAGTCTAGCCGATGCCTTAACTTAGGCTCCTGCTCTATCGGCGGTGCGGCATATTCCTAAAGCGAAAATGGTATCACTGATACCTTTTCGGAGGAGCGAGCCGCATGCGAATCCCCAAGTACCGCCGCAATCCAGACGGTCGCGCGTTCGCGGAAATTCCGGGAAGCGGACGGAAACGCGTGTACTTTGGTCGTCACGGAGACCCCGAGTCCAAACGGAAATACGAACTCTGGGTATCCCGGCTTCTGGCGGCAGATGGCCCGATACTTGATGCCGACACCACTGAAAACGCGTCGATTGCAGAGCTAGTCGAACGGTACATGCGGCACGTCGAACGGATGTCGAGGAACCCAAAGGAACGTTCTTCAATCACCGGCGTAATGCGGCGGTTTTACTCGCAATTCGCTAGGGTGCCGGCGAAGAACTTCGGGCCTCGAATGCTTGTGCAGTTCCAAGATGAGCTAGCACGAGCCGGATACGCCCGAAAGACCATCAACCAAATGGTCGGAAGGGTGAAACGCTTTTTCAAATGGTGCACTCAACAAGAACTGCTGCCTCCGTCCATTTACCATGGACTCGCCACCATAGACGGAGTCCGACGAGGGCAACCCGGAGTGAAGGAATCGCATCCAGTCAAGCCTGTACCATGGGACGACGTTCAAGCGACCCTCCCGCACGTCAGCCCAACGGTGGCCGCACTGATCCAGGTGCAATACTTTTGTGGTCTTCGGCCAGGAGAAGCTACCATCATGCGTCGAAAGGACATCGACGCGTCAGGTGACATCTGGATCTACTCGCCGGCTAAACACAAAAACCTATGGCGCGGACACCACCTCGTGAAAGCCATACCGCGTGTGGCGCAAGAATTGATTAAGCCGCTTTTTCTCGCCGACGCAGACGCGTATCTGTTTCGACCGGAGGATTCTGTTCGTTGGTGGGGGACGATGCGAGGTGCTGACACTCACGAACGAAAAACAAAAGTCTACCCGTCGGAAATCCGTTCCAGGGAAAGGCGGAAATCCGAGCGGGAAACCAACTATGGCGCTGGCAAGCTTCGACCTTGCTACGACACCCATTCTTACCGGCAGGCGGTGCGGCATGGAATCCGCCGTGCCAGGAAGATGGGCGAGAATTTGGAATTCTGGACTCCACACCAGCTTCGCCACGGTGTCGCCACGGAGATATCCAAGTCGCTTGGGCAGCAAGCCGCACAGCGTTGGCTGGGGCACGCAAAACTCGATACAACAAGCATCTACGCTGAAAAACAACTGTCGGAACTCTTGGACATTGCCCGCGAACTCGACAAACGCTGGGCAAGCTGATCCTGGAATTGCCTCTCGCGTGCAAATTCCACGGCATGCCTGACGGAATCCTCCGCGAACTGACGTAGGTTTTCCTCTGCGATCCATTCGACGAGTGCTCTGCTTTGGACTCCTTTCGTTTTCGATTTCCGTTTCCCCTTCTTCCCCATCACTGCACCTCCCTCCACTCAACCTTCCCCCCTTCCAAAATCTCTCCCACGATCGGTAGCTCAGGCAGCCGGTCACGCGGCACCACGGCCACGGGGACCACGTTGCTCTTCGGGTCCGGCTTGGGGATGTCCTTCTTCAAGACGACCGCCGTGGCGGGGCTCATGCGGCCCTCGGCGTCCGGCGTCTTGTGATGCGTCCTGACAAAGAGGTGCTTGCGGGTTTTCATCACGATCTGACCAGGGCGGATCGGCATGGGGATGTCAATCCATGTGTCTTGGCCAATGCGACCGCGTACGCTCAGCGCGGAACGAGAAGACATTGCATCTTCCTCCTTCATGGGGGGTCCGTCAGACAACGTGGCAAACATCGTGCCACGCAGGTTGATGGAAAGAGGCGACGATCGGCGTCGCGCCGGCTGCCAAGTCCGGCAGGGTTACGCTTCCGCGAATCCTCCTGAATTTCTCACGGGCAGCAGAGAGTGTACATAAATACACCGAAGTGTCAATCAGCGAATTTGCATTTTTTGCAGAGGTGGGAGGCGAGCGCTGCCTGGCCTCACTTCCAAATTCTCTTTGGCGGCATAGAGTGACAATAGTTGCACATGTCGGCGAGGCTGTTGAGGCATGACGCAAATTCTGATATGTTTCCGCTGAACGCTGGGAAATGTACGGAGTTTGGACATGAATCCAACAGCTACGGAAGCGGCTCTTTGGGAATTCCCTGGAAAGAGTCCATCGGGCGTTGTCAACAAGTTGTTCACAATCAAGCCGCAGTCGTTGCTTGACCACCTACAAGCAACAGGCAATCATTCCAAGCTCAACGAAGCTTGGCATATTCCTGACATCTGCTCCAATCCAAATGGAATTTGGCGAGGCTTGGATCGCGTTGGGCAGGAAGAAGCGTACTGTTATGTAGGCTTTCCCACGGGGGAATTCGCCAAAAAGCATGGTGTAAATGTGGAAATCCATTCTGGATTGGTCATGCTGGTATTTACCGACCCTGAGCTTGTAGTTACAAAATGGCGGCTTTGCCAACCCGACAAGGTCAATCAATCTTGGCCAGAGGGCCACGATACTAGATTTGGAGAGCGAATATGGCCCAAGGACTAGATGCATTTGCGGCACATCTAAAACGCTCCACGGATGTCATGGGAGAGTTCCGGTCGGAACCGTTTTATCAAACGGAAACTGACACTTTGATCTTTTACTTCCGCGATACTCCATCGTACGAGAAGCGTATTACAAAATACTTGACAATATTCCTTGCGGTCGAAGACGACAGTCTTGTCGGAATCGAAATCAAGGGGATCAAAGTCATCATGATGGCCATCCAAAACCTTGGAGATGTTCCCATCTCTGAGCCGATCGAAGTGAAAGATGAAGATGGGGAACTAATTCACATGAGCTTCGTGATGCATTTCGCCTTGGGCTTTGAGCAGCTAGAGGCCATCTCGGGTACGCAATACGAGCAGCTTCGCGATCAAGTGAAAGAATTTAGGGTCAGACGCAGTGATGTGTGTCCCGCCTGAACGATCGTAAGCAGTTCTATCACAAATGTTTACTCACCCCGACGCCCACCCGTCGGGGTTTTTTATTGCCCCCGCCCCACGCCCCAGTCAGAATGGGTGCATGTCCACTCGCCTCCGCTCTTTTTTCATCGTCTGCATCCTCGCGGCCAGCATCGTGACGATGGTGGTCTACTGGAAGCCGTCGCTCGCGCAGACGAACTGGCTGCTGGCGTTTCTGGTCTGGCTCAAGGTGCTGGAGATGTGCCGGGAGTGAGTTTTTGCTTGCCCCTCACGCCGCAAACAGACAGAATGGAGGTTGCCTAGTTTGACACAAGGGGGGGGCAGGGGCACATGAGCAAAGCTGTTTTGGGTTTTCTTTTGGGCTGCGGATTTGCTGCGGTTTGTTTTGGGATAGCCATCTTCTTCGCTCTCCCGAAGGAAAAGCACTCTGAACCGGCAATCGCTGATCTCCGAGATCGGGCTGCACCAGAGCCTGAAGTCGATTCAAGTGAGCCTGGCGATCGTAAGGCTGCCACAATTGAATCGCCAACGGAAAGCGACCACAAAGATGACCCCGACTATCTTCCGGTTGGTGATGATTCAGTTGACGTCGTCGGTGATCCCATCGAACCGTGGTTTCGTGAGGCGCTCGAAAAGGTTTTCGATGAAATTGAAGAGAAATATCCAGAGGATGCGAAGAAACTTCGAAACGCATCCATTGGGTACGAAACGGCGGGCGATCTCCTTAGAGATTTACAAAGCGGCGAGCTTTATCGGAAGGCAGGGTTTGAGCCTAAGTTCATGATCACAACGCCCCAAAGCGACGCAACGCCTATCGGTGATGGCCCTGAGCACCCGAACCACTTCCGTGCCGTGAACAACACCAAAGACAAGTGCATGAATTTGCTCGCGCCCATCAGTGTTGGTAGCTTCCCGTGGTCGATGTTCTGGGGTTGGGTGAAGACTGATGACGGATATTGGTCTACAAAACAGCACGTGAACACGAAAAACGCTTTTGGTACGGACGTCCGGTATCCATTCTTGGCCACGGTCAACGATGCTGGCGAAGTGATCGAATTTTACTTCTACGGTCGTGGCTCAGGGCACCTGCCGGATTTTGAAAAATCCAAGCTGTACGAAATTCCCCAGAGCGTCATCGACTCCGTAAAAACAAAGTAGGCGTTTCAAGTGATGGCGGAGTGGTACGTACGCCAGGGAGGAAAAGAGCATGGCCCGATGGATGCGGCACGATTGAAATCCCTGGCCCAGCAGGGGCGGCTGAAGCCTGACAGCCACGTCCGCAAGGGAGCACAAACCAAGTGGTCGTCGGCATCCAATGTGAAGGGCCTGTTCGAAGAGCTCCAGCATTCCGTACCCGTGGTGGTGGAAGCCGAGATCGTGGAGCCGCCCGAACCGCCGCCCATGGCCGAGCCCGCCGCCCAGCCGGTTCACGTCCACGTGACGCAACAGACCGTGGTGGCGGCCCCGCAAGCCAAATGGAATCGCTTGTTGGCCATGTTGCTGAGCCTGATCATTCCTGGCTTGGGGCAGTGCTACAAAGGCCAGATCATCAACGGCGCGGTCTGGTTTTTCTTGACGATCATCGGCTATGTTACGTTCATCTTTCCGGGCGCCATCCTGCACATCTGTTGCGTGCTGGGGGCCGGGATGGGGGACCCGTATCGGTAGACGTCCAATGGATCTTTTTGATTGGTTTCGACGTGAATCACGGTGCCCGGCGCAACACGACGTGGAGACGGGGTCTGCTGAAAGCATCGAATTCCCTGCATCGCCCCAGATGTGGCGGTACGTGGCCAAAGTTCGGAACGAGGATCATGGCGTCTATCTGATCTGCGAAGCCAAGGGCCCTGACGATGCCATCGATGCTGCCATGAAAGAAGCCACAAACCGATACGGTGTCGAATGCACCACGGTTTGCTACGTCGCTCCCCTGACCAAGGATGAGATGCTTTTCTATGACACGTTCGGTGCAACCGCTGGTGTGACGCGGGTGTTTTATCGTCTCGGCGCGAACGACGATGACTTGGCCGAAGATCGTGAGCGGTTGGCCGCAGCCACAAGAGCAATTGTTCCTACGATGATTTGGGGGCCGTGATCTCCGCTTCCCACCTCGGCGGATCGTCCGGGCAGCTCTCCGTAGCCCAGGCCAGCTTGTTCCGCAGCACGCCGCTCCGCCTGACTGGACAGCCGCACAGCGTGCAAGCGTGATCATGAAACCTGGGACATGCCTCGCAGATGGCATGAAGTTCCCGCATGCGTTCCTTGCTCCGCACGGGCCGCCCTGCCGCGATCCATTTGGCTGCCGCCTTGGAAAACGTCCGCGCGCGATCGGCCAGGGGGGGGCTTTCGGGAGGCGAAGCTGGGCACATGCGGCGAGGCTTTTCCTTGCCCTTGCGCACGTCGCCGCAGCGCAGGCAACGCATCGTCTCCCTGCCGGTCCAACGGTAGTCACAGTCCACGGTTCACCTTACGAACAATCGGGCTGATCCATGTTCAGTAGCAGCGGATCGGTATCCCGGAAGTTCACGTTCACGCAGGGCCAAGAGTTGGTTTCGATGCTGCCGAAGCGAAGAAACTCCGGACCCACCAGCGTGCCGCAATTCACTTCGTTGTTACCGTCGGTGTCGTACGTCAGGCGGAAGGCCATGTGCTCCACGCCCACGGGGTGGTTGAGCAGACTATTTAGCGTCTCGGTCGTCGAAGCGGCCCCCCAAAAGATGTGGATCGTGGCTTGGTTTCCCTCGATGGTCATGATGATCGTGTAGAACTTTCCCGGATAGCAGATATCCGCCGCCGAGTAACGCCACTCGCAATCGCCGGTCGGCCCTTCGTGAAAGTCGAGGATGTACGTCGTGTTCAGCGTCTCGCAATCGCCGCCGTTCTGTTCGCAGGTGCCAATCGGGTTTACCGCGTTGGCCAGCGTCCCCTCTTGCTGGCCGCTCTCCGCCGCGGTGAAGAACTTGAGCGTGATTTCCTGGGGCACGCTGGAAGCCGTGCAGTCCTGAAAACAGGTCTCCACGAACGTGCAAAATTCCAGCGTGACCGACAGTACGCCGTTGGCCGTGACGAAGATACTGGACTGCCCCGACAAAGACCGAGCGAGAAAGTTGGACAGGTCACCTGTCGCCGATACATTGATCTGGCTCGTCCCCGTGAGGGTCTTCAGGGCGAAGATGTCCATTCGGGATCGCGCCGTGCTGCCGAGTGTACTGGTTCCCTGCAAGCTGCGGGTGACGTGCGATTGGGCACTGCTGGAGATGGTGGCCGCCGCGAAGCCTTGCAGCCCGCGTGTGAAACTGAAACTCCCACTGGCACTGGTGGTGATGCTGCTCGTCCCGGTGAGGTTTCGCGTGAGATTGGCCTGCCCCGTGGCGGTGACGCTGAAGGAACTGCTGCCCACAAGTGAAAGCTGATTCCCGAGCGAAGCCGACGAGCTGAAGGAGATAACGGCATCGCCGGACAAGTTTTTCTGTGCCGCGCTGTCCACCGTCAAAGTGGCCGAGGAAGAGAACGTAATCGAACTGCTGGCCATCAGCTCGAAATCCACGGCCAATGTGGCACTCGTGGTGATCTGAATCGTGGATGAGCCGATCAGGCCGAATTGCTGGCTGAGGCTGGCGTTGGTGAAGCTGGTGATGTGTGAACTGCCGGCCAGGCCGACCGTGCGGGAGAGCTTGCCCGTGCCCCGCGTGAGGATCGTGGATGTCCCCGCCCGGCCCACCGTGGAGGCCATCTGGCTGACCGCGTTCGTCAGCATGTTGGCCGTGCCGTGCAGACCGATTTGCTTGGAGAAAACCGCCGTGGCACTGGTGTCAATCACGGAAGTTCCGGTGAGAAACGTGGTTAGCGGCGGATCGATGTTCAGCAACCGGCCAGTGACGAAGAACAAGCGCGTCACCGTTTCGCCGGTGAGGTTGATCTCCAGGTGCGAGGGTCGGGCGTTGCCGCTGAAGGTGATCAGACTGGAGCCCTGCAGGCCATTGACCAATGCCTTGGCTTGTAAGCCAAGCTGGGCCGTGGCGGTGCCTTGCAGGTTGATCTTCGTGTGCAACCCGCCCGTGGCACCGAGTCCAAGCTGAGCCGTGCCGGCTGCCTGCAAGAGCACCTGTGATCCGATCGTGGCTTCGGCCCCCAGGCCCAGTTGTGCCGTGGAGATTCCTGCCAGCGTGACCGTGTCGAAGGTCGTACCATCGGCCCCGAGTCCAAGCTGCCCGGTCGAAACCGCACTGATCGATTTCGCGTTCACGGCCAACCGGCCTTGGCCGGTGACGCTGATCGTGCTGGTACCTTTGGGACTGATCGAGAGGCGGCCAGCCGCGGAGAAGCTGATCGGCTGGGCAACAAAAAACCGCTTCGTAAAAAACCGGTCAAGGGAGCCGGACGCACTGCAGGAAATACTGGACGAGCCTTCGAGGCTGACTTGCCGCAACGCATCCAGGCTTCCACTGGCAGACGTGGAGAAGCTAGCGCTGCCGGTAAGGCCAAGTTGCTCGCCCACCGTCAGACTGCCGGAACCGCTCACGGTGATGGTGCTGGACCCGGAGACATCGTGCGTGATACTCAGTGGGGCCACGCTGCTGGAAGGATCGTTGAAGAAGAATGCGATCTGGCTGCTGCCGGTGAGCGAGACGATCCGCGTCAGCTGTGCGTTGCTGGAGATTTGAATGCTGGAACTGGCCAGGAACTGGCCCGTCTTGGTGAGCATGCCGCTGGCGGACGTGGAGATGTTGCTCGTCCCGGTGAGCGTCTCTTGCGTGGCCACGCTCAGCGTACCCGTGGCACTCAAGCTAAAGCTGCTGGAACCTTCCAGGCTGGTGTTCGGCCCCACGGAGAGCGTGCCGAAGGCCGTGCTGGTGATCGTGATCGGCTCCGTGCGGAAGCCGCAGACCGTATGCCGGCCTGGCACGCTGAAATAGATATGGGCCGTGCTCGGCTCTTGATGCGCGCACTGCGGGGAACTGTTTTGAGCCAGCCCAATATCGACTTCGATGCAAATGCAGTCGTCGAACTGGACCGTGAAACTGGTGTTGACCGCACTACTCCGCCATCGCAGAACGTGCGGAAGCGTGTCAAGGTTTTCCAGATTGAAACCCGCCGGCACGTCGAAAAAGATTTCGTACACGAGGCGAAAGAGCGTGGGGTCCAAGTCGCTTCGCGTGAGCAGCAAGCGGGCGTAGGTGCCGTCCGGAAAAGAGCAGTTGGCGACGTCGGCGTTGATCGCGTTCGTAATGAAGACGCAGGCCCCGTCGTCGCGTGCCTCGGTCAACTCCTGGTCCAATGCCAAGCGGTAAGTGTTGCCGTTGATGTTTGTGCACTGCGAGCAGCCCAGATTGACGACGTTCGTGACCGAGACGAACGCCTCGAAGGGCGTGGGAAATTCACTCAGCGGAGGCGGGCAAATGCCGCACGGAGATGTGTCGCAACATTCACACCCAGGGGAATGCCGGACCATGGGCACCCCCGATCATGGGCAAGCGGCAGCGATGATGATCCACAAGCGGCTTTGCGGATGCTGGGCGATGGCGACGGTGGTCCCCGCAGTGAGGGACTGCCCGGAGACCAACAGATAGCCCCAGGCCGTGACCGTGATGCCGGTGGCGGTGCGCACCCCGGAGACGTCGTCGATCGTGTCCAGGTTGACCAGCCCCGAGCTTCCGGCGGTGATGGTTTCCCCCGTGTGAACCTTGCCAAGGTGCCAGTTCATGAAGGGAAAAAACACCCGCTGCCCTGCGTTGGGCATCCACCACGTGAAGCCGTCCGTGCCGTCCAGGTGGACCGTGCCAACCGGATCGAAGATGTGCTCCAGTGGATCACTCTGATTGTCGTTGACCTGGCGCTGGCTCACCCCGGCGTTGTAGTCCCGTTGTAGCACGAAGCCGTCAGCATTCACTTCGTGCTCGGTAATGGCCTGGTTCAGCCGGCAGAGATGCAGGCGTGGAACCGGAAACTCCAGTGAGATCGTCGTGCCGCCGGCGTGCTGGTTGATCTTCACGCCATTGGCGCCCGTGAGCTTCCGCAAGGTGCGCACCTGACCCACCAGCGTGTTCCATTCACTGGCCCGCAACGGGTCGCCGCGCGAAACGTCATTCAGGGGGACGGTGCTCATCTGTTTTTTCTTTGGATTCCGGATCTTCGTATTCGATCTTAAACCCGACGATCTTACCCCAGCGGATCTCCTCGCCTGGTTTGTGCTTGGGAAACTTGATCTTGAGTTCGTTGTTGTCGCTCATGCTCATGCCTGCGATGGGAACAATGTCGTGAAATCGCCCAATTGATAGGGCGGGTTGTTGTCTTCGTCGGTGACATTCACCCAATGCTCCGTGCCGCTGGGCAAATCGTTGCGGTAAAAATGGTTCCAACCGAAGATGGTTCCGCTGGCGGTGCCGTGGACCGTTTTGGCGGAGAAGTCGTATTGCACGGTGGAAATCTCCGTGCCGTCCGGCTGTGTGTCCGTCGTGATCGTGGCCCCCAGAAACAAGACTGTCTCAGAGACATGTGACCGACCACCGACCGGCGGTGTCCAGGCAGCGTTGTTCACCTTGCCGCGCAGGCTCTCGATGGTGTCGAAAGGCGGCGTAACGACGCGTGACCAGGTAAACGTCAACTGTTCCGTGGGAATCAAGATTCCCGGGGCGATATCGTCATCGAGCCGCGGGCCGGTGTTGTTCTGCCAATGCCACGTGCGGCCCGGCACGGTCAGGTATTCGGCACCAGTCGTCGTGCGCAGACTAATGACAGTGCCGTCGTCTTGCTGTTGCTGGGGGCCTCCGCCTCCGGACGTCACGGACTCATAGGTAACGGTGACCTTGGCTCCGGCACCCGGAGGGTCAGGGTAGTCAACGTGCCTGTCTTCAAGTGACTCCATGCCTTCGGCGGGCAGCTTGGGCGCGTCACCGTTCATGGGCTGCACCGAGACCTCGGTGACCAGGAGCCCGCTCTCGGCTAGGCCCTCCGGCAAGGCGGGGAATTGCGCCACGGTGGCTCGCTGCTTGACGGCACCCACCAAAAGGATGCCCCCCCAGAGATCCGCCGCAAGTTTGTAGCCGTCTTCCAGGCTGGGAACTCGGAAGATCCTTTGCGCGCGCTGCCCTTGGAGGGTCTGCTGCCACTCGGGCGACCCCTCCAGTTCCTCCCAAACAACGCCTCTCGGTGAGGTGGGCATCAGGAAAACACCCCCACCACATTCCCGATCTTGTCCTCGATTTTTTTCAGCAAATCGATCTTTTGCTTGTCCCGCTGCTCAACTCGCCGCTGGAACTGCTCTTCCTTGTTGAGTGCAGCCGTCTGGATCTGACGAGATAACTCTTGTAGTCCCGTGAACTGCGCCCGTGCCTGTGTCTGTTGCTGGCCACCAAACAGGGCACCCGCGATTTGGCTTACCGCCGGTCCGGCCAGTGCCACACCAGCACGCGACGCGATAATGCTGCCAAGTGTTCCTAGTGGTCCGAGGGCGCCGCTGTTTCGCAGTCCAACATCGGGTGCTTGGTCAGGTGCCTCCTGTGGCGCACCTCCAAAGCGTCGGCCTATGGCAGCGGTGGCGGCAGCAAATACTTGCAAGACAGCTAGTGCCTGCCTCGTTGCCTGGAATTGCTGTGCATCCCTCTTGAGTCGCTCGACTCGGTTGGTCAAAGCAGCGCGCTGAACGGCATTGGCAGCCAAAACAGGATTGAGTGACCGAAAAACATCCTCGATTTGTGCAAGCCCCAGACGGATTGCTGATGTTATTTGTAGCGCCAGTTCGCTTCCCAAGTCTCTGATGACATCCAAGAACGCTGCCTTAAGTAGATCCAGCCCTGCCTTTAGTGTCTCGAAGAACAATCCCGGCTGAGCAATCGCTCCACGGAAGAAATCAGTCAAGAACTCCACTGCTTCCCGCATTTGTTTGACAATACCCTTTAGTGCGTCCAACGCAGGCTTAAAAACGCCCTCGCCGAAGCGGCTTAGCTCTCGAAATGCTCGTAACATATCCATCAGAAGTCCAACGAACTCCTTTGCGATGGGCATCAGTGCTCTGCCGAGGGCTTCCTGCATGTCTCTAAACATGGCGGACAACCTGCGCGTCATATTTGCCAAACTTCCAGACGTGCGTAGCACGTCTCCCTCAGCATCGCGTGTAGCACCTAAAATGATGGCCAATCTTGCTTGCACTTTTTGCAGTTCCGTGGCCTCTTGGTTGTTTCTAGCAAGGCCCATGGCCATGAGTTGAGAACTTAGAACGTTCTCCTTGATAACCACCCCGAATCGCTGCAACGCTTCGTGGTTGCCGATCAGACCGCTCGTGAGGCGGTCCACCGCTTCGGAGGCTGGCATATTGTTGAAACTCGAAAGATCAAACGCCAACGCCGTAAGCTGCTCAGAAAGCCTTCGAGACTCGTCGCGGGCTAAACCCATCGGAACAAAAGTGTCCTGGAATTGTGCCATAAATCTCTGGATATCAGTTTGCGAGCGACCCAGGGCGAGTGCCAACTGTCGGCTAAACCTTGTTGCGGCATCAGTTTGATCCTTGAAAACCGCCTGGAACTTGTTGCGAATCTCCTCCGCATCGCTAGCTGCTCTTACCGCAAAAACAGAAAAAGCGCCACCAATCGCAGCGAAAGCACTGCCGACACGAACTGCGGCTGACGCAAGAGATGCCATTGACCGGACAGTCCGGGCAATACTAGTGCGGACGCCACGCATCGCACGACGGAACGCGCCGTCATTGACACGCAGTTCGACAAACGCTTCAGCCAGTTTGAATCCCATTAGAGCATCCTTTGCACTGCCAGTTCTCGTTCAAGCTGCTTCCGCTGCCGGAAAGCCATGGCCTGGCCAGGCGTCATTTGCTTCTGAACGCCCAGATCATCCTTGGGCGTGAGGTAGGTCAAGATTTGAGCCAACGTCATCTCCATGATGTCATCAGGGCGCCAGCCGTATTGCTCGCTGAGCATGACCACGATCCGTCGCCATTCGATGGGCCGGGAGCTATCGGCCGGCTTGGCGTCCGGATCTACGTGGTAGGGTCCGGGCTCAGCCCCGAGGCTTGCACGACCTGGTTAACGGCCCCTTCGAACTTATCAAAATCGAGATCGCCGACGATCTTCTCCGCTTGCTCCAGCGTCATGTCGGGCTGGTGGTCCCGGGCCAGCAGCCACAGCAGATAGGCAAACCCTTCGATCTCACTCAGAAATTCCATCAGGTCGTCCAGCGTCATGCTTTGCTGGCGCCGATAGTCGTCGTAGGCGAGACCGAGCACGTACTTCTTCGATTCCTCGTCGAGCCCTTCCAGGGAAGGCTTGATCTTCTCGACAGGGTTTCCTGACTGTTTGACCACATGGGCTTGCACCTGGCTCAAGTGCCGGGCCTTGATGCGAGAAATGGTCAACTCGTGGCCGGCAATGCAGATCGTGGCCGGCGAAGATCCCAAGGCATCTAAACTCATTTGCTCTCCCCGTTCTTATGGTGAATCCGCTGGTATGGTCGGGTGTGTCACCGCCGCGGTCTGGCCGAACTCGATCGTCCCACCCACCACGTCGCCGTCATTGATATCGACGTTGTAGCTGAGGCTGCCGATCAGGGCGGGGACGGTCAAAATCGACTGGCCATCGATGTGCAGCAGCAGCGTCACGGCGCTCCCCTCGCCCATGTCGGCGTGCTGCTTGTTCGTGCTGTCCCACTTGTATTCACAGGACCCCGTGCCATCTTTCACTCCCTCGCGGCGGGTCTTTTCTCCGCCGGTCGAGCTGCTGGCGTAGCTGGGGCTGGAGTCCGTCCGGGTAAAGGTCCAACTCGTGATTTCGGCAACGGCGCTCCCGCCGATCACGATCTTGCCGTCTTTGCCGCTGAGCGTGGCCATGATTCATCTCCTAGGTCTTAATCCCCAGCAAGAGGATGTTGTAAGTGATCGAGTCGCCCGAACTGTTCGCGATCCGCAAGGTGTCCGCCGAGGCATTGGTGACCGTCCAGCCGTCCCCTCGGTTGACCAGAATCAACGGGGATTCCGCCGGCACGCTCACGGTATGGGCCGTGCCTCCAAAGGGGCCGACGAACGTCTGCGGGCCGCTCCCCACGGTCAGCACACGGGCTACGTTGGTGGCCAGGTTTTCGATGTAAATCAGCTTGATCCTGGCGAAGTTGACCGTCGTCGTGCCCCCCAGCCGCGTGGTTTGCAGGGCGGTCAAATCCAAATCGTCATTGGCCCCGTTGATCACCGTTCGCTGGTCGCGCCAAATCTCGTCGATCTGCCCCGCCGCCGTGCCCGCCGTAAAGCTTTTTTTGTGCCGGATCTGACTGTTGTCATTCAGCGTGGAGAAGTCCTGCGTATCCTGATGCAGCCACTTCAACAGCAGATCGATATCGGATGAGGCGGTGACGGCCATGGCTTACGTCCTGCTCGTTTGCGACCAACGTACGAGGAAATCGACCAGCACGGACCAGACGCCGTCTTCCTGCTGCACCTCGTTGATGTTGGTAAGTTTCATGTCCTGGATACTGCCGGTGTGGTGATCCCAGCTCGCCCGATTGAAATAGTCGAGGATCTCGTCCGAAATTTGCTTGGCCTGGTCGAGCGTGTCTCCCCATACGCTAAATTGGTACTGCGTGAGCACGAGCATCGTGCCGCTGCTGGTCCGCTCCACCTGCGATTCCCCCTGCCGGCTGAGCGTGACATAGGGGAAACCTTGCACGGGATGTTCGTAGATTTCGTCCTCCGCCGGCGGCAGGAAGCCGGTGACGAACCGTTCTGCCGGTACGACGGAGACCAGCGGGTGATAAACTTCCCAGCGGTCATGGATGGCCTGTTCAATGCTCACTACCTGCCCTTGTATTCGCTGGCGGCCAGCCGCCCGATTTGATCCTTGAATCGCAATAGCGTGGCCACGATCCAGGGACGGGGCTTCACGCCTGGATGCCGAACTTGGCGTCGGTAATAGACCCACTGCTTGCCCCGCCTGCCGGGCAACCTGGCCAGCGAAAGACCGATCTCTTTTTTCTCTTGCTCGGTCGGCTCGCGCGTGCCCCCTTCCGGCGGACGCCACGGAATTCGCAAGAATCGTTTCTTGGCGCGGATGCGGCGGGGGCGAATTCCCAGATCGAGCCAGGCCATGTAAATGGCGTTTTTCATCACGCCCACTCGGCTGGCGGGGATATTGCGGTCGTGTTCGTGGATGATGTTCTTGCGGCCAAACCCGGTCCCGGCGCGGGGAGGTTCGCCGGGCCGGGAAGGCCGGGTCCCGTGTTCATTTCCCTTCGAGACGGCGAGCTGCTGGAGCTGAGCCAAACGGGCTCCGGCCACGCGCAGTCCGTGGCTGGTGGCCCGCTTCAGGTAGCGATTGAACTCACGGTCGCGAACTTTTAGGCGGACGGCGATGGTGACACCTCCGCGTGGATTCGAGGCAGCACGTCGATTCGGTCGGACTGATCGACACGCAGGATCTTGTAGACCAGCCCGTTGGCGTCGAGGATGCGATACCGCCGCAAGTCGCCGGGGAAGTTGTCTTCAATGGCCACATTGACGTAGATCACCGTGTCCCGGCTGCTGGTCTGCCGGTCGTTCACGACTTCGCTGCTACGGCTTTGCTCTTGAATGCGGGCACGAACATTAGCGGCTACCGTGACCCAATGGGGGATCATCTCGCCGTGGGCACCCTTGGTCCATTCGTTCCGCTGGATCTCAATCGGGCTGGTCAGGTTTTCCGCCACGACCAGGTTTCGAGTCACGCACCGCCAGCGTGAGTCCTGCACGTCGCGGCGGACCTCCAGCAAGGTCCATTCGTTGTCGTCATTGTCGATGATCACCGCGCCCGGATCGGGGGGCGTGGAGACCTCTTGGCGATCCAGATGCCAGCGGACATCCCCTAGGCGGTAATGCCCCTTGCTGGCTTCGACTTCCCGGATGGAGATGTTGCGGCGGAAGGCATGGTCCACGCGCTCCGCGGGCAGGAACATCGACCTTCGCAGATTCACTAATTCGAGGCAGTCCACGATGTCCAAAAAGTCCGGCTTGGGATCGAAGATGCAGGCACCAAGACGATCGACTGTCAGCTTGGCCAACGTGGTGACGCGAACATCGACTTGCGAGGAGAAGTTGCGTGCTCGGCCCGTGGCTTCAGTGACCGTGAGCTGCCCCTCGCCGCCGAACTGGACGACCACATACGCTTCCAGTTCGCGAGTGAGTCCCGGGGGTGGAGCCGGCACCACACCTAGCTCTCCACTGGCGGTGACCGTGAACGTGGACGAGGCAACTAGCTCCAGGCTGCGCGAAACCTGCCCGCTGGCGGTGAAGCTAGTCGAAGCGGAGCCAGTGAGCACAACCGAGCGGCTAAGTTGACCACTACCACTGAAGCTGATGGAGGATGAACCGATCAGGCTACCGGCGGAGAGTTCGCCTGACGCGGCAGCCGTGATACTGGAGGACCCGACCAGAGCCACCGAGCGGGTGAGCGGCCCCGCGCTGCTGCTGACGGTGATGCTAGAGGAACCGGCAAGGCTCACGCTGCCTTCCACGCTCAGGGACGCCGAGCTACTGAACGAGATCGAGGACGATCCCGTCAGGCTGATGTCGGCTCCTGAAGCGAGGAAGAAGAACAGGCTCACGGCGTGACCCCCTGGCTCATGATTTCGTACGGCTCCTCGGCGGCGATCAGTTCATCGATTTCCTTCACGCGCTGCATCATGGCTTCAAACCATTCCGTCCATTCCACCTCTTGGCCGTCTAGTATGTACGACGGCTTGGGGTTGGCCGTGTACTCCACCACGCTGGCCAGAATGTTCGACTTGATCGTCTTCAGGTTTTCGATGTCGGTCGCCATGATGCGCTCAGTCGATGCCCACTTGCCCGTCACGTACGCCATCGCCCGCCCGGCAACGGGCTAGTCCGCGATGATGGTCAGATTGCCGGTCAAAAAGCTGGCCGTGTCGGTGTCGTTCACGGCCTGCGAGGGACTGACCGTGCCGTTGAGGATCTGGTTGCCCACGCTAGATGCGTCCATGATCGTGAAGGCCACAACGGTCCCCCAGTTACCCCCCGAAGCTTGAGGGAAAGTAATGGCCGCCCCATTGGACTTTGATCCACTCGACGCGGCGGCCCAAGTGGCGGCGTTGACTTGCACCCGGGTGTAGCCGCTCCCGGAGACCTCCGTGCCACCGCCGGCATCGGTAGGCGCCACCGTGTAGAGGGCCACGTAGCGGTTCTCCGCCGACGTGTTCCACTGCCCGTCATTGAGGATGTGGTTTAAGACAAGGTCTTCCGCGTAGTCGCTGAGTCCGGCCATGGTTGGTCCGCTCCTAGTCCAGGGACACAAATAGATCCGTGCTGAGGATTGCCAGTTTGTCCAAGGTGTTGACCGTGATGGTGGGCGTGAAGGCACCCGCCACGATCAAGTTGCCGTCCGTGGCCGCGTCGTAAATGGCGGCCCGCTGCATCAACCCCCAGCCGCTCGGCGTGGCTTGGGGGAACAGAATGGTTTGATTGTTCCGCTTGAGGCCGGATGCCGCCGCGTTGAACTCCCCGCTGGTGACTTGCACCCGCGAGTAGTTGTTGCCAGCCACTTCGGTGGCGTCCGTGGTGCCGGTCCACAGCCCGACGTAACGACTCTCTAGGCTGGTATCCCACTGCCCGTCGTTGAGCACATGGTCCAGCATGCGGAACGCACTGTTCCGCAGGGCGGCGGTGTCTTCCGCTCCACCGACCGTCTGCTCGACCGTCAGATCACCGGCCAGGAACGTCGCCGTTTCGTTGTTCAGGACCGTGACCGACGGACTAAACAGCCCGTTGACGATCATGTTCCCGCCCACGCTGGCATCGAAGATGGCAAAGCCCTGGATCGTGCCCCAATTGCCGCCCGACGCTTGGGGAAACGTGATGGCGGACGTGTTCTGTTTCTTGCCGCGCCCGTCGGCCCAAAATGGGGCACCCCAGTCGGAACCGGTGACTTGGACCCGCGAGTAGTTATGGACGCTGACTTCGGTACCGGTGCCGTTGTCCAGCGGAACCCCGTTGAACAAGGCCACCCATCGCTCTTCCGCCGACGTATCCCATACGGGATCGGCGAAGAGGTGGTTGAGCAGCTTGTCTTCCGCGTAGTCCGAGTAGCCGGCCATGCACTAGCTGCCTCCCCCGAACGCCCCGGTCTTGGCGATCGCTGTACCGTGCATGGAAACCACCGGCGCCTTGGTCGTTGGCACGCACTGAAGCTGCCGCAGGAAGTTGTTCTGTCGCAGGAATTCCTTGCGGGCTTCGAATTCGTTCTCCGCGAGGATGGTCAGCTCGCGATTCGGAAAGTAGCCCGCGAATGTGACCGTATAAGCGCGCAACGCCATGGCGTCTCCCCTACGTGCTCTCCGCTGTTTTCTGAGTGGACAGTCCGCCCGTGGCGGAGGTTTTGGCTTGGCTGGCGGCCTGGGGTTCGGTGTCGCCTGGTTTCTCCTGCTCGCCTTCTTCCTTGGGCGGCCACGTGGGCTTCGCCTTTGAAGGCTGGCATTTCACCTCACCTGCCGGTGACGCCCACAGACCATTAGCCTCACGGAACTTTTCCACCGCCTGTGCTTCGTCTTCCGCCTCCACGACGACTCGCTCGTAAGCCAGGGGAGTCGGATTGCCAGAACAGGACACCTGAAAATTGGACATGTTTTCGTGACTCCTTAGCTGGGATTGTTCCGGACCATGGCGCGGGGCTGCATCACGGCGTAGTTGCCCCGCTCGCTGGCCTTGAACCGCATCACGATGTCTTGGGTGAACTCGGCCTCGCTGTTTTGCGGGGCCTGCGTGACCGTGATGGGCCAGTTTTCCATGTAAGTGAAGGCACGCCGGGGATCACCCAGGTACCAGGTATCAGCCGTGTCCCGCACGGTTAGGTACCGGCTCACGACGATGCTGTAGGGAGATACGGGGTTCGGGCTGAGCGTTTGCGTGTTGGTGTTCGTCGTCTCTCGAACCTCGGTGGAGTTGACAATCCTGCGAGCTTTCGATTGCAGCTTTGGAGGAACAATGAGTAAGTCAGGGTTCACCAAAACAGGCTCATTGGTGTTCGGGTCCAGGATGTTCGCGAAAAGTTGCTCGGCGTTATCGATGTCCGTGTGATCTTCGAGCACATTGACGTGATCGTTGATCCAAGGCGCGGACGTCTGGTACGTGTTGTAGGACGTCCCCTTCCACTTAAAGTTGTTTGTCGCGCCGATGACCAGATCCGTGGCACGCTTCTCTTTATTCAAGCCAAGTGACTGGCCAACTTCGCCGGCCTGGCGGAGCACGAGGCCCGTGCGGTCAAAGAAGATGGCCTCGCGCGTAACAGGGATAATCAGGCCCCGTTTGTCAGTGGCCGGAGTTTCGGTGAAGTCTTCACCGAACCCGGCGTGCTGATATGGCATGCCCTCTCGGACAATTTCCGTCTTGTCGCCCACGGCAGCCATCCCGGCGATCTTTTCCCCGCTGAGCCGTGTGGGCGTAGACGGAATCAAGCTAGAGAACACAAACGCCTCGTTCGTGAATTCCTCCATCAGCCGGGAATAGACGATCTGCCCGGTGATATTGGAGAAGGCCGTGGAATCGACCGCTTCTCCCGCTTCCAAGATCGAGCTGCCGGCGTGCCGTGGGTCCATGGATTGCACCCACTCACGGCCATCCGGTACCAGGGCCTCGGCCAGGGCACGCAGCGAGAAATCTTCGGGCCTAAGGTGCCCCTCGTTCAGTCCCTCGCGGATCATCTTGCAAGTCCGCTTCGGACCCTCCAAGTCGTACATCCGCTTGAGTTCGCGGGCATTAACGTCGGCCAACATGATGGCAAATCCTTTCGAACAAAAAGCGAATGTGTTAGGTCGTTTGCGTGGCTTGCACGCCGGCATAAGGCGTGGTGACGGTACCCGCGATGGAAACCAGAACTTTCGTGCTGGCGGCAGGCGCGCTTTTGACCACGCGGCCAATGGCACCGCCGACCGTCGCAGCGTCTTCCACGGCTTGATCCGCGATACCGACGGCTCCGGCGGCACCGGTGCCTTGTCCACCAACGAGCACGCCAATCTCGTAGCTGTCGGAGGTGGCGTCGAACTCGAACACGCCGGTGGTCGCGATGCGGATGTTGTCGGTGTCTCCGGACCGGCTACGCTGCATGGCCACGCCCAGAAACGCATCGTGCAAAGCGCCTTGGTTGTCCGCCTTGGTGCCAGCGTCCGCCAGCGAACTGGCCGGCTTGGCGTCGTCCGTGTCCAGATAGCAGAGGTCGCCGATTTCGATCACGGTGGCCGAATCGACCGCCACGGTAATGGGGTTCGTTTCCCCGTATCTCCAACGCATGACATCGGCCATGGATCTGGCTCCTTAGTTCGTGATCAGACGGGCGAATTCCTGGGCGTTCGAGTAACCGCGCTGAACGCCCTCGGTGACTTGCTGTTGCTCTCGGCTCTTGGGGCTGCTGGATCGCCAGCCCTTGGCGATGGCCTGTCGGTCCTCAATGAGTGCCTTGCGGCCCGCCGCGTCGTGCTCCATGAGCTGCTGGCGGAAGACATCGCTCACTAGCTCCGCTGGCAGCTTGGCCTCGGCCAGTTCCTTTTCGATGGCTTCGTGCTTGGCGGCGACTTCCTTTTCCGCCTTGAGCCGGTCGTTCTCCTCGCGGAGGGTTTTCAATTCGTCCTGCCGGGCTTTGGTCTCCTCGCTGGCCTCATGCGCGGCGAGCGTTTGCTCTTGAATCGATTGCAGCAGATCGGGCCGGCTGGCTTTGATCTGGTCCATGGTCAGCGTGGACATATCCATCTCGGATTCCTCCAATGGTTCTTCATGCTCAAACAGTCCGTTCGTCGTGGCCGGATCGGCCACCACATCGACGGACAAGACTTTCTGAATGTCCTCGACGACCACCTTGCCGTGCTTACGGCTAGTCATGCCGGTGATGTTGTGAGAAAGACCCACGCTTTGAGGATCGTGCTGGGCATCCCAGGCCAACTGTTCCGCCACCGCGTGGCGCGGGTTGTATTGCAGATCGCCGTACAGTCCGTCGTCACGGACCGAAACGTTTTTCAGGGAGCCCAGGCGGTCCCGGTAGCTGCGGGGCTGACGCGCGTCACCTTGCGGGTGATCGACGTTGACCTTGGCACCTTCGTACATGGTCGCCGCGCGCTTGATAGCGTTCTGGCTGTACTCGCGGCCATTCTTGGAGACGAGACCGAGAATCTTCACGCCTTGGATCACGTGCCGCTCGGTATCGACGCGGAGCGACACGTCACGGCTGTCGAAATACTCGACGAAGCTGACCGCTTCCTGTTTGTTCTTGACGGCTTTGTTCGCTGCTTTGACCGCCATCGCGTCCGCTTCCTGTTCCGATTTGCCTTCACTCAGCGCCTTGCGACGGGTTTCGTTGGCCACCTTGGCCCACGTCTGTTGTTCGCTGGGGGTCAGCCCCTTGGCGTGTCGCTCGGCGTCGCGTGTGGAAAATGGCATGTGTGGAAATAAAAAAAGCCCCACTCTCGGCGCTGTCGCCAAGAATGGGGCTTTGGAGTCAAATACCCGGATTCAGATTGTTAGTTCGCTTTAATGCTGGTCTCTTGCACCTCGGTGATCAGATTGATGCGGCCCGCGTTCAGGCTGCAAACCAGGCCACATTTCCCGAAACGCTGCTCGTCCACGGCGGACTGTAGCCGCATGCGAAAGATCCGCACGCACTCGTCAATGGTGTGCCTACCCTGTTGCCTAGCAGAATCTTGAATCATTGTCAACTAGTTGCATCCCTTCGCCGACGACCGAGATTTTGGGCTCTAGTGGCCAATCGCTTTGCGGCAGCCAGGTCTTTCGGCCCGAACAATGGCGACCCATCAAAGCTTCCTGAGCACTCCAGCCACCCTTGGCTGACCCAGTTCTTGATGGACCGGCGAGAGACAGTAAGCCCTTCGGCTGCCAAGAGTTTTGTTAAGTCCGTGACGGTCAGCATTCACACCCTCCCCTAGCTCGGTGTCAAAAATCCCTGGCTAGCCACCTGCCGATAGAGCGCCGCGTTATGTCGAATATCGGCCAAGATCTTGGCCCGCCGCCGCTCGCGCGCTTGTGGCGATTCGCTCTTGAGCCGCTTGATGGTCAGCAGCCTTCCGTCGGTGTCGAGAAAATCGGGGTATTCGGGGGGCCGCGTGTCCCCCAGCATGCCTTTCACGGTCTCGAACCGCCGGGCTCCCACGTGGAATTTCTTGTTCTCGTCGGGAGCCGCGTCCCACCATTGAATCATGTCCTCGGGGTTCGGTACGTCACCAGCCAATGAGCGGTATTGCACGGCAGCCGCGGGGTCGTTCAGAACTTCGTCGGGGGGGCGGAGCACGGGCGTCGACATGCAACGGCACCACGGCTCGTCTGGCAGAAACGGCATGTCCGCCAGGCGTGGAGCATCCGGCGGACCAAAGCCCGGCTTGAAGAACACGGTGCCATGCCGGGCCGCGTGATGGCTCCGCGTGCGGCTATCCAGGATGGCGATGATCTGGGCGCCAACCATGAGATCGTCCACGTGTGCCCAGCTATCGCGTTGTGCTTGCTCGGCCACCCACATGCTGGCTCGGCGGGCCACGTTGCGGGCTTGGGCCTCGGAGTGCCCCACGATGGGCCGCAGACGCTCGGTAAGCTGCTGGACGTTGTCCCCCTCGGCCATACCGAGCACCGCTTGCTGAATGATCTGATCCAGGCTGGCCCGCCCCGTGACGCGGGTAATGGCGTTCCGCCAAGTTTCGCTCGTCTGTGGGAACTGCGCGGCCAGAATCGCGGCGATGCGTTCCGGCGTCATGGGCGGAAAGATCAACTCCAGCAAAGCGTCTTCGACTTCCTTGTCAGTCAGTTCCTTACGGCGGACAGGTCCGAATAGGTCCGTGGCGTCAATTGGGCCGACGCGAAACAGGTCGGCGGGTGAAAGCATCTCCTGCATGCCCACCGACTCCGGCACCGGGAGGCGACGCAACACACGCCAATAGCTACGAGGCACGAACCGCACGAACGTCCGCGTGGAGTGTTCGTACGAAAAGCGGGCCAGGCCCATAAGGTGCTTTTCCATCAGGCCCAGCAGTTCGTCTTGCACGGGGAGCACGATCCTCCGTGACCGCCGAACGTTTTGCTCTAGCCCACCGTCTCGCATGCGGGAGAGCCGATCCAAGATGCGGAGAAACTTCCGCTGGATCTGCTCCACCACCTGCCCCGTGCGGGCGAGAACCTCGGCCCGGCGGAGGACGGCTTGCGTGCGGAGTTTGGCGTCAATGGGGGAGGTCATCATCATCCGTCTTTAGGTGGTGGTAGCACAACGCTGCGACCAGCCGTGACTCGCAGCTTAGGTTTCTCCACTGCTTCGCGACTTCCGGGTGGATGGAATCCAGGATACACAGTTCCGAAAGCTGCTCCTTGCAACCGATTTCCCACATCGCCAAGAAGAGTGTCTTCTCAAGGTCAGTGAGTTGACGTGGCAAAAAATCATCCATCTCCATCGTCTTCACTTTCCTCGTCTTCGCCTTGATCCATCCCCGCCCCAAACGGCATCGTCACACTGGGCATCCGATCTCCCGTGCGTTCCGCGTGTTCGTCCAGGTTCATTTGCTCTTGCTCGTAATCCAGGCCCTCCATGCCGGCCCACGTCTGCGGGCTGAGGATCTGATTGTTGCGGAGGATCTGCCGTACATCGGCTTCCTGCTTGCGGTCCCGCGTGGCCACGCTGGGAGACTCCGTCACGATATCAAGCTGGTCGCTGACACCCACCGGCAATCGCCCACGCTCCTCGGCCAAGCGTAGTTGCCGCAAAATAATCTCATGGTCGTCTTCCTCGACGCGGGCTTGCAGCCGCAGAAACATCTTCACCGCCGGACCCTCAGCCACCATCGTGGAGGCGAAGTTGGCGTTGCTGGCGTCGCTGGTGAGCATGAATTCGGGCATCACCAACCGCGAGGCCACGGCCCGCAGCTCGGCTTGCAGGACTTGCACAAAGCCGGCGCTATTCACACTGTGGCCGGGAAATTCGTATTCGATGTTGCTGCCGGCGTCGACAATCGAGCCCGGTTCAAACTGCTGTACGCTGATGGTCTTACCGTCAATCGTGCGTTCCTTGCTCAGCGCCTTGACGCCCGACACAAAGTTTTCAATGGCCTGTTTATTGGCCGTCGTGTGCTTGCGGATCAAAGCGATGGCTGTTTGGATCTCGGTCAGCGTTCCCATGTTGCGGAGGATCTTTTCGGCACGGGCCAGACCCTTACGAACCGGCCAAAATAAGGGCTGCCCTCGCTTAACATTCAGGTCCACGTTGGCTTTGCGGTGCTGGATTTCGCCTGCGTCGATCAGTTCATCGTCGATCCAGTAGCCAAACACGTTCTCCACGTCCTGGGAATCGGTGAGGATGCCGAATGTGGCGTGGGGATTGTTCACCTGAGATTGAGGCGTGCTGACCTGTCCGGGCTCCACGAACCGCACTCGCAATAGCCCGTCAGTCCCTTCGAACAGCCGGTAAAAGACTTCGCCGTCCCGGTCGAAGCGCATCAGACCCTCTTGCTGTCGCTGGCACCATTTGTTGGCTTCCAGGAATTCATCCAGCACGCGGCGGGCTTCGTCCAGTACGTTCTCGGGGAAGGACCCTTCCTCCTTTTCCTGAAGTTGATACTGGTGTCCCTCGCCGATCACGTAGCTGACGCGGTTCTCGTGGCCGTTGATGGCGAACTCATTCTCCTCGGCCAATAGGCGGCAGTGCTGACGCCGGTTTCGCAAGTCCTGTTCGGTGCGGACACTGCCTCGGGCGTGCCGGTCGTTCTCGCCACCAATCCGCTCCCAGCGTTCGCCGTCGTCGAAAAACGGCGTATTGGGATCGACCAACTTGTCGAACAGGATGTTGATCGACTCGCTATGCGACTGCATGCGGCCCAGCGTCTTTTGGGCAATCTCTACAATCGCTTCCGTGGTGTCGCCGTTGGTTTCAGCCATCCGTCACCTTCTCAATTAGCTGCTCCACGAGATCAAATTTGCGCTGCTTGCACGATTCGAGTAGATGTGATCTTGCAGTTACGACATTCATTGACGCAGCACTGACGTGTTTAGGTAATGACGATCTGCTCGCACGATCCACGGAATTAACCAGAGCGTTGATCTCTTGAATTGCCTTAATGTCGTCCACGATTTTGTCGTATTCGAGAATGAACTTGGCCGCCAGCGCGAGTTTTTCTTCCTCATCCATCGATATTCATGCTCCCGCTGATCGTTTCCGGGTCCACTCCGACATGTTCCAGAGCCAGCCTCACGGCCATCTCCAAAGCGTCGGGGCCGTCGTCATGTTTGGCCAGGGGAAACTCCCGCATTTGGTGCACCAACAGCCTCGTGCTGGCATTGTTTCGAAACCGCAGCATGCCCCGCTTCATCCAGTACCCGAGCGAGCGAATGCGGACCTCTTTCTTGAGGCGGTTCTCGATGGGGATGATCTCCCGCCGCAATAGGCTTCGCCGCTCGAATTCGTGGTTAATGTGACCTTCCAAGAGATCCTGGAAGGCGTTGGCCTCGATGCCAAACAGGTCGGGCCAAAAGTCGGTGTATAGATCCACGGCGTCACTCACGATCTGCTCCACCGGTCGGCGCTTTAGGTCGGCATCCGCCCAGATCACGCCATCGTGGTCGATCCAGCACATGGCGAAGGCGGAGAAGTCGCTCTTCTCCGTTCGCCCCTTGGAGGGATCGAGAGCCATGGTCTTGAAAGCCACTCGCTCCCGTGGCGGCGGATCTTGAAAAAACACACTCTCCGCAAAGTAGTGGCTGGGCCATTCCGTGCCGGAAACCTCGGTCGGATCTTGTTGATACAATGCCCGCCACCAGTAGACATCCGAAATCCGGCGACGTTCCTCGAGCGCCTTTTGAGAGAAGCGTTCCGGCCAAAGCGCCTCGCCCGGCTCACGCCCCAGAATGTCGTTTTCCTCGGCCAACGCCGGCAGCTTGATCTCGCACACGACTTGGCCGAGTTCCGAAGCCCGGCTCATGATGCGGCCCGCCAGGTCGTCCCGGTGCCAACGGGTCTGGATCAGGATCACGACGCCATCCGGCTCCAGCCGCGTGCTGGCCGTCGATTGATACCAATCCCAGACTTTGTCGCGGTAGACCTGGCTATAGGCTTCTTCCTGGTTTTTGATGGGATCGTCGATCACCATCAGGCTGGCCCCTTTTCCGGTCAGCGGCCCCCCCACGCCGGCGGCGTCCATTCCGCCGCGTCGGCCCAGCAAGTTCCAATGATCCTTCGCGGATGACCGCATATCGACTCCCACGCCGAACCAAACCCCAAGCTCCGTGAGTAGATCCCGGCAGCGTCCGCCCCATTCACTGGCGAACTTCGTGCCATAACCCGCGATAATCGCCCGCTCATCCGAATGCGTCCCCACGAACCAGGAAGGCAGGTACTTGCTGCAATACTCGCTTTTTCCGTGTCTCGGCGGCATGCTGACCACCATGACCTGCACACGGTCCGGCGTCCGCTGCGAAAGCGTCCGCATCACCTCTCGATCCAGGTAGGCCAAGTGTCGCGTGAGCTTCCATCTAGCTCGCGGAGCCAGGTCTTTGGTCGCTGAGCGCGCGAAGAGGGCCGGTGTCCCGATCCTCTTCAAGTGCTCGATCGCGGAGGTATTCCTGGTACTCTGGATCACGACGCATGGCCTCAATTACTTCACTCGCCCGAATCGAACTTTGGTCTAGTTGCAGCTTGGCAAGATGCTGCCCCAACACAAAATGTTGGTCTCGTTGGTTACTGCGTACCATCTTGAGCAGGGCGTCCACGGCACGGTCGCGCACACGGCGTTTTGCAGACTCCAGGCCCTCACCGACGACTTCCACGGCTTTGCGAATGTGTTCTTCATCAATCGGCCAGCGTCCTCTGGCCATCTGCTCGATAATCTTAAGTTGCGTACGAATCTTGGGATCACCCGGCATGTCAACTCACGACCTTGATCCAAGGATACCTCTCCCGGTTTTCTTGCGGCCAACTGCGTTTTGCGGTGTAAAACCACTTGATGCCGCAAATAATAGTTGTGCTGATCGCTAGCAGCTTCTCCAGTAAAGTGAAACTGACAAATCCGCCCTGCAACTCGTCCGGCAGTGCACGGAACCACCCGGCCTCTGGTGCCTTGAAGTCGCAAGTTCGCAACGAAAGCACCTCGGTGAGCACGCGTCGCTTGAGTGTGGCTATGCGATCTCCTTTGTTTCGGGTCACTCGGCAAATTAGATTCAACGCAGTCTCTTCTGCACTGGACAGCTTCTTAGGAATCCTGGGTTGCGTGAATTCTTCTAGCCATCCAACACGACGCAGTGACAGCCGGACGGAACCAGGAGGAAGCACCAAGGCGTCTCCCTTGTGATAGCACTTGCCTTGGTCCACATCGTGAATCGAGAACGTGTGTAGTGTCTTCGTTCGGTCCCTGTAGCTCGCTGCCATGCACTCTGGAATCGGCCCCACGTGTTTTTGGCAGGTTCCGATTTCCAGCGGCATCGGGTTGTAAATTTCTAGGTCGTTGTCGGTTTCCCAGCGGGTCACTTCGCACGCGCCCAGTCCGTGATTGATCATCTCCCCGCCTGTCGGCGGGTAGACTGCACAGATATAGATTGGCAGCGTCCTAACAGTGCGTGGTTTGGTCCTTGCCTGTTTTTTCGTCACGCCACCAGCTCCGCGAATTTCTTCAAGTGCTTTTCCCATTGGCGAAACAAGCTTTCGCCGACCCAGGTTCTTCCCCTGTCACCGTACACTGAGTCGCACTCCGCAACCCTTTTCAACTCATTCCCAAACGCACCCAAAGGTGCGTCACTAAGCTCCCCGTCATAGCAGACCAGAGTGCCCGTCAATTCCAGGCTGCATGCAGCTTGGCCGTAAATGATCTGCTCGGCATTTACGTACCCAGCCACTCCGTATTGCTTCGCTTTATGCCACTGCGTACACGCACCACGCGACAACCCGTACTTCCCACGCCGCGTCAGTTCGTGCGGCGGCAGGTCTGGCCGATCGGCAGGTCGTCCTAGCAGTGCGAAGTAAATCGGTGGCGTGGTGATCATGCGTTACACCCTTCCCCCCATGATGATGAACTTGTCGCCACCAGAGGGGCCAGGGCTGGGAAGGGCTTCATGGATCGTGAAGTCACGGTCCGTGGAGAATGCCGTGACGTATCCACCCAGCGGTCGCATGTTGCCTGTGATGAATGCTATCTGTCGCTTGTTATAGAAGTTTAGCGTGTTGCTTAGCCCGGAATCTCCGCGAAACGTGGTGGTAGTCGGGACGGGGCTGGATTGCACCGTGCCAACGACCAGCCCGAGCCCAAGGCTGTCCAGCAGAGCATCAACAAGTGCCTGGTCTGCTTGTGTTTTGACATCCAACGCCGTGAGCGTGGAGTAGTTCGCGGCCAGGATTGTGCGGGCATCCATCTCCGCCTTGGTGGGTGGATCGTAGGCAGCCAAGGCGTCAGCCACTTCGCTCTGCACTTCCGCGTCCCAGGCGGCGTTCCAAGGCTGCTGCGTGAGGCCGGCACCATTGGCCCCAATTCGCGAGAAGGCATCTCCGGTCTGCGGGAAAGCCGTGAAGACCTGAATCGTCACGGGCACCGCTCCAGTGCCCGTGAAGGTGAAAGCCACATGGTCGTAGTTCGTCTCCGCTTGTGCGGGGGCGTACGTATGAAATCCGTTCCCTTCGTGCGTGCAGGCCCCAGCACCGACCGAGCCCACGGCCTGTGTACCACCGTCTCCAGTGACATGACAAGTTACAGCCCCGGTAAACGCGGCTCCGGTCGTCGCATCGACGAGTTCCGCGCCAATCACTTGCCCGGAGGTGTTCTTTTTCATGCCGCGCTCCCTGATCCGAGAACCACGTTGCTGCCGCGTGCCCAAGCGGGATTGAAGGCGGCCGCCGGCGGCTCGGCTAGAAAATCGTAAAGCTGCTCGCGGATCGTGGGGGCGTACAGTTCCCAGCGCGTGCTGGGGTCGTAGAGTGCAGCCGATACCTCCGATCCTGTCCGTCCGGAATAAAACCGGACGTCGAAAATGGACCCCAGGAAGCGAGGCGATGGCGTGGTGTCGTCGATGCCGCCCACGATCACATCCGCCGCGCCATTGTTCAGAGCGCCCGCACCCGATCCAGAATTCGGCACGCTGGCGCCATCAATGTAAAAGAATGGCCGGTTGTCATAAAAGAACGCCACGTGGTGCCAGGTGTTATTGGCCAAAACCTGTGCCCCGGATTGCCGCCAGGTCAGAAAATTCGAGCCGGTCGTACTCGTGAAGGTTTGAAGGTAGCTCGCGTCGATGGAGAAAATCCACTCGCGGTCCGCATTGATGTATTTGCTGAGCATGTGCCCATTGGCCTGGGCCACGTTTGAAGTTCGCACCCAGAAGCACACGCCGAAGTCATCGGACAGGTCAAACATCGGGTGATCCGCGATCAGGCCGTATGATGAGCTGGCATTGAACTCAGGTACCGCGTTCCCAAAGGTCGTTCCCACCCAAGAGACACTCGTCCAATCGCAGCGGGGTGCCACGTTGTCCAACCGGAATCCTGGCGAAAAGCTCCCCCAGGGAATGCAGGGGTTCCAGTACACCAGCCCTTCCGCCTGCTTGCTGCGGCGGTTGATATGAAAGGGCCAGTGCGGTGGGCGGCCCGCCGATTTGAAGGGTAGGGGCATCAGACGACCTGTTCCTTCTCCGGAATGAACCGCATTTCCCAGGTGTTGTTGAAAGAGACGCCACTGACGTTCCACACCACGAAGCGGCTGATGCCGACTGGGATCTCGAACGTGATCGATTGCAGCACTTCCGTGTTCGTGGCGTGGGGGGCAACGGACACGAACGTGTCAATCATGTCCTTGGCCGCCGGCTTTACGCTGGCACTTCCCGTGGCGACCACTTCGCTCGTCTGGTCATCGTCCCCCTTGAGGTGATAGAGTTCCGCGACCACGATGCCGACGGCCGGCACGCTGTCGTAGGTCAGAGCCAGATGGCAAAAGCCGCGCAAGGCTCGGATGGGCGTGCCCGTGCTGTTGTCAAAATCCCCCGAGGCACCGTTGCTGGTCGCCAGGACCGCATCCGTGTCGATGACGGCCGAACGGGCAACACCAAGTAACTCACGCGTGGCCATGGATTGCGATGTCCTTACGGCAGGGATTCGGCTTGGGAAAAATAGAACGCCATGTTGGAAACGCGGGTGTCAAACTCCGTCTGCAAGGAGTCCATCACCTGCTGCTTCGTTAAAGAGGCCATTTCGGCCACGACCAGGCGTTCGATGATTTCCACGAACGATTCGCCGGCACGGGCTTGAGCGGCGGCCCACTTCTTTTGGTCGTTCGTACCATTCGCGATCATATCCCGCAGCTTGACGTTGACCGCCAAGCGTATCCGTTGCGTGATCGCTTTCGTGTTGATCAAGTTGTGGATTTCTTTGGCATCAGCCATTTCAATCCCCTCTCTCTTGAATGAGCTCCAACACGCGGTCGAGCTTTTGGTTTTGCTGCTGCATGAGGGACAACTGTTTGCCTTGCAGAGCCACGGTGGTCTCCATGGCGGTTAGACGCTTGTCGATGCCGTGCATGAGGGTGACCAGGCTGCGGAGCAGGCCATCCTGGCGGAAGTAAACTGCCCCGAATCCGGCGGCGAGCGTGAGCACGATGGAAATCACGCCCACCCAAAACTGTGGGTCTAAGCCGTTCGTCACTTGGTCTCCTACCTCAATTCAGTTCCATCGCGAGACATCGCGAGCATCTCAAACCCAAGACTTAGTCGCTGTCCTTCTGATGGCCGATTGTTAAACGACCCTAGTTCCATTGACCGTGTATTTGCGGCTTGACGTGCGCCTTCATGTTTCGCCGAGCAATGGTGGTTCCATCCGGTGTATTGCTGGCCGCACGAAACGCACGTGTGCGCTGCGTTTGGGCACTCAAGCATCAACTCTTGGACCGTTTTCGCCGTCACCTCTTCCGCATCCCTTCAATCAGTGCCCTCATCTTCGGCGCCTCACTCAGCGGCTGCCCCTGGTACTCCACGTGCCCGAACGCCTTGTTGCGAATGCGGTTGGCGTAGTCGAAAAACACCACCATGTCACAACCGAAATCGGCGTAGCGGTCCAAAGCAATGCGGTAGACATCCGCCATGCGCGGATCCCGCATCACCTCGGCCAGCGTCTCCTCGGTCATCGCTTGGTTTTCAAGCACTTCCAAATGATGCCCACACTCGTAGAGGTAGAACGGCACGCCACGCTCGTCGGCCAATGCCTTTGACTTTTCGATATCGTCGTCTTGCGGGAACCTCCGGGCGTTGCTTCTGAGGCCATCAATCATCCGGTCTACATCGTTGTGATCCGTGCTCGTGCCGAAGTAGCCAGCCACGCCAATCGCATCGATCGGCCCGCCGTTGGCTTCGGTCCGCAGTACCATCTGTTTGGTGGTGAAGTGACCGAACGCCTGGCCCATCACGCAGAGCACCAGGCGGTCACGCTCGCCCGCTTCGCGCCAGACCTGGTCCCAAATCTTGTGGTTGTTGGCAATGCGGCGACCCATCTTTTCGCCAGCCGTCTCACCGGTCTGAGCATTCCAGGCCCAATCGCCCTGATCGAAAATCGTGTTCCAGAACTCGTTCGTGAACTCCACGTAGATTTTTCGGTCGGGGTCGAGCTCTTCCAGGAACAACTTCGCCATGCGGCGGATATGGTCATCGTCCGCCAGCCAGGGCACGCAGACCCAGGGGTCGTTCTGGCATTCATTGGCCAGCCAAGCCATGTACTCGTAGGCCACGCCGGGGCGGCCTTGCTGGCGAGGGTCGTAGGACTGCTTTCGGTCCGCCCAGGTCACGACGTCGCTATCGTTCACCCGCCCCCAGTTGAGATGCCGCACGACAGCGAAATTGCTCATCGCCGCGACGTAGTCCGTGTGGAACATGCGGCCTTCCTGCCCCGGGAACCAGCAATGCACGTCCTCCATCGTGAGGCCGTCGGACATCTCGAGTGCCAGATATTCGTTACCCGGGGAAACTCTCACCACCTTGCGCCCCGGTTCACTGATAATCGTCTCGCCCGTATTGAGACTCACCTCCCCAGCACCGTCCCAGGTGAGCACGTAATCCCCAGCGGGGACATGCGGGCCGATGCCGGAAACGATGATGTTGTCCGGGGGCCGCATGCAATTAACCGCGTCCGCGAACGGCCAGTCGGGCACCCAGTACGTGTTCCAGGACGTGTTCATGCCGACCAGCATGCCACGATAGGTGCCGTCGGCCTGGCCGGGGGGCGGTGGGTCGGGGTCGGGTGGAGGATCTACGGGGGGATCAACAGGCGTGTCGCTGACATCGAAGGATTTGGATTTCATCAATCCACGCTTGCCGCTGGCGTCGTAGGCCACGGCGGTAACGGTATACACACCGGGACGCAGGGCCATGAACTGCATGCGTCCTTCCGAGTCTCCGAATAGCGTGTAAGGACGCACCGACTCGCTCCGCTCGGAAGTTAGCCCGATGCCGGCAATTGCCATGTCAACGCGGGCCACGGCCTCATGTTCGGCTACCGCTACAGCCGTGTACTTTCCTTCCTTGTCCAGAATTCGAAGCTCTTCGATCGCCAGCGGATCGACCGGCGGATCAACCGGCGGCTCCACGCTGGTCGGCATGAGCATGCCGTCGAGTGTGAACTCTTCACCGTCGATGTTGATTTTGCCCGTGATCGGTTTCATGTTGGCTCGCTCGTATTCCGAATGTGCCTTACAAACTCCACGGACGTCATGCCGTTCGTGTCCCACCTGCCAAGCCGACGTACTTCATGCAACGTCGGGAGTTCGCGGTTTTCTTCCGCCCGCTCGACGAAATCCTTGAATCGCCGGACGATCTTTTCGCCAATCTTGCTCATGCTTGCTCGACTTCCAATCAGATCTTTTGCGACAAAACTGCCGCGTTGTACCAACTGAACGAAAGCTCGTCGTTTCCCGCGAAGTCGCCTAGTTTCCGTAACGCATCCGCTCGGCTGGCTGCATCAAAAACGAACACGTAACGCTCCTCGTCTTTCACCATTGCCACGACGTGCATTTCGTCGTCTTGCGGTGATGGTTCGGTAAGGCGATTCGTGCTCAAAGTAAAACTCTCTTTCCCCTGTCGGCCCATTAGGAAAGCCTTTGGCCGTTTTCTTTACTAAAAGCGGGCGTCCGTGCCCCAGGGAGGCATCATGCCCAGACAGCCGGGAAGCCCCGACATCAAGTTCGCTACCGAAACCGTGTCACTGTCACCCTTCGTCCAAACAAACCCCGCCGCTCTACGACCGTGGCCGCGTTCAATACGTTGAAGCCGCGATGCCGAAAGTCGTTTGCCCCCAGCAAAATGAACTGGCCGGGCTGCACGACCGGCGGCACAGCCAAAATGTTCGGACCCACCGGATACGGCTGCGCGGCCACGACGAAACCGAACGGGTTAACCGGCTGCGGCGGCACCGCCACCAGGGCCTGGTTGTTGAAGCAGGCGTTGCAATTCGCCGCGTGGGCCCCATCGGGGCTGCACGCCACGCAGGCGAGCAACAGGGCGGTCAGTAGGGCGATGGGCTTCATGGGATTGAGCCTCCGTTTATTTCGAGGAATCGGTTTGTCTTTGGAGGGACCGCCAAGAAGCGATTCGACTGAATGCTCCGGTGGCTGTTCCCGCAGATTTCGCAACTGTTCCCGCAGTTTTTGCAACTGCTCTAGGCGGTTTAGAGTTTCCTTGATGTCGTCCGGCGACTTCCACGGAGTTGGTGGAATGTATCGGCTCATTCACTCCCCCTGCGGCTTAAACAGCTCCGCTTCCAGCGCGTGGTACTCTTCCTTAGACAGCGTCTTGCCCCCTTTAGGCATGTGCTTCGATTTGTCCTCGTCGAGTTGCAACACGGCATGATTCACGCGGCGTCGCTTGGTCCAGTCCCACTCAGCAATCGGCATCGAGAGATCGACGCCGGCTTGCTCGTTCCCGGGCTGGTGGCACTTGATGCACTTTTGCTGAATCAGCCCGTCAGCCGTGAGCGGCTGGGCTTGCGTGCTGTACGTCGCCGGCTGCACGCCGAGCGCCTTTTGGATCTCCTCGCGGATGATCTGCCGAATGTCGCCTGCCTGGCTCTGCTGCTGGTAGAACGTTTGTCCGTACGTCTGAGATGTTTGGTGCGGGTTGTACGTCTGTTGTCCGTAAAAAGCTGGCCCGAATCCGTACGGAGCCGCCGTGGCCACCGGCACGCCGAAGGGCACCACGAACGGCGTCACGGCCAGCAATTGATTTCGATTGACCAACACCCGCCGCGCCGTGCCGGCGGAGACGTCCACCGCGACCGTGCTGAGGGCAATCCAAGTTAATACGACGATAAGGTTACGCATGCGAATGCCTCTTGGAGCTTCTCGAAAATTTCGTTTGGGTGTTCTTTCACGATGAACGTAATGCGTCCCCCGGCAACGTAGACCTGGGTCTTCCCGGGCTGCACAACGTATGCCCCATTCAAGTCATTCAAGTTAATGACGCAGGGCTCACCGCTGGCCTCAGTCAACTTGATGGCCATGATAGGAACGCGAAATTCATCTACCGTCCGCATGTGATCGCAAACTCCTGAAATGAACTGGCCCACATCTCCCGATGCACCGTCTCCCCACCCAGCAGCCGCCGGATGTGGGGATCGGTCGATGCCGGCAACACCTTCAACGCATGCATCGGATGCACGCCTGCTTCCCGGCAGGCTTGCTCAAAATCGACCTGGCCGATGTACGACTCATAAGCCCAGCGATGCGCTTTCGCGGCTTCCTGGATTGGCACACCAACCGCCCGTCGGGTGACGCGCTCCGCCTGGGCGTTGTGGAACTGCCTTTGGATCTCCAGGGCTTCGGGGTCGCCGTAGATGTCCGCGAACGTCAGCGCCACGTCAGGGCGAGCGTAGAAGGCGGTATCGGGCGGTAAGGTCTCGTCACTGAAGGCCCATAATGACTCACCCCCCACGGCGATGTGGCAGCGGGCGCACGAGATGCCGGCCTGGAGCAAAAAGCCCTCGGCTTCCGCGTGCTTATCGACGGCCACATTTTGCGGTGCCGTGTCCTGCCGATTCCCCGCGGCGTCGAACAGGGCATACACCGGCCAGCCGTTGACGCTGGCGATGTGTTCTTCGGCGTCGTGGACTAGGGCGATTTCTGCGGTGTTGACGGGCCGTCGGATAGGGTCGCGGTCAGCTTGGATTCTGGCTGGATCTCTAGTGATCCACACCGGCGATACTCCAGCGCGTAACACGATGCGACCAGGCTTTCGGGTGGGTCCTCGGTCAGTGAGGTTGGCGGCACGGATACTTTCACCGGCGGCGGCACCCACGGCCCCCAGCTTCGCAAACCAGTCTTCTCGTCTACCCGGCACTCCCACCATTTGGTAGTACGCGCCGGCTCGACTACTATCGACGAGCCACTGCCGTGCGTCGAGCAAGGGGAACTTCGTTCCGGTGGCCGCCGCGAGACGCCCTGCTTCGGCGAGTCCCGCCCATCCGCCCGGGGCTTGGACGGTTTGGATTTTGCCTTCAATGAGGACCTGGCCGGTGACAGAGAACGCGTGGTCCGATGCGCTAACAACCCTCCATGCCATATTCCAATCAGGTACACGACTAGCGTCCACAACAGAAGCCAGGGGTATTCCATACAGCGTCTCCGTGATCTTGGTCCACCGCACGTGACGTCGCTCGTGCAGCAGCATGTTCAGCCACCAGTTGATGGCAATTTCCGCTTTGGGCCGATCCTCGGGCTTCACCGCATACGTCGTGACGTACCGCCAGCCCTGCCCGGGGTGCAGTTCGGCATGGGCCACGGCGGCTTGAAGTTCCCGTGCGGGGGAGCCGAACGCCAGCACCGCGGCGGTCGCGACGGCCAGGCAGGCGAGGCACCCCAGGATGTGCTGGCGAGTGATCATGTTTCCCGAGTTAGATGATGAACCAAATAAGCGACGGCAAGTCCATGCACGATACAGATGCAACAGAACTCGGCGAAATCGATCTCGCCCATCACGCCGCCCCCCGCTCCGCGAACGCAAGCGCCATGCGAAGCTTGAAAGCAATGCACAGACACGCTGTAGCCAGAATCAACGTAAGCCAAGGCGGTCCATACATGTGACTCAGAACCGTAACCGAAACTGTGCCGGTGCAACCAAACAGGTCGCAATACGTGGACATCCGCAACCGTCGTGTTTTCTCTTCCAATTCGGCAACGGTGTAGTTTTCGAAGTCCATCACGCCGCCCCCCGCCCCCAACTCACGAAGTCGCCGGCACGGGCCGGAGAATGCAGTTCGCCAAAGAGACCCCCAAACAAAGGCTGTGTCCGTCCTTCCGGCTGCTTGACGTTCATCCCGATTTGGCTGGGATCGAAAATCCCCGGGCCTGTCTCCGGGTCACGTCCCGGATGGTGCACGTCCCTGGCGTTCATGCGCAGGTAGCGCTTGACCCGCTCCGGATCGGTGGGCTGCAAATCACCAGCGCAAATGGCGAGACCACACCCCGCCGTGATGTGGGGGGCGGCCATGCTGGTGCCTGAATTTTCCACGTAGATCGGCTGGCCTCGACGATCGACGGAGGTGCTAAAGATGTGTTCTCCGTAGCAGGCAATATCGATTTCCTCGCCCCGGCTGGTGAAATGGGACGGGTTGCCGTTGCGATCTACGGAAGAGACGGCCACCGCCAGCGGATCGTTGGCCGGCGCGTTGACGCCGCCGCCATCATTGCCCGCCGCGACGATCACCGGAACTTGATGTTTGGCGGCGTACTCCAGTTGGCGTCGCATGCCGTCGCTGGCCTGCCCACGCATGCCAGCCGAAATGTTCACGACAAGGCAGCCTTCGTCCACGCAGATTTTGAGGGCCTCTTGCATCCCCTCGTCCGTGCCCTGGCCGAGTGCGTTCAGGGCCTGGATAGAGAGCACCTGAGACAGCGGAGCCAGACCAGGAATGCCGATGTCGTTCCCTTCGTTGGCCACCATCGTGCCGATGACATGCGTCCCATGTCCGTTCTCGTCGATCCCGGACTCCCCGGGAATGACGCTGCGAGATCCCTTGATGCGGCCTTGCAGGTCCGGATGGGAAAACAGAACCCCGGAGTCGATGACGCCAAACAGGAGCGGCGTGCCGTCCGGCAGGAGCCCCTGTGTCGTCTCCCAGACTTTGGGGATGTTCAGCTTCGTGAGAGCGTACGGGATGCGTTCTCCCGCTTGCTGGAGCGTGTACGCCGCGTGCTGCGTGACTTCCGGCAACCGCCAGGTGAAGTCGGCCATCTCCCTCCCCTCCGTGCCAGATGGGCTAGTCTTGGCTGCCGCCGGTCAATTGGCCGATCAGCTCGATGATGCCCCAAATGCGGTCCAAGCCGCCGGAGGGAATCCCAACGGCCGGCAGGATCAGATCCAGGATGCGGCGGACGTTTTTGAGACGATCGCCAAGCCCTTGCGCCGAGACGGCGTCAGGATCGAGAGAAGCAGTGAGGGTCTGGAGTTCCGAGAACTGCTCGGGAGAAAGATTTGACATGCGCGTAGGTCTCCACATGAAGAGTGGATTCGAGCATCCCGAGCCCGTGACCTACTTGCACGCTCCGGCGGCTTACTTGCCGCTGGCAGGATTGATATCAGGGCTAGCAGATTTCGGCGAAGTTGTCAAACGCTGCTGCATGTCATCGATGCTGCATCGATTGATCTGCCACATGGCAAACCCAAGAAACAAAAGAATGATCAGACGGACCTGCGTTCCTCGAAGTTCTCGCCAAACACGGTCGATATCACTCACTTTTGCACTCCTTCCACCTTCCCCTCTTCGATCCGCTCGGTGATCTCGCGGCGGTTGATCGGCACTTCCTTCGGGGCCTGGATGCCCAGCCGCACCTTGTCGCCGCGAATCTCGACCACGACCAGTTCGATGTCGGGGCCGATGTCAATTGCCTGATTTTCCTTCCGTGACAGCACCAGCATGAGAATCCTTTCGTTCGATTTCAGCGATCTTGACGTTGAGTTGATTTAGCTGGATAGAAAAATCCAGTAATTCATCCGCTAGGGCTGGATTCGCGTAGCCGTATCCCACGTTTCCGTGGGCACGCTTCATGAGGTAGACCGACTTGCGGATCGCGTATAGCTCCTCCTCTGTGATCTTCACCGTGAAAGTCATCATCCGTCGATCTCCTCTTCGCCTGAAAACTGCCTGATCATCTCCCCGGTCCGCTCCGCAGTCATCTCCAGCCACTCCACGTCTTCGTGTGCCACGAATTCCGTAGGGTCAATCGGCGCCGCTCCTGACTTGCGGGCCGTGGAGTTGTCGTTCCACGATTGGACGTCGCGATAGATTTGGACTAGCTCCGTGGACACCTTGTGGATGCGTCTAACAATGCGTTGAAACAGCGGGTCGCGGTACTTATCTCGTGGCTCGTTGATCATTTGACGAAACGCTTTCTTCAGGTCGTCGATGCCCTCTTTATTCGCTTCCATCGTTCACCTTTTTGCTGACGTCGGCAAAATGGTCTCCACCGCCCTTTTTCGTGGCGTCGCGCAAATGGTCGTTCGCCTCCGCGATGCACTGCTCGATGAATGCCGGCAGCTTGTCGCGGAGCAGGTCGTAGGCTTCGTCGCAAATGTAGAATTCTCCGCAAAGTCCTTTTCCGCGTTTCATCTCAAGGTTCATGGTTTTACTGACTGTGTCGTCGCTGGTTATCAGCTTGTATTCGCCAGCCACAACTCCCCCTTTCCCCCGGTGGGGTGTTAAATGTTTACCGGCTTGTACCGCCCATGCACTTCCACTTGCAACAGCGGGAATCGCTTCGCCATCTCGATGTCGACTGCGGTCAACGTGTCCTCGAAAGACCTACACCAGGCCGGGTTCCGCTGCACATTCAGCGTGCAGATTAGCACCAGTTTGCCTTCAATGACGTCGAGTTGTGAATCAAAAGGCATTCTGCCGGCCCATGCTTCGAGAAACTTCAGCAGCAATTCGATCTCGTCACGAGCCGCCGCTTGGATTTCCTCGCCGTTAAACAGCATTTCACCCACTGCGATCGTCCTCCCTAGTTTTTCCCGTACCGATCCAGCACGCGGAGCATGACCAAGTCAGAAATCATCCACGCCAATGTTCCGGTCCTGGCTGGGTTCGTGGCGATTCGCAACAGGCACTTCTTTTCGAAAAAATCCGCCTCGAACAGCCGTGCGTTTGTTAGTGCGGGAAAATCTTTTTCGCCCTCAATTTTGAGTGAAATCTCAGCGAAGTTATCACGCAACACCTCCTCACACACCGCCTCGAACTCCAGCTTTATGGCCCGCTGGAGATGCTCCGGGTTCTTTAGGTCTACATGCTCGCACTCACTCACGGCTGCCATTCCATCGCTCCTTTCGGGAAATCCTCGCTCTCGAACCAGGCGACACGCTGCCGCTCCGGGAAAAACTTCGTCGTCATGAAATCATGCTTCACGCCTCGGTTGCGGCACTTCGTGGCGTAGATGCGGTACTCGTCCTTGTGAGGGTAGTACGGATCAAACTTGAGCGGCCACTGCAAAAACAGGATCACATCCGCGTCCTGTTCGATCTGACCGGAGTCCTTGAGGTCGCTGTTGTGCGGTGTGTAGTGTCGTTTTTCCTTGTCCTTGGAATGAGAGGCTCGCGTTTCGATCTCTCGCGAACACTGCACCATCACCAGCAGCGCGCACTTGTTCCGCTGGGCCGCCGACTTGAGCCGCATGGAGACATCCGACACCTGGTGGTAGCGGTTCTCTCCCTTGCCCTTCATCAGTTGTAGATAATCGACGGCCACGAGTTGCACGCCATGCTCACCGCAGTAGCGGTCGATGCGTTGCTCCGCCTTGTCGATCGTCTGCACATTTTCCATGACGTAGATTTCCTCGCGGTCATCGAAATGCCGCTCCACGCGCTGGCGGAAGTCTGGCACGTCATCGAGAGCATCGGGCGAGGATTGGCCGCACACGGACGCTACGCAACGTTTCCCGAGTTCCAGCCGAGACATCTCCTCGCTGATCAGCAGGCACTTCACGCCGTCACGGGCCGCCGTGTCGAGCCACTGCAGACCGAAGGCACTCTTGCCGTGCCCGGGCCGTGCCGCCAAGACGCACATCTCGCCGTAGCCCACGCCGCCAATCGAATCATCGACCTTCGAGATGCCCGAAGGGATCAGCGTAGGCCGATCCTCCGCCAGCGTGTCCAGGTAGTCGCACGACGCTTGACGGAGCGTGGTGGCGTGCGCGAGCGGATCACTGCCGAACTCGCCATCGGTGCGGCGGGTTTCTAGTAGCGTGGCTCGTTTTTCGAACATGCGAAACATGTCTTCGTGGGTCGTCACGTCTTCGGCGGCGTAAATCAAATCCTGCCCCAACTTCCGCCACTGACGCCGCAGCGACGCCTTGCGGACTTCTTCGGCGTAGTACTTGGCGTTGTGCGGCGTCGGGGACCGGTTCATCAGTTCCGCTAAACGGGCCAGCAAGCCATCCTTGCAGACACCCGCTTCCATCATCCGCTTCGCCAAGAGGGTGATGTCCTCGTTGGGGTACCGCTCCCAAAACAAGCCAATGTGGATGTAAATCTCCCGGAGTTCTTCGTCCAGAAAATCGCTCGACTGGCAGCGCTGCGCCACCTCGGGGATCATCGACCACTTCAGCAGCAGCGAGCCCACGAGGCCGGCCTCGAACTGCTTCACGTCGGCATCAGAATACACGCGGTGCATGGTCATCCTTGGCGTCGTTGTTCACGTTCACGGTTGATCTCGTCGGGAGTGGCGCAGCGGGTGGTGTGGGGGCCGTCGCGCGTTCGATGTGAGTCTGGCACTCCGTGTTGCCAGTCTTTCCAAAGCGACTTGTTGATGAATTTTTGCGGGTAGGGCACATAGCGAAGCTCTTGGTCCGACTGGTCAAACCAATCGCGATAGTTCTTCGCGGCCTGGATCACTTCGGGAATCGTTTTCAGAGCCAAGCGGCAGAATGCTGGCTCCGCCGCGTCGAGCGCCTCTTTCCTTGGATAGATACCCGAGAACTCCTGAAACGCCTTCTTTGCTTTTTTTGACTTCTCGCTCTCCCCCCGTGGGGGGGTAGGGGGGGTTTTAATATTCTTATTCTTCTTCTTATTCTGGGGTCCCGTTTCTGTCCCGTTCGTGTCCCCTTCGTGTCCCGCTTTTGTCCCCTCTTCCGGGGGACACTTGTCCCCACCTTGTCCCCAATCTGTCCCCGACTTGTCCCCACTTTGTCCCCGTTGGCGTTGTTTTTTGGCCTGCTCCTTGGCCCGTTTCTTGGCGGATTCGGAGATGTGGACGTCGAATTTTGGGATCACCAGCCTAGGGCGACCGTCGATTGATTCTTCCGCGGTGACGATTTTCAGCCACTTGGCGGTGGCCATGGCTTGAGCAAATCCAGGGCACGCGACTTTTCTGTCGAGCGTTTCCGGCGTCCATCCGGCCAGCACGCCGTCCGTCGTCTGCTGGTCTGCGGTCTGCCAAAACCAATGCAGGCGACCCACTGCCGCGTGCTCATCGATTCCGGCCAGGCTCGCGATGTAAACCACGTCGGGGTCGTCATGCAGACCATGCCGCATCTTGATCCATTCCAAAGCCACCATCGCACCTCCGTGCGGCACTCCGTTGCGCCGCGTCTTGCGTGTCCTAAATCACCTCGATGCCGATTCGCTCAAAATCCTCGCGGCTGGCGGTCGATTCGATGAACGGCCACTCATCCAGCCAGTCGTGCGCGTCGCCATGCTCGTCCACCTGCACGATCTCCCAACCTCTGAAACCGTCCGATGTTTGCGCTGTCAGCGACGCCGCCCAGGTCCAGCCTGGCTCGGGTTCCGGCAACTTGAATCCTGGCTTGAGCGTGGCCATCAGTCGATCTCCTCAACGCACTCGGCGTACACCAGATCGCTAGTGCCCCGCTTGTCGAACCACACCATCGCGCACAGAGTCTTTTTTTCTACGGTCCCGTCGTACGGGCCGCTAAGCGTGTACCCTACCACCTGCCCTTCATCGCCGTTGCGGATGCCGTCTGGCAGGAAGAGGTCTTCCGGCTGGAACGACTTGCACTTGGCCCGCACGCGCGGGAACGGTGGTGGATGTTTCATCAGTTCTCCTTCTCCTGCTTCACCGCTGCGTCCAACTCCTTGTCGCGTCGGATCACTTCCTGAACGATGCCATCGATCTCTTGCTCGCTCATACGGTATTTTTCGTCAATTTCCTTCGAACATTTTTCGCACAACGGGAAAAGGTCGTCCGGATTCGCAAGAGTCAGGAAGCAACACATCTCACATCGACGCTTGACGAGTTCCATACTCACCTCCCCCGGGCGACGGGCCGCCCCCTCAGACAGCCCGCCACCCGCTTCACGCCGTTAGTCACCCAGTGAAAATAGCTCCACACTCACGGCGCCTTGATCGACTACCGGACCCATCCTGGCATGTATTTCCTTGATCTGTGAATCGTTCTCGTACGCCTTCGCGTGTTGCAATGCGTCGATCGGTATCTTCAAAAGATTGTCTAAGTCTCTACGGCGTCGATCCGGCGGAAAAAACAAAACGTGCAATCCGACGAATCCCAGGATCGGCACCACGCAATCCGAATCGGCCAGCAGTGCTTCGACGTCTTCGGAGTAAACGTCTGCCTGCTTAGTCCGGTGGAACCTCCCACGGTTGTGACGCCAGTATTTGTTAGCCGAAGGCGGCCAGGGCAGCGTGAGCTTCATCGCCTCCATGCCGGCCTCCTTCAATCTTCGTATTTAATGATACGTTTCCAGATTTCCTCCGGGGTCTCCTCAACCCCGATTTCAGCGTCGCCGCCAATGAACGCGATTGTGGAACCATCGCGATTGGGACTCTTGTATACGTACGCAATTTTTTCAACCGCGACTATGCATAGTCCACTTCTAATTCCTGTGAGCTTGATGAATTTGTTCATGCCGGTCTCCTTAAAACCAGTCGCCTTCGTCGATGCGGTCCAAGTAGTCGTCGTAGTTGGCCATCTTTTGATTGCAGCCAGGGCACAGCCCAAAATGCGTGCTCCCGTGCCCATCACACGCCGAAATGCACGACCAGCCGTTCCGCCGTGCCTCTTCCACCGTCGTCTCCTCGGACAGCTTCTCGCACTCGTCGCACACGAGCGCGAACGCGGGGTTAGTCTGGTTGGTCATGGTCTTCCTCGATGATTTCGAGTTGGTCCGGACGGTACGCCTGTTCCTGTGACTTGCCCGAAAAAAGATCAAGCTTCACGAAAACCCAAGCTCCAGCTTTGCCATCGACGTAGTTGACGACTTTTCCCCTGCACCATGGAAGTATGGTGTTGTTATCCTTCACCCGCACGCGGGGGAACTTAGGCATCTCTAGGGTGCGGGGCATGTCGTTTCCTCCCGAGATCGTTTTTCCGCGAGCAGGCTTTCAATAGCTGGATCAAGACAGTCAGGGCATAGCTCAAACCCGAATCTCGCTGGACCCGCAAACCAGCGCGAAGCCGGCGTTAGTCGTCTTGGTCATGGTCCTCCTCGTCGTCGATGATTTCGAGTTGGTCAGCCGTCATCCATTTCCCGGTCATTTCTCGATTTAAGAGTACGCACACATTCCTAGGTCGGAGGTATTCGAATACCCAGCCGATTTCTCCGTGATCACTGGAGGCGCAATCCTTCACTCGCACGCGGTGAAACAACGGCATCTTTAAGGGGCGGGGCATGTTAGTCCTCCTCATCGATGTTCGCTTGGCGTCGTTCCTTGGGCGTCATGAGCGACATGCAGGACGGGCAGTAACCCTGCCATTCGCAGCCGTCACCAAACTCTGCCATTTCGCCGAAATGTGGCATCATGCCTCGCCAGCCGTGGTTGTGGTGGACCCCAATATCCGCTTTCACGTCACTGATGATCAGGCAGGTAATGCAGATCACCCAAAAGCGTTCTTCTTTGTGTCGTCCCATCTCACTCCACGTCGTATTCGCCGAATTGTTCCCAGTAGAGCCTGTTCCTGCCGTTGCACCTGGGGCAGGTGGCAGTAAAGTCTCGCTGCTGGTTAGGCTTCATCATCGACCTAGGCGGCGTCTTGCGGGAAATGACAACCAGGCTCTCATCTTCGCTACCCCAAAATTCACCGGCCAACAGTACGGAGGAGTTGAAGCCTCGGCACCGCAAGCAGCTTGGGCAGCAGCAGACGTACAGCGACTTTTCCAGGTCATTTTCGAGCATCTCACTCTCCCGCCAGCGCGGCCAGGCGTTCCTTGGTCTCCTCGCAGGCTCGCTTGATCTTCGATAGCTCCATCGCCAAAAACCGCCCGGCGCGTTGCTCGCGCTCGTAGATCGCGTCCACGGCTTCGGGGGAGTCGGCCACGGTGATTTCCTCTAACAGCGCGTCCATCTCGTTGGGCACGGGGTTTTTCGTGCCGTTACCGTTCTGCTTCGCGGTCTCACGACGCTGCTCTAACTCCGCCTCCATGCCGCCCAGCTGGTCCGCTTCCGGCTCGTCGTCCGCGCCAGGCAATGCCTCCGGCTCGATCGTAAAATCAAATTCTTGCGGGATGCCGATTTCCCCTGCGTCATCGAGAGACGCGGCGCGCTGGAATTCGATCGACATCGGCAGCAATTTGCAAAGCTGCTTCAGCACGGTCTTTTTCGCCATCCAGCCCCAATCCGTTACCCATGGCCCGCTGTCGGATGAAGCACTACGTGCCCGATGTTGCTCGATTTGATGCGTACTCATTACCTCAAATTGCACGCCGCCATCTTTTAGTTTGGCGATCGCATAGCAGGCGATGATTTCTCCGCGATCTCCATCCATGAAAGGATCGTGCGTGAGGCCCGGATCGAGGCCGAGCGAGAAGTCGAACTCATCCTTCTCGTACACTAGCGTGGCCTGGATCGTCGAGATTTGCCCGCTGCGGCGGCTTAGCTCAATGAGTCCCTTGTAGCCGGGTATCAATTGGCATTCGCGGCATTTACGCTTAGAGTTCCAGAACGGAACAAGGTACGCGTGCCCGAGCATCGATGATGGCTCTAGACCTAACTCAGAGCTTTGCACAATCGCCGCGAGGACCGTCATCGGGTCGCATTCCAGCAGCTTTGGATTTCGCTGCACGGAGGTCATCGCCACGCGCATCACTCGCTCTGCCGTGATGTGCCGAGGCAAGGCGGTCGCAATCTGCGGTTTCGTCTTTTCCAGCAGCGCTCGCAGACCAACCAACGCCTCATTTTTGGTCACCATTTGTTGAGCCACGTTCAAACCTCCTAAGCGTACGCACACCGTTCTTGCCATTTCGCCACGTGTAGCCGTCGCCGCTGGGCAGCACGCCTTGCTCGTGCTCACCCAGGCAGTATTCGATTTGGTTCTCGATGCCCTGCCGCTCCAGCTTGAGGGCCTTCTCCTCCGCCTTGATTTGCTCCAAGCGGATGTCCGCCTCGATCAGTCTTCCGGGGAGCGGCACGCTCTCCCGCTTCGCTTGCGGATACAGCAGCTTGAGGGCCTTGCGGGTATGGTCCGTTTCGTCCGGGGGCGGGACCTCCCGTCGCTGTACGCACTGCCAAAAGTCCCACTCAAATTCGGTCATCAGCGAGACGAATTTGGGACGACGTTCGAACCGCCAGAACCGCGACTCAAACGAGCCAAACAGCACCAGAAGAATCGCCCAATCAACATCCTCCACTTCCATCTCGTGCTGGACTTGGATTACGTATTCTTCGGGCGGGCCGTCCTCCCACTTGCTCAGCATCCAGGCGCTGGCGATCTTGATTTGCAGGATGCCCTTTGAGTTGCCCTCCTGCACCCAGCCGTCCGGCGTGTAGAACATCCAGTCATGTTCTCGGTGCCTTCGAATTTGGAACGGCGGGGCTAAGCCCACCTGCCACTCGCCGGCCTGGCTTTCGGCCAGGTCTTCGGCAATCGCCCGCTCCAGTCGTAGCCCCCAGCGCTGCCACTCGCTGGTCTCGTCGTCGATGAGATCCGTCGTCTTGTCCGCGTACAACAGCAGCGTGTTGGTGTAGGAGCTTTTTTGCAGGCAGCCCGCCGCGTCACTGGCCCCGAGCCCCTGCTTGCGGCGATGCAGCCATTCCAGCCGCACTTGCGGATCGAACAGTTGGTATTCGGGGGGGGAGATCACCGTTCCACCTTTCCCATCTGGCAGGCCAATTCCGTGGACGCCCTGTCCAGCGCCGAGAGCAATTCGCTAACCCGATAAAAGCCGTCGTGGTCCCCCGACTCGACCTTCAGCCGAATGCCAATCTCACCCCACACCGTGTACGCTTCATCGTCCTCCATGACTTCCGTGCTGACGCCCGTGATGACCTCAAAGCCGGACTTGTCCAGTTCGGCGAACGCAGCCTGAATCACCCGCTCGGCCCAACAGGCGTCCTCGTAAACCTTTTCCATGTTCGGGCCGGAGGAGTAGTATTCGTCGGCTTGAGCCGCCAGGTCCGGGGACCGGGGTTCATTCAGCATGGTTGGCCTCCTCATCGGTCTGATCGCTGATCGCCGCCTCAAACTCTTCTACAGTCGGCATAATCATGGACGACGAAACGCACCGCTTTCCTGTGCTGTTACACACGGCAGGAATCATTGCGGCCACTTTTTCACACTCCTCTCGTGTTCCGCGATGCAATGGCATTACGGAGCAATTACCGTCATCGAACACCAAGACGCTACATAGGACGCGAATGATGTTTTCATCCGTCATGCTTAGCCTGCCTTTCTCGCATCCAGTCCGACAGCGGGAATCGATTGGACGGCATCCACGAATCGGGTTTTTCGTCGAAGAATCGGAATCCGTCCTCCCAGTGCGGTGATTCCGGCCATTCCTTAGCAATCTGGACTATGGCGTCCAGTACACCGACTCCTTGGATGGCAGCACACAAAATTGGCGTATCGTTCGCGTCGTAGCCCGAACACCACCACCCCAGAATCGCATCCGTTGGAGGGTCGTTCAGCGGACGGAAATCCTTTGTTGGCTGCTCCCAACTCACCCAATACCTAGGCATGCTTCGCCTGCCTTTCGTTCCGCCACTTCGTGACGGCGGCCCACACGGCACAGCCGTCATCAAACCCATACTCAGATTGCGTGAGTGCGTCTTCTCGTGCAGACCTTCCATGATCGACGCCGCGAACAAAATCCAAGGAGTATTCACGCCCGTGCTTGTCCTTTGACCAAGACAAAGGAGAAAGAAAACCACTGCACCCAGAATGTTTCCAGAGTGCCGTAAGCGGGCATCCACAGTTCTCGCCATCCCCAAAGCCACGATTGATCGGCTCCAGCCCCGTCGCCTTGTAGGCTTCAATCACCTGGGAAGGCGTGATGCGGTTAGTCATGGTTGGCTTCCTCATACACATGCCACACAGACTGCCCGTCAATCACGCTGCCGCAGTATTCCATAGCGTCGGGCACTTCGTGTCCTGTGCCCACAACCTTGAATTTCCGCATCACCTTTTCCGCGTCCGAATCCACTTCAAGCCAAAGGCAAACCGTCCGGCAGAACGCTTGCAATCCATGCTCTTGCATGCCCACGAATAGCAGCTTGGCCCCTTCCGGAATCAGGTGGCCCGTCGCCTCGTCAATCACTGGTGACTCGTACTTCCAAACGGTTCGCATCACTCGCCGCTCCACATCTCTAAGCCGTGCTTGATCACTAATGCCCACATGAGCACCGCCGCGAATACCCACGCAATCACACCCCGCGACCGGCCCCGCTTGGCCTTGGGCAGCCGTGGAGGAAAGCACTCGCCACAACCCCAGAGCTTGCCGTACGAGCCCTGCCACTCGTACCCGCCGGGAACCCGCGGAGCGTGGCAGATGTGGCACGAGTTGGCCGTGGGCACGGGACGCTGGAGGGGTGCGGCGAGGATCATGGGGCATGTTCCTTCAGTTGATCTCTCATTTGATCCAGCAAACTTGACGACATAACGGCGTCGGCGATGCAGTTTTCAGTGTCACTCAAGGCCTCCCTGGCCGACTTAACGACACCTAAGAATCGAATTATGCGATCCATACTTGCGTCTTCGCTTTCCAGTAGCTTCTTACCGGTGGCGGACACAATTTTCGAAGCCGCATCAAGCACGTCAGCGTATTTGGTAAATATTTTTGTCTCGCAGACCATCTTCATCTCCTCACAATGACCGCCCCCGCATCCGTTGCGAAAGCGGCGTTACGTGTTATTCCTCAAGGCTCCTGCCCGCCGGCTTCCGTGGTGGTCCGTTCCGGCTCCGTCGCCGTCACTCCCTTGGCGGCGTCCTGTTCGAAATAGCAAATGGCGCTTTCGAGGTGATTGGATAGATCGACAAACGTCCAGCTCATGCAGCTGCCGGACTCGGACAACCGGACGAACGCTTCATCTGAAATACATCGCGCCTCACGCAGCACGGCGGCCTTCTCGGCAGGGGTTTTGATCATTTGCTGGAATGCCTCCACTTCGAGTATTTCGAATACCGCTGTCGATATGCACTGCGAATAATTTTCAACAGGCACTGAGATGCAGGACCAGCCACAATGTCGCCGGACACGCCATACTGACGAACAAATGCGTGCAGCTCGTCGCACAATCTTTTGATCCTGTCAGGCGGCCATGCGCGGTTGAATTCTTCGCGTGACATACGCTTCTCCCTAAAATCACCCCGCGCCCGCCCCGTAAACCTGACTTACCGTAAGGCGGACGGGGGTGTTAAAAGTTCATCCACAAGCATTCGGTCATCGTGCGCTTCTTTTTCGCGCTAGATGCCTTGTTATCAATTTTCTTCGTCTCGCACCGCCAGTCAGCCAGTTCCGAGTGGTAAAGATCGCTCGGATAGCCAGAAATCATCACTTTGCCTTTAAGCGTCTTAATCAAGAGCAGAAGGTCCTGGTGGTCCGTTTCGTCCATCTCGTGTTGGTAGACGCCCGGCGAGGTTCGTGTTTCCGGTAAAAAGGTTGGGTCCAGGTAAAACAACGTGTTCGGACCGTCTTGCTGGCGAATCACCTTGTTCGCCTTTTCATTGAGAATCACCACTCGCTTCAGTCTGGCGGCAACTTCAGGCAGTCCTGCAACAGCGGACATCCAGGCGGACGCCTGTTCATTCATGCCGCGACGCGTGCGGCTCGTTGTGATGGGTGCAAATGACTCCATCCTGCCCGCATGAGATTGGCGGCAAAGCACGAAGAAAGAGGCCGCCATGTCGACTTCGTTCATTTCATAAAAAGAAAGCCAGTAATCGGCCTCCTTCCATTCGAATTGTGAAAAGGGGATCGCCTCGACCTTTCTTTGAAACCGCTCGAATAGTTCTGGTTCCTGAAGCACTAGCCAAAAATTGGTCACGTGACCGTCAATATCATTGACGACTTCACTCACGCCCTCCGGGTCCTTCTGCAGTAGCACCGATCCGCCGCCGAAATAAGGCTCGACGTAGTGTGTGTGGTGCGGCATGTGGCCAATGATCCACTCCGCTAGGTAGTGCTTGCCGCCGTGGTACTTCAACGGAGGCGGCACCTTCTTTTTGGCCAACATCGATTTCATGGGTGATCCATTCTGCGTTTAGTGGTCTTCGTCCTCGTCCGGCAAGTCGATCTCACCACGCTTCACTTGGGCGACCTCTTCATCGAAGTTGAAACTTATCTCGATCGGAGTTTCCCCCGGTTTCCTGACGTTATCGTTCCAGTTGTCAACATCTCGCGAAGCGCTAACACAGTCGGCAAGCGATTGGCCGCGCCTTTGGAATGCGGACCGCACCGCAAAACCCTTGTCGGCGTCTTCGGCGAATTGCCAGAATGTCTGCTGTTTAACAACGCCGTTTTCGTCTGGAACGCGTAGCTTAGCGCTCAATACTTTGCGAACAGCCACGCCTTGGGCGTTTTCATATTTCGCCGCACGAATCGTCTGTTGGAAATCGCGCTGAAACATCTTCGCCCGCGTGTCGTCAGGCATCTCCCAGATGTCACCATCCGGGTCGTTGTCGTTAAAGTCGAAAACCTCTTGCCACACAAACGGATCTCTGCCGTGCTTCTCTCGAAACTTGCAAAGCAGCTTCCACATCACTTCCTGTTTGGTTTTTGCGAATTCGCCTGCCATTTTCTGAGGTCCTCCAAGGCTTGACCGATGTTCGAGTGAGCATGCTCTAGCAACATGATGAACTCTTTCGTGGAGTGTTTATCCCAATTCGGGTGACGGACCATCTCGCGATATGATCCGTACTCCACGAGGATTCCGCTGATGCCTTCACTGATCCAATGCACCCACTTCCGGAACGCATCGGAGACGTAGAAGGACTTTTGTTCCCGTTTCTTTTTCTGGACTTTCTTGGCCGCCTGACGCAGTGCGGCCTTGCCGCCGGCGACGGCTTTCTTCTGCACATCTTTGGGGAGTTCAGCGACTTCAGCAGCCACGGAGACCGCGACATTTCCTGCCTGCAATTCATTCACCAGCAACTCGTCGCCGTCTTTCAGGACTTTGGCCGCGCGATCAACGGCCTTACCGGAAACGCCAAAAGTTGCACCGGCTTTGTCGCGTGCCGTTCCTTTGTCGGAACCATTAAGGTCTGGCCGATTGGCCATACCTTTTTTGCCGCGACCTTGGGACAATTTTTGATTTGGCTTTTGAAGACTTGCCCACACCTCTTTTGCCTTGGCCGCCGCAATGAGCCGTTGCCGCTGATTCAGGTGGCGGCGCTCCTGGTTTTGGCTGATGACCTCAGCCACGGGGTCGTCCACTTCCTTGGTGACGTCCTTGAACTTGGGCTCGATACCGGACATCCGACAGGCCAACAAACGATGCCGGCCATCTAGAATTTTGCCCTCGTAGAGCAAGATGGGGTTGCGAAGACCGCGCTTGCGAATATCCTCCACGAGCGAATCAAGATCCTCTTCGTTGAGCGGGTCAAAGATGTGGACGGCTTCGTGGTATTGGTATTCATCCATGATCAGGCACCCCGTCTTCTTAGGCGTTCAATGTCCGAGTCGATCCGTTGTTTCTTGGCGCGAAGCACTTCCAGGAACTTGTAGGCTTGGTCTGCGATTTCATCTGGCATCCAGTGCTCCAATTCATCCGGCATGGCATGCCCGTCGATGCACTGGATCAAATGCAGGCACCAGTCGTGTTCTTTCTCCAGGCGGAAAAGGCACTCGTCGGCGGATTCCAATTCTTCCGGGCCGTCGTATTCGTCCATGACGCTCACGCCCTCGCTTCAAAAGCCCACCCAGCCCCGACCGCCAATGCGGCATACGGCACGAGGCCGGGTGGGTTATTTACTTCTTTGAGTCCTCAGCCAGTGCCTTGTCAGCCATTTCGTTCCACATGGATTTCCTGGTCGTAGGCGGAAGCACCAGCTTCAGCCTTTCCAGTTCTTCCCATGTGGTTTCGCCAGAGTTCACCCGGCGAACTGCCGACGTGTAGCAGGGCCGACAGAGTCCGCGAGTACCCTTTCCGGGCGCCGCGCTGCGTTCACATTGCTTGCCGTTGACCTTCGACAGGCACCGTTGGGTCCGTTGTTGAGTTGTTTCCGACATGAAAACCGTATCTCCGTAACAATTCCTTTTCGGCTCGTTCGTGCGCTTTCGTATCAATCTCCGCCTGACTGGTCTGGGGAGCGCCAAGGGCACGCTTCGTGCAAGCGTCCTGAAATTCCCGCAGCCAAAGTTCAGTCGTGTACCAGGTGCCTCCGTCTTTCACGGCCTTGAGGCGAATCCCTCGCGACCCGGTGAGAATCCGCCGGAGCAATGCCTGCTTGCTCAGGTGGCGACCGTTGCGTGAGGGCAGGAGTCGAGCTGCGGCAGCAAGTGTGATGAGTTTTGTTTCATTCATGTTACATGAAAGAATATATAGATTCTCCTGTATGTCAATACATTGTTTCAAACATAATCATATAGTTGTCACAACATGTTATCACTAAATGACTTACGCTTGCTTTGCTGTTCCGGTGTTGATACACTGTTGAAAGATGGTCGAGGCACGCCGTCGCACGATGCGACATCAGCACGGATAACTCGGACGGAAGCACTAGATGAAAAAAGCCCCGAGAAACAGAAGGTCCAAGACCCCGCACGCTTCTGAGGTTCGGCGGCAAAGAAAGACTCGGACCGATATTGACAAGCACTTGGACGAGCTTCAGTTGTGCGTCCAGGACCTCGAAAAAGTCCGAAGCTCCATGGATCAATACAAACTGAAAAGCGTTACCGTGGATGGCGCTACAAAGCTCGCCAGGGGCGTGAAAATGGTGAACGCATTTTCGGAAAACCTAGAGGTGGCAGTCGTCAAGGCAAAACATCAGATACGGCGATCTAACCTCCCTGAAGACCCGATACCATCTGATACCGAAGACGACGACGAGTAGCGTTTTCATCGGGTTTTTTGGACGAAGAACGCACCACCCCGCGCTTCACTGGCGGTGCACACAACTCAAATTCAGCAGCGTATTTAGAAACGAAAAACCAGCGCGCACCGCGATACTCTTAATCAGAGGGTTGAAGGTTCGAGTCCTTCAGGGGGTAATTGCTAAATCCTTGCCGCGAATCGGTTTCCGTCGATTCGCTTTCCACCTGGATTTCGCCGAAAAGGTCACTGTTAGCAAGACTGTTACCTTCCATCGCTTTTTCGAACGACGACCACACCACATCGGCGGTGGATTCTGAATTCTGCCCAACGTAGTAACGTTGCGTCGTTTCGATGCTTTCGTGACACATCAGTTCCTTCAGGACTTGGGGCATGACTCGCTTCGACCATCGCTCGCCGAAGGACCGCCGCAAATCGTGGGCGCTGGCATGTTTGGTTTTTCCGGACCGCGTGTGGGTGTGAACGATGATCCGAGCACGTCGGCCCATTTGCGAAATCAACTTGGATGCCCGCCCTGCTTGAGGCATTGTCGGCTTTCCGCGACGGTTGATCAATTTGAACACCCGCCCCTTTCGGCCCGTCGCCGGAATGGTCTCCAGTAGGCGAGCAAATTCGGGGGACATCGGAAGCAGCCGGTCACGGTTGCCCTTTTCCAGTTCGCCCGGGATGCTCAGCATGGGCCGCTTTCCGTCCAGTTTGATACAAAGGCGGTCGTCACGGTCCCACCAGAGGTCGAGTGCTTCCGACAATCGCAATCCCGACCACCACAGCCCGTACAGCAAAAATGTCCAAGATCGGGCCGGCACATCGCCAACGACTTCCGCAGCGTGGGAACAAATCCTTTCGAATTCCTCCAGCGTGATAGGACGGCCTTTCATGAAGCGATTGGCCGTCGCCCTCGGTGGACGCGAAATCTTGGGGGCGGCAGTAAGGAATCCAATTTCCACGGCCCAATTGAGTGAAGACCGTAGGTGGGCCAAGTATGTCCGGATGGTCGCTTCGGATTTCTTCTCCTGCCGAAGTGTGGCCTGGAATTGGCTGATCCGCTCCGCCGTGATGTCCGCCAGCTTGGTAGGGCCAAGTATGCGTTCCACGGCGTTGAACACCGTGCCCACCATGGCATCGGTGCGTTTTGCCAACCCCGGCAGTACCTCCATCTCATACCGCTCGCGAAACTGCGCCCACGTGATCTTGGACGGCGCGCAGTATCGTCCCTCCCGTAGCTCCGCCTCCCACTTCGCGGCTACCCGCTCCGCCTCGGTGCGGTCCTTCTTCCTGCCCGTCCGCACAACGCCCGTGCTGCGGGTTTTCTTTCTGCCCGTCACCGGGTCCACGTACTGCATTTGGTAATGTCTACGGTCGCCGAACTCGACGACGTACACCTTGAGAGATTCTGCCATGGCATGGCCCTTTCAAAAAGCAGGCCGCTCCGGCTCTCCCTTGCCTTCGCGGCCCAAGTTCACAAGGATCGGCCCTCATGGCCGAGAATTCGGTGGCACAGATGGAC
>JANQPP010000213.1 GCA_028289405.1 Pirellulales bacterium
CGATAGCGGGCCACGATGGTCTCATCCGCCAACTTCCCATTTTCCACACGGGCATCCGCCGGAGCCAGATAGGCATCGCTCTCTTGATCGGCACGCAGCCAAACCACCTCATCGCTGACTTTGCCTTTGGTCACATTACGGTATGGCGTGATGAGAAAGCCATACTCATCCACGGCCGCATAGATGGCCAGACTGGAGATCAAACCGATGTTCGTGCCTTCCGGTGTTTCGATTGGGCAAATACGTCCGTAGTGCGAGATATGCACGTCCCGCACTTCGAAGCCGGCCCGTTTCCGGTTCAGACCGCCAGGTCCCAATGCCGACAGCCGCCGCTCGTGCGTAAGCATGGATAGCGGATTCGTTTGATCCACGACTTGGGACAATTCACCGCGGCCGAAGAAATACTCGATTGCCGCGGAGATGCTTTTGGGATTGATCAGGCTGCGGGGAGTCATATCCTCCACGTCCTTGAGACTCATCCGCTCCTGCACGGTGCGCCGCAGCTTGAGGAAACCCTTGCGAAGTTCGTCACAGGCCAACTCATCAATGGTCCGTAGACGGCGGTTTCCCAGATGGTCGATGTCATCGACGTAGGCATCCCCTTCACCGCCGTGCAGCGTGATGAGGTATCTGATCGCGCTGATCAAGTCCTCCGCCCGCAGCGTCATTTCTTCTTCGGGCACTTCCAGGCCGAGTTTGCGGTTGATGCGAAAGCGGCCCACACGTCCCAAACGGTACCGATTGGTGTCGAAGAATTTTTCGTGGAATAAAGCGCGGGCTTTTTCCAACTGTGGAGGATTTCCTGGCCGCAAACGCTGATAGATGCGGAGCAATGCTTCCTCGTGGCTGGCCGTGTTGTCCTCCGCCAAGCTGTTGAACAGCGTGGGAGTACGCGGCGCCTCGACCACTTCCACCGATTCGAGCCCGGAAGTGCAAATCAACTCGGCGATATCCTTGGAGATGCGGTGGCCGCATTCGAGGATGATTTCACCCGCTTTTTCACTGTCGGCGGGATACACGATGTCGTCGGCGGCGACCTTGCCTTCCAGCTTGGAAACGCTCCGTCCATCCACGACCTTTTCCTTCGTGACCGGATAGAAGGCCTGGATCAGGTCTTTGTCCTGTCCGAACTTCGGATCCAACGCCCGCAATAGGGTCATGGCCGAAAACTTGCCGCTCTGGTCGATGCGGACGGAAAGGCTGTCCTTCTTCGTGACGTTGATTTCGATCCAGCTTCCACGTTCGGGAATAATGCGGCAGCTAAATAGCCGCCGATCCCCAGCCTCGATTTCGCTGACGAAGTCGACACCGGGGCTACGGTGGAGTTGGCTCACCACGACCCGCTCGGCACCGTTGATGATGAACTCTCCGCCGCCCAACATGATGGGAATATCACCGAGGTAGACCTCTTCCTCGATGGGCTGTTCTTTGTTCAGCCGCAGCCAAACACGGAAAGGCCGACCGTAGGTCAGCCGCAGTTGCCGACATTCTCTCGGTTCGTAACGCGGCTTCCCCAATTCGTAGCGTACATAATCCAGGCTCAACGACTTGTCATAGCTTTCGATCGGGAATATTTCCCGCAAAACGCTTTCCAGTCCTTGGTCCGCGCGTTTCTCCGACGAAATATCGTACTGGAGAAATTCTTCGTAGCTGCGGGTCTGAATGACAGTGAGATCAGGAATGGTTAGCTGTTCAGCTTTGCTCCCAAAATGACGGACTTCGGACGGTTCGAGACGTCGCTGTGCCGTTATTGCCATGGATTAAGCTTCTCCTCTTTCACAGTGATTCAAACCCAACGGACGAAACCCCAGCGTGAGCGGAACCGGAGCGTATCGCTGGCGAAGGCCTCGTAGGCGTGCCAATCGTGTCACAAGGCATTCCAAACGACAAGAAAAAATAGGGGCAAACGCCGAAGCAGACGGCAAGTCCGACCGGCGCGAGGAACTCGTCGAGGCCAATCCTGATGCCTCCACCAGAGACACTTCCTCCTCTGGTTGAACAATGGTTCGGAACCTCTTCGACCGAATTGGTCCCAAACCATGGGATCAAATCGATGCGTTATTTGATGGAGACCGTTCCGCCGGCCTCTTCCAGATCCTTCTTGAGTTTTTCCGCGTCTTCCTTGGAGATACCTTCCTTGACCTTGCTCGGAGTCCCTTCGACGAGTTCCTTGGCTTCCTTCAAGCCCAGGCTCGTGGCCGCGCGTACGACCTTGATCACATTGATTTTCTGGTCCCCAAAGCTCTCAAGTACGACATCGAATTCGGTTTGTTCTTCCGCCGCCGCCCCTCCGCCGCCACCGTCGGCAGGAGCCGCCACGACCATGGCACCGCCGCCAGCGGCCGGCTTAATGCCATGCACTTCCTCCAAGTAGTCAGACAGTTCCTTGGCTTGCTTCAAAGTCAAGCCAACGATCTTTTCGCCTAACTCCTGAGTTTCGGACGAAAATTCCTGGGTTGCAGCATCGGTTGCCATGGGGCCATTTCCCTTTCTTTGATGTGAAATTCGCGGTTCGCGACCGCTGGATCTATGTTTTGTTGACCGTATCCGAGCGTAAAGCTGTCAGCCATCGCCCCAGACTAGGTGGGTTCGTCTTCTTTTTTCGCGATTTGTTGGACTTGGCTGGCGACGCTGCCACCGGGGCCCAGTAATTGGCTCTGAAGAAGCGATCCGGGAGAAAGGATCTGCCCCAGGAGCAAACTCAATTGCTCTTCTCGGGAGGGCCATTTACTGACTTCTTTGACCTTCTCGGCGGAAAGAGGCGCGCCGTCCATCACGCCGCCCCGCGTCTCGAATTCTTTGAAATCCTTGTCTTCATCAATGGCGATGACGTTCTTGGCGAGCGAAACGATATCTTCGCCACCCCAGACCACCGCGGTTGTTCCCTTGAGCCCTTCGAAAGCCGGAGCGAGCGCCGTGCCTTCAGTCGCACGCCTGGCGAGGCTATTCTTAACGACCATCAAGTCAATATTTTTTTCGCGAAGCCGCCGCCGCAAAGCCACGGTGCGGTTCACGTCGAGACCGATGACGTCGACCAATAAAGCTTCTTCCGTGCCAGACAACCGCTCGCGCAGCTCATCCACAATCAGGTTTTTGACGTATTTGCTCATGACGCTTCGCTTCTCAAAACATTGAAATCACAGCACCCAGGCCCGTACCCCATGAGCCTGAAGGCAGACAACTGCCGCCCAAGTCTCCCCACAACCGTTCGTCACGCCGCGATTTGTATACCTGGACTCATGGTGGCGCTCACATGAACTCCCCGCACATAATGGCCTTTGATTGCCGCTGGCTTCAGCGACTCCAAATGATCCAAAAATGCGCGAATATTTTCAGCCAACTTCTCGGCATCGAAGCTCAGTTTGCCCACTCGGGCATGGACATTGCCATCCTTATCATTCCGAAACTCCACTTTGCCCGCTTTATATTCTTTGACCGTCTTCGCGACTTCGGGAGTCACCGTACCAGCACGAGGAGACGGCATCAGGCCGCGCGGCCCCAAGACGCGTCCCAGGGGACCCACGATGCCCATCATATCAGGCGAGGCGATGCAGACATCGAAATCGGTCCAGCCGTCCTTGATTTTCGCCGCGAACTCTTCACCGCCCACGTAATCCGCTCCAGCTTCTTCCGCCTGCGAGACGAGATCTCCTTTGGCAAAGACGAGCACCCTTAACGTCTTACCGATCCCATGCGGCAGAACCACCGCGCCGCGAACAATTTGATCAGCCTGCTTCGGATCAATTCCTAGCCGTACCGCCAGTTCGACTGTTTGGTCGAATTTGGTCGTATTGAATTCCTTCAGGAATTGGACCGCTTCCAACACCGGCTGAGGCGTCAGATTCTTGGATTTGTTCAGCAGAGCTTCGAATCGTTTTGACGGTTTCCCCATGATATGCTCGCGTTCCACACGATCGACTATGAAATCTTGAATTCTGGCTTCTATCTGAATCGAGCCGCTGCTGGATCGTCTCGCGGTTCGACACGTCGGCAAAAGCGCCGCATAAAAACTGCCCCGAACACCTAATCTTCCGTTACATTCAAGCCCATGCTGCGGGCCGTGCCTTCGATCATGCGGGTCGCATGCTCCACATCTCGTGCATTCAGATCCGCCATCTTCGTATTCACGATCTGTTCAATTTGGCTTTTCGTGACCTGCCCGACCTTTTCCTTGTTGGGCACGCCCGAACCTTTGGCGATGCTGGCTGCCTGCTTCAAGAGCGCGGCTGCGGGCGGGCTTTTGGTGACAAAATCAAAGCTGCGGTCGTTGTAGACATTGACCACGACCGGGATCGGCATCCCGTTGGCGTCTTTCGTCCGGTCATTAAATTGCTGAACGAACTGCCCTAGGTTAATGCCGAATTTACCCAAACTCGTCCCGACCGGAGGCGCGGGAGTTGCCTGCCCTCCGGGCACTTGAAATTTGGCCGTGCCCACCAATTGTTTGGCCATACGTCTTCAGCTTTCCGTTGATCCGCTAAATTTTGATTTCGATGAATCTCTGCTTCAGGCCCCGGAGATTAAACCCAGATGGCGGGACGCACGTTTCCGCCGGGGCTAAATTGATTCCACTTGCCAATATTCGAGTTCTACGGGAGTCGATCTCCCGAAGATGTTGATCATGATCGTCACGCGGCCATTCGATTCATCGATGGCTTCGACTTCTCCCTCGAAGTTGTCGAAGGTGCCTTCATTGATTTTTACACGGTCGCCGGGACGAAACGCGATTTTGAGTTTCGGCGCTTCATCCGGCTTCTCTTCCTGGGTAGAAACGATCCTCTGTACTTCGTGCGGCAACATCGGCGTGGGCTTCCCGCCGGCACCAGTGAAATCGCCGATTCCGGGCGTCTCCCGCACGAGGAACCATGTGTCATCATTCAGGCACATATGTACCACGATGTAGCCGGGATACAGCTTACGCTTGACAACCCGCTTGCGCCCTCCCTTGAATTCCGTCACCTTCTCGATTGGGACGATGATCTCGCCGAAATAATCATCGAGTCCAGCGACAGCGATCCGACGCAACAGCCCCTGCTTGATCGACTCCTCACGGTTGCTTTGCACCTTGAGAATATACCAATCCTTCTTTTCCTCTTCGCTCTCTGGTTCGGTTGGATTCTGGATGGCCGCTTCGCCGCCGGTGCCTTCGGCGTTCGAACTTTCGGTTTCTTCAACGCCAGAGGAGTCATCCATCGAATTCAAAGCTTGCTCCACATCGAGCGATTCCTCGGATTGCGGATTGTCCGTGCTCTCCTCGCGCGGACTCGGTGCATCCTCCACCGGCCCTTCGCCGGACACGGAAGGCACGGTCGGATCGGGCGAGTTGTGCGGATTGGCGGGAAAGGATTCAGCCACAGTTCACGCGCGAAAAGTGAGTAAGCCTAGGGAGTTCCGAAACCGATCAATTCATTCCACCATCAACCGCGAGCAGCACGCAATACCTGCAAACCCTTTGTGTACACAGGGGTCGTGGGACACATCAAGCATGCACGCCGAGCCAACGGAAAAACGCACTCCAGATGGTGTCATAGAGAAAAAGGATAAACGCCAAGCTGAAAATTGTCATCATCACCACGATCGAAGCTCGAATCAATTCCGAGGACGAGGGCCATGAAACCTTGTTCATTTCGGCCTCGACCGCGATGAGGAAATCCGCGAATCGGGGAAGATTTACCACTCGGAAGGCGATCCAAATCCCCACGAACGCCAAGCCTAATGCCAATGCATAGCGGACACCCGTGGAAAGCTGAATCATGAAGGTCATTTGCAGCAATCGCCACACACCGATCAGGATCGCGCTCGCCAAGGCGGCGAATGTGACCTGTCGGGCAATGCGCCCCTGGCTGCGTTTATAGACCTGAAACTGAAACAGGTCGGCTACCAAGGATCGCGTCGCCGTTGTTTTTTGCCGCTCCATGCGCTACTACTCCTCCAGCCGGCGAAAAACCCGCGCTCGGCCACTCAAACCACGGATTTCACCAGCCCCAGAGGAACACCATTTCATGCTCAAAGCAGGGGCGGCGGGAATCGAACTCGCAACCTCTGGTTTTGGAGACCAGCGCTCTGCCAATTGAGCTACACCCCTAAGAAGCCGGCGAATACCCGCTCCCCTTCACCTTCTAATAAACTAAACCAGCAGCGTCGCGAATCAAAGACGCAATTCCCCCCGGGGACGCAACAGCCCCATGGCGTGACACGCCACTCGCCGCTCTACTCGGTTATCTTGGTGACCACGCCGGAACCGACCGTGCGACCACCCTCGCGAATGGCGAACCGCACACCATCATCCAGAGCGATTGGCGAAATCAACTCCACCGTGATCCGTGCATTGTCCCCGGGCATGCACATTTCCGCTCCATCCAACAGGTTCGCCGAGCCCGTGACGTCCGTGGTCCGGAAGTAAAACTGAGGGCGATACCCGCTAAAAAATGGGGTGTGCCGGCCACCCTCTTCCTTCGAAAGGACGTAAACCTCGGCCTCGAATTTGCGATGAGGCGTAATCGAACCCGGCTTGGCCAAAACTTGCCCCCGTTCAATATCGTCGCGCTTGACACCCCGCAGCAGGCAACCGACGTTATCTCCGGCCTGCCCCTCGTCGAGAGTTTTGTTGAACATCTCCACGCCGGTGCAAGTGGTCTTCCGGGACTCTTCCGTAAGCCCGACGATCTCGACCTCTTCACCCACACGAACGATACCCCGCTCGACTCGGCCAGTGGCCACGGTTCCGCGGCCTTCAATCGAAAACACGTCCTCGATCGCCATCAAAAATGGCTTGTCGACATCGCGTTCCGGTTGGGGAATATACTCATCAATGGCATTCATCAGATCCGTAATGCACTTGGAGGCCTCGGGATCGTCCGGCTTGTCGTATGCCGCCTTGGCCGCTCCACGCACGATCGGAATGTCGTCTCCAGGGAAACCATAGTGGGACAAGAGTTCCCGCAGCTCCATTTCCACGAGCTCGAGCAATTCCTCGTCGTCCACCAGGTCGCATTTATTCAGAAAGACGACCAAAGACGGCACACCCACCTGCCGAGCCAGCAAGATATGCTCGCGGGTTTGCGGCATGGGGCCATCCGCAGCCGAGACAACGAGAATCGCGCCGTCCATCTGAGCCGCGCCAGTGATCATGTTCTTCACGAAGTCCGCGTGGCCGGGGCAGTCAATGTGGGCGTAGTGCCGCTTTTCCGACTCGTATTCCACGTGACTGACCGCGATGGTCACGGTTTTCGTCTCGTCACGGACGGTTCCACCCTTGGCGATATCCGCGTACGATTTGAAATTCGCCAAACCCTTCGCGGCCTGTACGGAAAGGATTGCTCCGGTCAACGTCGTTTTGCCGTGATCGATATGACCAATCGTGCCGACATTGCAGTGCGGCTTTGTTCGCTCGAAAGTATCCTTCGCCATCCTTACTCCTCACTCTGGGCACGCAAACAGGAATTTCACCAAATAAGTTTTCACCAAAACACGATGCTTTGGGCATTTGAGATTGGATTACTTGTCCGCCCCAATCTTACCCGGACGATTGCACCGCGTAAAACGAGCTGCTGATGGGACTCGGACCCATGACCTCGTCCTTACCAAGGACGCGCTCTACCAACTGAGCTACAGCAGCCAAGCCAAAGGTCCAATCGGGACGATCTCTCCACTTCCACATCCTTAGCACCATCAAAGCGGGTGAAGGGAATCGAACCCTCGTCAATAGCTTGGAAGGCTATGGCTCTACCATTGAGCTACACCCGCGACACGCGTGCGAGGACAGTGGCCCTCGCAAGGCGATCACAGAACACGCAAATTGACACCTTCCAACGCGTGAAGTCAAACCCCACGCAAGCCAACCCTACTTTTTTACTTGGATACAAAACGCGATTTGGCGAGAACCTTCAACCTGCCACACCGCAGTGACTTAAGCAACTTGTCATTCACACAAAGTCAATCGCACCGAGGGGCATATAAGTGGGGGGTGCAGGATTCGAACCTGCGAAGGCAGTGCCATCAGATTTACAGTCTGACCCCTTTGACCGCTCGGGAAACCCCCCGGGTCTACCCCGACTCCGGACGTTTCGGAAAACATCCGTTACCTGGAAATGTTACTCCCGGCCTTTTTTCGTGGCCAACCGCCAACATTTACCAGCTAGCGGTGGGACTCGAACCCACAACCTGCTGATTACAAATCAGCTGCTCTGCCAATTGAGCTACGCTAGCAGTGGGTCCCATACGAAAACTACCAAATATAAGAAGCGGGTAAAAATCCGCAAGGTGACTTGCCGAATTTTTTCCTTTTGCATCGCCGTGCCAGCCGTTCAGTACTCCCCGCTCTGCCTGTTTTGTAGCCATGGGGATCGCGCAAAGACGCGCCTCCGAAGATGGACACAGCCTATCTGCCGCCGGTTCAAGGCTGCCAAATGCGGCGGTGGTCGATATCAAAAAAATTCCCCGCTTTCCCGAGAGCGGATACAAGCCGTGATCGGGATAGAAGCGGGGAATTGTATTCACAAGGTTCGGAAGCCAGTTCTTTACCGAATCACTCATCCGCCGGCGCGTCGATTTTCTCCTGGGCTGCCGCCAAACGCAGCTTATTCATGGCCCGGGCCTCAATCTGACGGACACGCTCCTTCGTGACTCCGAGGATCTCGCCGACTTGCTTCAACGTGCGAGGTTCCTCATGCCCGCTCAAGCCGAAGCGGTTCACGATGATTTGCTGCTCGCGCTCGTTCAGGTGCTCTAAAATTCGAGAAATCTGTCGCTCACGACGAGATTGCTCATTTTCCAGGGCCCGCTGATTCGTGCGATATTCCTCGTAGTTGTCGAATACCTCTCCTTGGCTCGTGCGAAAACGTTCTCGCTGACGGTGTTCACCGGGAATCGTGCGAGCAAAGTTCTTCACGATGGCCCAGGTCGCGTACGTGCTGAATTTGTTCCCGCGACTGTAGTCGAATTTCTCCACGGCCCGCATCAGCGAAACATTGCCGTCGCTGACCAGTTCGAAGAAGTTCGCATTCGAGCCGACGTGCCGCTTGGCAATGGACACCACGAGCCGCAGATTTGAGCGGATGATCTCGTTCTTGACCGTCAAAGACTGACGATGAAACTCCTCGATTTCATCCATCAAATCCGTGACAGGATTCTCCAGATCCAACCGTTCCCGCAACTGCGACGCCTTGAACTTTAGATAATTGTATTTCCGGAAAAGGTGGGCTTCTTGTTCCCGAGTCAGCAACGGCAACTCATATAGGCTGGCCAAATAAGGGGGCAACCCCGGGGCCGCGCGAGACTTTCTAGACGCCTTCGACTCCATTGGCGGGTCCGCGAGGATACGTTGCTCCGCATCAGGCTCGGTGAACTCTTCGTTCGCCATGTAATCTAGTGGCAACTCGGCAATCTTTTTGGCCCGCACCTCGCGCGCCACGCGGTAGATACTGGAGCGAGTTCGACCATGCCTTCGGGCTAACATCGCCACCGAGACCCCTTCTTCGAGTTTATCGAAAATTCGTTGCTTGGCTTCCTCGCTGAGAGGAGCGCTGCGATCAGCAAAAATCGCCAGGTCCGGATGGGCCTGCTCGAAGGCTTTGATCGTATACCGAACCGTTTCGGGGCTGCGGCCCATATGCTTGGCGACTCGACGAATCACATCCGAGGGGGTTCCGCCCACGTTGGCTAGGCGTCGCGAACGTTGGATAATTTGCTCACGCTCCACGTCATCCAGTTGGCGAAAACTGGACCCGCGGCGAACGCGGTCTTCATTCGCATGGACAAAACGATCCACCGAACTCTGCAGGAAACCCACCCGTTGCCGACCGTCGAATACGAATCGGCGGCTCACGAGACCTTGCTGCCGCCAGCGGGCGATCGTTTTTAGGGAGACATTAAATTCCTTGCTCAGTTCTTCCATCGTGAGCACCTTTTCTCCGACCGCATCCGCCTGCAGATTGACCGACGCGGACAGATCTTCCACGAAAAGGTGCAAGTCGTGCACCGCATCCGCGCCCGAAAGCAGCACATCTACATGCGAGGTGGGGCGGAAGGTCGTCAATCGATAGCAGATATATTCGTAGGGGTATGTCCGGTCAGGCTCGATCTCTTGCAGCAAGCGCTCAGCCCGGTCGATCTGCTCGAGCCGTTTCGCCCGAGGCGCATAGCGAACCTGCTGATCGCATAGCTCTTTCATCGCGGGAGTGACGAATTGTCGTTTCATGGCTGACACTTCCTCTCAATTAACCGATCGAGCCTCCTCTTTGTTCCCTGCGGTTCTCGCACAAGGAGTAGCCGATGCTTGATTCCGATGCGTTAGCGTTCCTTGCTAGCGTGGACAAGTCGATTAGCAAAAAGCGTTCCGAAAAGTTTCTGTTCCGTTTGCCGTCACCGTGGATTGCCTGTGATTCGATCGGCCAAACTGATGACTCCTCCGCGCCTTCAGGGGTCTGCGGAGCTCGTTGGTTTTCGGCGAGCGATTCACAACCGCAGGTGGCTGCACCCATATCTACGCACCATAGTGACGAATAGTTGGTCAAAAGTTCACTATTTTTGAACTAATTTTCCAATCCTCAATAATCTAGGAGCAGTTCGGACCGCTTGGGAAATCCTTAAGTATTTATCCAGTAATTTCTTATGGTTCGGATGCAGAGGTGTCATGCACCTAAGTGACGGACTGCGGTGCTCTCGGCCATTCGGAACCGCGAAAGGAAGTACAGGTAGAGTGGGAAAAACGGGGTGCTGCATGCCATAAGGTCACCGGTGACAGGCTACCATGGCCGTATTTCCCGAAATGCCCTAGGAAGTCCGAGTACCCAATTTTCATACCCTTTCGATGTGAACCGGATTTTGCTCCTCATCCGCGCGGCCATTCCAGTCCGATGCATGGAAAGGGGGAGTCTGTCTCGATTCACCAGGGAATGGCATGCGTTGCATCAGCCCCTGGGGGCTGGAGCCAGGCTTATTCTCCATTTCAGCCAAGCAAATGTCTCATTCGTCCCAGGGGGAGGAACCGTTGATGCCCTCGAGAAACCAATCTCCATGGACTGGCCTACTCGTCGCGGTAAGAACTTGCCTCCTAAGTATTTGGGTGCCGGTATTTGCCTTGGCCGCGGAGCAGACCCACGAGTTTACTGCCCATCGCCGAGTGGGGGACAAAAGCGAGGTCCGCGTGAAAATGGAGGTTGCGGGCACGCTCAAAATATTGCAGGGCAAGCAATCGCGGGACCTGCCTATTAATGTTACAGGGGAATGCCTTTACGACGAGCAACTCGCCTCGATCAGCAAAGACCCGGATAGCCAGGTCGCCTACCGTCGCTATCGCGCTGCCGAAGCCCAACTAAAGATCGGTAACAACGAATTACGCCCGCGTTTGCGCGGCGACCGCCGGGTCATGAGCCTCATGGTCGCTCCGGAATCAGCCAATTTCGCGCCCGCTGAAGGCTTTCTGACCCGCGAGGAACTCGAATTGATCGACATGCCAGCGAACAGCATGCTTGTGGATCGGTTGTTACCCACGGAGCCTTTGAAAATCGGCGGCACCTGGCAACTTCCAACGGATGTTATGCCCCGCATCCTCGGGCTTGATCTGGCTCATGACGTGAATGTGCGGGGGACCTTGCTATCCATCGAGAAGGGCGTAGCGCGGTTCAGCCTGGAAGGCAAGGTTGCCGGTTCCGTGGACGGCACTTCCAGTGAAATCGAACTGACGGGCCGGATGTATTTTGACACCCAAGCCCACCGCGTCACCTGGTTTGCCATGATCATCAAGGAGAAACGGGCCATCGGGCATGCCGCTCCGGGTCTGGACGTCGTGGCCCGGGTGAAGGTCAAAATTCGCCCCAATGAGGGCAATCTGGACTTCTCTGCCGTGCGATTGGCGGAATCCGCACGTGAGACCTCGACGGGGCAGCGTTTGGAGTACCAATCCGAAGAGTCCTCCTTCGGCTTCGTTCACGATGCCCGGTGGAAGATCACGGATGAAACGGACTCCAAACTGGTGGCCCGCCTAATCGACCGGGGCGACTTGATCGCCCAATGCAACCTGGCGTTCGTGGACAAGGGCGATCAGAAACGAGTCTCCCTGGAAAATTTTCAACGTGACGTCCATCAAGCCTTGGGGGATTTCTTTGGCCAGTTCGTACGGGCATCCCAGGGCCAAACGTCGGGCGGGCACGGGCTCCTAGAAGTGGTGGCCATCGGTAAGGTGTCCGAGTTGCCCATCCAATGGAACTACTATCAAATCATCGGACCTGATGGACAGCAGGCGGTTGCCGCCTTCACAGTTGAAGAACCTTTGGTTCCACGTTTGGAGACTTTGGATCGTGAAATCGTGGAGAGTTTCCACTTTTCTCCACCGACGGTCCTCTCCTCCGCCGAGCAAAATCGCTTGCAATGAAGAGTGCGGGCAGAGGCGCGGACCCACTCTTGGCGATTCAAACCCGCAGATCGGAACTGACCGCCGGCTGGCGGTCTTGATTCGCTTGTAGGAGCGGGCGCATGACGTCTTGGAGAAACTCCTCGACCTGGTGGGGAGCCCTGCCTATGAATTGGCCCGGGTCCAACAGCGAAGCGAAGTCGATGTGCTGGAATTCGGGTTCCGCTTGGAGCCGCGACAGCAGATCGTTCGGCCCTCCCTGTTCTTTCACCTGCCGGGCGGCCTCCTGGCTGTGAAGGCGGATCTTCTCATGCAACTCCTGCCGATTGCCGCCCGCCTCGACGGCTGCCATCAGAATGGTCTCCGTGGCCATGAACGGCAATTCCGCATGCAGCCGCTGCTCTATCACGCGCGGATAAACCACCAATCCGCGGGCCACGTTGGCATAAATCAACAGCAAGGCGTCGACCGCTAAGAAAGCTTGCGGCAAGACCAAGCGTCGATTCGCGCTGTCGTCCAGCGTTCGTTCCAGCCACTGCGTACTCGCGGTCTGCGCTGCATTTCCCGATAGCGAAACCACGAAACGGGCCAGGCCGCACATGCGTTCACTGCGCATCGGGTTGCGTTTGTAAGCCATGGCCGAAGAACCAATCTGATGCTCTTCGAACGGTTCCTCGATCTCTTTCCAACTTTGTAGCAGGCGCAGATCACTAGCGAATTTGTGAGCGCTCTGGGCGATGCCCCCCAAGGCTTCCAAGACCTGCGTATCCACCTTACGCGGGTACGTCTGCCCCGTAACCGCAAAGCTGTCTTCGAATCCCAGCTTTTCGGCGATCCGGCGATCCAATTGCCGTACCCGTTCATGATCTCCGCCAAAGAGTTGCAGGAAACTAGCCTGAGTGCCCGTGGTCCCCTTGGCACCCCGCGCCTTTAACTGGCCTAGCCGGTGGTCCAATTCGGTTAGATCCTGCACTAAATCGTACAGCCAAAGACAGGCCCGTTTGCCCACGGTGGTCGGCTGCGCGGGCTGCAAGTGGGTGAAGCCCAGACAGGGCTGGTCCTTGTATTTTTCGGCGAATTCGGCCAGCGATTCGATCACCGCCAAGAGTCGCGAGCGGACCAAGCGCAGCCCTTCCCGCATCAACAGCAGGTCAGTGTTGTCCGTGACAAAACAACTCGTCGCGCCCCAGTGAATGATGCCCGCCGCCTGAGGGCAAACATCCCCGTATGCGCGAACATGCGCCATCACATCGTGGCGCAGTTCCCGTTCGTAGCGGGAAGCGGCGGCGAAATCGATATCATCCACATGAGCTTTGAGTTCCGCGATCTGTTCCGGAGTGACCGGCAAACCAAGTTCGGCTTGCGTCTCCGCCAGGGCGACCCACAGCGCGCGCCAGGTTCGGAATTTGCGTCGCGGACTCCACAGCGCGAGCATTTCTGGCGAGGCATAGCGTTCCGCCAGCGGATGGGAAAACGTTTCGGGAGAAGAAGTCATCTCAACCACTTAACAAGGAAGCTGATTCGGGTTCGCGATGAACCTGGGCATGTCCGTTTACTGAAAAAGTCACATATTGGTCAAATCATCCGCGTGGCTCGTCCCCAGCAGTGCATCGAGTGCTTCGGCAACCGGTTTGGCGTAATGCATTTCCCGGGCGTAGACGCGGCAAACTCGCTGGCTCATGGGAAGCCGCCGCACGAGCAAGTCTTGTTGCAGGGGTGAAACGCGCCCCGTCGAGGGATCATACACGAAGTTTTGCCTAGCCGCCGGAGTGTCTTCACCTGGCCGATACACATGCCGGGCCAAGTCCACGCGTAATTCGATGTCCTTGATCTCTGAGGGCAGCCGTTTGCGAATGGCGGCTTCTAGCAAGTCTCGGTCATCGAACAGGCTGCTGCGTTCCGCCTCACCTGGTTCGAACGTCAATGTCCGCTGGATCAACATCTGCCACTCGACTTGCCGGTCTAGCAGCCTTCGCCAGCGTGGGCCCAACCGCCGTTTTTTCTCGTCCGGTGAATTCACCCAGTGACGGACATCGACCAGCAGCGACCATTCGGTGAACTGCTGATATTCCGACAAATGTTCCCGTGGATCTCCGGAGAACAGTAGCTCCGCGGATTCCATGAACAAATCGGCCAAGGTGAGATCCAACGCGCGGACGGTGCGATGGAAGTAGACGGTCCGAAAAAGTTCCGCCCTCACTCCCATGAAACGCAGCAGGGCGTCAACACCGCGCAGATGTAGCGTGAGCCCTTGCTCGGTGAAGAAGCTGTAATGCAAAACACGATCGAGATCAAAGGCCCGTGGATTGTAGCCCGACATGTAGGCATCGCGGAGCACGAAATCCATGTTGTCCACGGTGTAAATACCGCTAAACAGGCTGCGCAAGTGGGTAAGCCAGCGCGGTAGTTCCGAGGTATCATCGCCGCGTGGGCGGGCAATCAGCGTGGCCACATGAGATGGATCGAGCGTTTCATCGCTCCCTAGCTCGCCGTAGGGAGAGCGTCGGACTTTCCGCAGCAGTTCGCCGAGTTCGTGGCGAATGATGTGTTGCCCCAGCGATTCGTGCGTCAGCCCGAATCGCTTGAGAAAATGCTCATCAAAGAAGTGGCCGAAGGGACCATGCCCCACGTCGTGCAGCAGCCCAGCCAGACGCATGAGCGAGCAGACATACGCCCGGCTGGGTACGTCTGGACAAACACCATTCAACGATTCGTAAAGGGCATCGGCCACTTTGCCGGCCAGATGCATCACCCCCACGACATGCTGAAACCGCGTGTGCTCCGCCGAGGGAAAGACCCACCAGGCGGTTTGAAGCTGGTGAATTTGCCGCATCCGCTGCAGCCAGGGGTGATCCAAAATCTCGCGTTCGGTGACCTCGTCCTCGGCCAGATTTCGGACCGAATGGAAAGGCAAATAGCCGTGGATGGGATCGTGGATGAGGGCTTGTTCCGAGAATTTCCGCATGGCTCACCTATTATGCGAGCCCGAAGAATTCGCGCCCATGCCCTCAAGACTACACCTCAATCTAACCATCGCCGGCAGCCTGCGGTTCATCGAAAGATCGAACGACCAAGGTGGGGCCCTCGTCGCGTGATGCGTGTGTCTGGCGTCAAAAACCGCCAAAATTGGATGGCAAAGTCCTCGAAAACATGCCATACTTCCCAATCTCTATTTTCTGACGGGCAATCGATCCCAAGGGCACGCGGCTCCGTAGTATTCCTCATCATCGCACGGCCCGAATCGACCGATACAGATAGTTGATGGATTCTTCCTTCCCACACCGGGGACGTTCCGCGCGTCCCAAGGAGGTTTTTGTGTTACGGCTTCAACCGACATTTCTCATCCTCATTCTGCTGGTTTCCGCCTGGATAAACCAATCGTGTTGGGGAGCGGAAAACCGTTTGAGCGAAAGGCTCTTGCCGGCAAATACGGTGGGATACGTGGCCGCCGATAACCTCACCCTGCTTCGAGAAGCGTGGGAAAAAACGCAATTGGGACAACTCCTCGATGACCCCGTCATGGAACCTTTCATCGAGGACCTCCGCGAACAGGCTGACCGCAATTGGAGTTCGGCGGGAACAGGGCTGGGATTAACGTGGCAGGATTTGTACGACATGGCGTCGGGAGAAGTCAGCTACGCGACGGTTCGCATGCCGGAGACGCGGCGGGCGCGGATCCTCTTGGTCGATGCGGCGGGGCGGGAAGAAAAAGTCCGAGAAACGCTGGCCCGAGCCACTGAAAGACTCAACGAGCAAGGAGCGAAAACAAGCAGCACAAAGCTCCAGAACGCGGAAATCACCCTCCATGATTTGCCTCCGAAGAACACGAAAGTGCGGCAAATCATCACCTGCCACTACCAAGACGTATTGTTGGTCTCCGATGATCAGCCCTTGCTACAGGAAACGCTGGCGCGGTTGGAGTCCGCGGAAGCCACTGGCAATTTGGGGAGCCTGGCACCCTATCAGGCCGTGATGGCCCGCTGCCAACAAGACGCCGGGGAAAAATCTCCCGAAGCCCGATGGTACCTGGAGCCATTTGGCCTTGCCGAAATCCGCCGCGCCGCGGGACGGAATCCATGGTCCGACAAATATGATTTCCTGGCGATCCTTGGCAACCAGGGCTTCAAGGCGATCCAAGGCTTGGGCGGATACGTGTTTCTTTCCACCGGGCAACACGAAGTACTGCACCGTACTTTCGTCTATGCTCCGGGAAACCGTGAAAGCCAAGAGAAATACGACTTGGCCGCCCGAATGCTCAAGTTTCCCAATATCTCGGACTTGAGCCCTTATTTCTGGGTACCACGCGAATTAGCATCTTACTTGAGCTTTAGTGTGGACGTCGACAACGCGTTCGAATCCTCGAAAACGCTGATCAACGAAATGACCCGCATCGACGAAGAAGACGATCAAGATTTCTTCGAGGATACGTTGGAGAACATCCGCACGATGCCCAATGGGCCGGGGCTCGACATCCGTCGGGACTTCGTGGGCCTGCTGGGGGACCGCGTCACCGTCGTGCGGGACAACGTCCTTCCCGTCTCCACCGAAAGCGAACGCATCCTCGTGGCCACCGTGACGACCGACATGGAGGGCCTGGCCAAAACCATTGAAAAGCAGATGAAGACCGATCCGCTGGCGATCCCGCATGAAATCGCCGGCCACCGTGTGTGGGAAATCGTCTCGGAGGAGGATCCGGAATGGGATGAAGAGCCCGAACCACGTTTCGGCGGGCTCCGTAGTCTCGAAGAGGAAGAGGATCCCTACGAAGAGGATGAGGAGTTCGCCGGACTTCCTAGTTCCGCCGTGACCGTGGCGCACGGGCAACTCTTCATATGCACGCACCTCGATTTCCTACGTTGGATCCTCGAACAATCGGGCCAAAACAAGGAGTTGGAAGCGAGCGTGGAATACCAAATCGTGATGGACGAATTGGCGCGCCTACGGTCCGGCCCCAAGAGTTTCCAGCGCTTCGCCCGGACAGATGAAACGATGCGGCCCACCTACGAACTGATCAAGATGGGCAAGCTGCCGGAATCCAAGTCGATGTTTGGCCGGCTGCTTAACGGGATCCTCGGCGAAGAGGAGGGGGTCACGCGGGAACAGAAGATCGACGGCAGCAAGCTTCCCGACTATCAGGTCGTAAGGCGTTACCTGGGGCCGTCCGGCATAGCCGCCACGTCTGAAGAGGACGGCTGGTACATCGTCGGCTTTACGCTACGTAAGTAACGTTGCCGAGGATACTGACGCGTCATCTGCCGGCTTGCATGGCCAGCCGCACCCAAAATGGATGTTGGCGGTCCGCACGCAAGCGGACATCCTCTAGAATGGTTTCAATGTCTGGTTCGAGGTAATCGTCGGACGTGCGTCGGGAATTGATCTGAAGTTCGATCCGGCGATTGAAATCGATCATTTCCGGCGTCAGCCAGAGCGTCACGAATTTCGAGCCCGTCGTGACCCGCAAGCGGTTGTTCCGCACGTTCACGGTACCGTGAATTTGCATCGGGCGAGGATTACGCGCGGGAAACTGATGCGGAAGAATGGTGACGCGTGACGGGAGCCCGTCCACTTCGGCCCACCAAAAGAAACGGTCCCAGGGCCGCATCGTGACGGCGGTGAAATCCTCGGGAAAGAAATTTCGCCGATGCAGTCCCATCCACTCGAAGAGCCGCTGAATCTCGTCTTGGAAATGCTCGTGTCCTCGGCCCCGGTATTCCACGACCGTGACATCGAATCCCGAGCGCGTGAGATAGCGGTCCAGGATCGGAGCATTCTCGAACATCTTGTCGCCGTCTAGCTCACCGCCCACGAAATACAACGGCACATGCTTGGCGTTCAGTGTGTAGTGTTGACAGTATTTTTTCCCCTGGGCCGTGATGGGAATCACTCCCGCCCACAGATCGGGATGCGCTAGCCCCAAATCCCAAGCCGCATCCCCGCCCATCGAATGGCCCGAAAGAAAGACACGATCGGTATCGATGGAAAATTTCCGGCAAGCGTCCCGGTAGCAATCCAGGATGATTTGATGTTCCCGCGCGGAATATCCATATACCGTCTGCTTGTCCCCCGCCCACGGCACGGCGATCACGATATAACCGTGCCGCGCTGCTTGGCCGATGCGCTGGCCCTGTTCGTTTACCTCCCCGGCCCACCAATCGATTTGCTGGGCCGCCGTGGACATCGCTCCGTGTAGCGTGAGGATCGCCGGATAACGGCGGTACGGGTCGTATTCGGGCGGCAATTGGATGTGATAACCCAGCGGAAGTTCGTCCTCTTCGGCTGGCAACTCCACTTGAAAGTAGCCATCTATGCCTTCGACCGCTTCCGGCGGATCAAGCGGAGGTTTCATGTGATCGAGCAGCGCCGCGATGTATTTGGGCGTTGCCCCCTCTTGCGAGCGCAACTCCGTGAGGATCAGCCGGCGGCGGCCCGGATCGAGTTCCCGCAAGTAATCGCGGACCATCTGGCGGACCTGCCACAGGGAGAGCGTGGTGGGCAGGTTGGCTTGGGCTAGCGAGCTTCCCACCAGCCAGCCGCTAATCGCCAAGGACAGTTTTTGCTCGTTGTCGGTGGCCGTGTCGCTCTCGAAACGCAGGTAGGAAGCCATCCGCTGCGACGTGTTGAACCACGTCTCGAGAGAAAGCTCCGCTGAAAGTTCACGCTGCACGGTCTCTAGGGGAACTCGATAAAGCTCTTCGGTGACCAAGGCGCGATTTTCCGCGAAAGACGCCTTGAAAGCCTCGTAAGCGGTTTCAGCTTGGGAATAGGCGTCTAGTTCTTCACGCACTTCGATCAGCGTCTCGCCCGCGACGCCTTCGGTGGGAAATTCAGCAAGCAGGTTTCGGACGAGCCGATGTTGTCCACCGTTTTTCCGTCGCTGCAATTCGCGGAGCAGTTGCTCGGCCTCTAATTGCCTCAGCGCCGCCAACTGCGGTCCCAAGTCCTCCGCGGCGTCCGGAAACTCCCGCAAAATCTCGGCGAGTTCTTCGCGGGCATCGCCATATCTTTCCCCCTGTAAAAATAGCCGGACCAGTTGCAGCCGGTCCTCTTTCTTCGTGCGGTCGATTTTCTTGTCGAGAATTGTGTGCAAGGTATCACGAGGAATGGAACTGGTGGCGATCCGCATGTCCCATTCATAGGAGGCCGTTTTGGCCATTTGCAGCGATTCGACCCGCGTCCAGCGCGGCGTGATTTCGGTGATCCCCTGCAAGACATTGATATCGCGTTTAGGCCCCGCCAACTGCACCAACCGCCGCCCATATTCGTCAAACGGCGCGACCCGGAACAGAACACCGATACTTCCCAAACGCCGCCCGGAGGTCACCCGCTGATGTAGCAGGATTCGCTGCATCGATTGCAGGTCATCCTCGGGCGTCACGCCGTCGGCGCGGATTTGATGCAGTGAAACGAAAGTCCGCCGGAGATCATCGTCCACCATCACAATCAAGGGGACTCGGTCCGGTCCATCCGGTTTACGAGCGAGTGTCGGAATCCGCGCGGTGGATCCCATCAGCACCCGGCCATCCTTCAGGATGACCGTGGCGGCCGGCGCATGGTGCGCATGGCAAGCGATCCACGCACTCCATAGGAAGCAACTAGCGATCCCTTTCCAGGCGGTTTCCCTGTGCGGGATGCATTTACCTCGCCTCTGCCAGGGGAAACATTTCTGCAACATGAATTCTCCCCTGCCGGCGGTTCCGGAGTCCGGTGGGATCGCTGGGCGAAAAGCGGTGCCAGGATGGCAGCCAAGGCCTCCACTCCATTGTGTTCTAGCCACCGTGCAAGTCAAATCGGGCCGAGACGAGAGATGAGGATTTCACTCGTAGCGAATCGAAAACAGGTTGAGGCATGCAGAGTCTCGTGGAATCTCGCCGACCGCCATACAATTTCCGCTGGCGCGCGCCGGCAAGCTAGGCCCGTGAATCCGCACTTTCTTTTTGATCCCCCTGCAGGAGGAGTCCCGTGTATCCCAAGGTCGCGCAGTTCAAGACCGTGGATCAGTTTCGCGACCGGCTCGCCGAACTGGATATCGCGTGGCCCATGGATGAGACGATTCTGACCCGCGAGTCGGGTTCCCCCTTAGCCGATCCACTCCAGATTGGCGAATTTCGCGTCGGCAATCGCTGGTGCATCCATCCCATGGAAGGCTGGGACGCCGAACTGGATGGCTCCCCTTCGCCGCTGACGCTACGACGCTGGCAGCATTTTGGGCTCAGCGGCGCCAAGTGGATTTGGGGGGGCGAAGCGGCTGCCGTGCAAACCGATGGACGCGCGAACCCTCGCCAGACGTTGGCCACCGAGGAAAATCGAAGCGGCCTTGCCCGCCTGCTGGATACCCTCCTCACCGCGCATCAGGAGTCCTGCGGACGAACGGATGACCTGTTTGTCGGCTTGCAGCTTACACACTCGGGACGATTCTCTCGCCCCAACGGGCCTCGGTTGGAACCCCGCATCGCGTACCACCATCCCTTGCTGGATGATAAGTTTGGTATCGGATCGGACGATGATTCGGTGGTATGGACCGACGAAGAGCTAGAAAAACTCATCGACCAATACGTGGCGGCGGCCGCGCTGGCCCAGCAGGTCGGATTTCACTTCGTCGACGTGAAAGCATGCCACGGCTATCTGCTGCACGAGTTTCTAAGTGCCCGTTCTCGCAAAGGCCGCTTCGGTGGAGACCTCGCTGGTAGAGCCAAGCTGCTACGCACGATCATTCGGCGGATTCGAGACGAAGTTCCCGAACTTCTGGTGGGAGTCCGATTGAGCATCTTCGACACCGTGCCTTATGCCACAAGTCGTGAAATCGGCAAGCCGATGCCGTACGCCGATCACCTCCCCTACGCATTGGGGTTTGGTGTTAGCGAGGAGGATCCCCTCTCCTTGGATTTGACGGAGCCCTTGCAACTTCTGCATTGGCTATGCGAGGACGGCGTGGCAGCATTCAATATTTCTTGCGGTAGCCCCTACTACTGTCCCCATATTCAGCGTCCCGCCATCTTCCCCCCCAGCGATGGTTACCTGCCTCCGGAGGATCCACTGGTGGGGGTTGCCCGGCAAATCGAAGCCACGCGGCAATGCAAGGCAGCGGTTCCGGACGTGCCGATCGTGGGCTCGGGGCTTTCCTATCTGCAGGACTATCTGCCCCACGTCGCGCAAGCTGTTGTGCGGGAAGGCTGGGCGGACGCGGTGGGATTAGGCCGGATGGTACTTTCCTATCCCACGCTTCCGGCGGACACGCTCAATCAGGGAAAAATGCACCGCAGGCAGGTTTGCCGCACCTTCAGCGACTGCACGACGGCCCCCCGGCATGGTTTGGTCTCCGGCTGTTACCCGCTGGATTCCTACTACAAGGAGCTTCCGGAAAACGAATCGCTGAAGCGAATCAAAACTTCCTTGTCGCCGAGCGGACGAGAGAAGTAAGCGGATATCCTTTTCACGCCTGGAGTTGTGGCCATCCCATGGCTATGGTGAGGTCCTGAGATCGGCGAAATGAGGAGTGCCAGGATATAATTCCGGAAGAAACTTCGGGACGCCGATGAATTTGCGGATCGGACGGTTTGTGGACCTCATACGGACAGTCGCGAAAAGCCCGCAACTGCGGGATGAACCGGGATGTCGCGTCTACGCACACCAGGGACGAAATGCTATATTTCTCAGATGCGCAAGGGTTTGTGTCGAAGTAAACCAGGCTTAAATTGACGCCGGGCGATTAACCGTCGTGCGCGGATCCGGCCCGTGCGAATAGACATATCAATAGAGTGGTGCTTCGGTTCGTTGATGATTCGGAGAAGTGCCACGTAAGGACAAGGGAATGCATTCGGAGTTAGTGGTATTGGGTGGCGGGCCTGGTGGCTACGCGGCGGCATTCTTGGCCGCGGACCTCGGCATGGAAGTCACCGTCGTGGAGAAAGAACCGCGACTCGGCGGCGTGTGCCTGTTGCGAGGCTGCATCCCTTCCAAAGCGCTACTGCATGTGGCGAAGGTCATCAGCGAAACACGCGAAATGGCGGAATGGGGCGTGGAATGGACGTCACCGCAGATTCAAGTCGAAAAGCTACGGGCTCGGAAAGATCAGGTCATTGATACGCTCACCGGCGGGCTGAAGCAGTTGGCTCAACGAAGAAAAGTCCGCGTGCTGCATGGGCGCGGCGTCTTCGAGGATTCGGGTACTCTCCGCGTGGAACGCACGGAAGAAGGAGCCAGCGACGAAATTGTCACTTATGATCACCTTATTTTGGCCGTGGGCTCACGACCGACAATTCCCGCCCCTTTTCAGTCAGTTTCCGAGCGGGTCATGGACTCCACCGGCGCGCTCGCGTTGGCGGACGTACCGGAGTCCTTGCTGGTCATCGGTGGCGGTTACATCGGCTTGGAGATGGGCACGGTCTATGCTGAACTCGGCTCGCGGGTCAGCGTGGTGGAATTCATGGACCGCTTGCTCCCCGGAGCGGATCCCGACTTGGTGAAGCCACTACACAAAAGATTGTCGAAGCTGTTCACCGCGATTCACTTGAACCACAAGGTAACTTCACTTCGCGAATCCGGCTCCCAGGTCGAAGCGGAATTTGAGGGACCAGAAGGGGTGGTGAAGGAATCCTATGACCGGGTGTTGGTGGCGATCGGCCGTCGTCCCAACAGCGACCAATTGGGCCTGGAAAATACACAAGTAAAGATCGATGAGCGAGGATTTGTCGTCACCGACGAACGGCAGCAGACGGACGATCCCAAAATCTTCGCTATTGGCGACGTGGCCGGCGAGCCGATGTTGGCGCACAAAGCCAGCCGAGAAGGCAAGGTTGCCGTGGAGGCCATCCATGGGGAACCCGCCGTGTTCGACGCGCAGGCCATTCCCGCCGTGGTTTTCACCGACCCGGAAATCGCCTGGGCGGGATTAACCGAATCACAGGCGAAAGAGGAAGGCCGAAAAGTGACTGTGGCCCAATATCCGTGGGCGGCCAGCGGTCGGGCACAATCTCTCGGACGCACCGAAGGACTGACGAAATGGATTCTCGATCCGGAAACGGAGCGTCTGCTGGGCATGGGCATCGTGGGTTCGGGCGCGGGAGAACTCATCGCCGAGGGAGTGCTGGCCATGGAGATGGGCTGTACCGCGCGGGACCTAGCGGAGACGATTCATCCACACCCCACGCTGAGCGAAACCGCCTTCAACGCCGCCGAGGTATTCTACGGCATCGCCACGGAGATCTACCGGCCCAAACGGGCGGCTAAAAGTTAAAAGCGGGTGGACGAGCCACCGCCTTCGTCCGAAGCCTGATAATAAATCGCGGAGAACCGGAAGTTTCATCGTCGGCTAGAGTAGGATCCTCTCTCCGTCCGACGAAACAACAGCCAGAAATCGAATTTACGTGGCCGCTGCGGAAAGCAGTTGTTCAATCACAAAAAATACCTGAGCGAATGCGAGCTAAAATTCGATGTCGGTTCGCCATGTTGCGTATTGAGAGGAGATAAAGCGGTGTCACTAATGTCGAAGCCAGAAGTAAATCAGCAGAAGCGGCCCTCCCTGGAACAGGTGGAGATTCAAGAGTGGCGGGAGTCGCTCCATTACATCCTCCGCAGCCGGGGCGCCGAAGCGGTGAGTGAGTTGCTCACGCTGCTCGATGATGAAGCCATGCGGCATGGCGTGGATCTCCCCTTCTCCGCGAACACCCCCTATGTGAACACGATCCCGGTGGAGAAGCAGCCGCCGTATCCTGGCGACCGTGAAATCGAACGCCGTATCAAGAGCATCATTCGCTGGAACGCGATGGCCATGGTGACCCGCGCCAATCGAGACAAGAGCCTCGGCATTGGCGGGCATATTTCCACGTTCGCCTCGGCGGCGACGTTGTTCGAGGTTGCTTTTAATCACTTCCTGCGCGGCAAGGGAGACGATTTCTCCGGCGACATGGTGTACTTCCAAGGGCATGCCGCGCCGGGCATCTATTCACGGGCGTTTCTTGAAGGCCGCCTGACCGAGCAACATCTCGTCAATTTCCGGCGGGAATTGGCTCCCGGCGGCGGGCTCTCTTCTTATCCTCATCCCTGGCTGATGCCGAATTTTTGGGAGTACCCCACGGTCTCCATGGGCCTGGCTCCGATCATGGCCATCTATCAGGCCCGCTTTAACCGCTACCTCATGGACCGGGGGATCAAGGATACCAGCCAGCGCCGCGTGTGGGCCTTCTTGGGTGATGGGGAATGTGATGAGCCAGAAACCTTGGGCGCGATCACCTTGGCCTCTCGGGAGAAGCTCGACAACCTCAAGTTCGTGATCAATTGCAACCTGCAACGCCTGGACGGCCCTGTGCGCGGCAATGGCAAGATCATTCAGGAACTCGAAGCCATCTTTCGTGGAGCCGGCTGGAACGTCATCAAGGTCATCTGGGGCGGCGATTGGGATCCCCTGCTCACCAAGGACCGTGAACGAGGTCTGCTCGTCAAGCGGATGGGCGAGGTCGTGGATGGCGAATACCAAAAGTACACCGTCACCCCAGGCAGCTACATCCGCGAAAAGTTCTTCGGCAAGTATCCCGAATTGGCGGAATTGGTCCGCAACTATTCGGACGAAAAACTCAGCCGGATGCGCCGCGGCGGACACGATCCCGAGAAGGTTTACGCCGCCTATCAAGCCGCCGTGGAATGCACGGACAAACCGACTGTCATCTTGGCCAAGACCATCAAGGGATACGGCCTGGGCGAAGCGGGCGAAGGCCGCAATGTCACGCACAATCAGAAAAAGCTCAACGATGAAGAAGTCCGCGAATTCCGCACGCGGTTCGGTATTCCCATCTCCGACGATGAAGTGGCCCAAGCGCCTTTCTATCGCCCGCCGGAGGACAGCGCGGAAATGCAATACCTTCAAGCCCGGCGGAAGGAATTGGGAGGCTATCTGCCCACGCGGGTCACCAAGCCGGTCACCATGGAAACGCCGAAGTTGGAGGAATTCCAGGATTTCCTCGAAGGGAGTGGAGATCGCGAGGTTTCCACGACGATGGCCGTGGTCAACCTGCTCACCAAGTTGCTACGGCACAAGAGCATCGGCAAGAACATCGTGCCCATCGTACCGGATGAATCGCGGACCTTCGGCATGGAGGGCATGTTCCGGCAGTTCGGCATCTACTCGCACATCGGGCAATTGTACGAACCGGTCGACCGTGACCAATTGACGTACTACAAGGAGGCCAAAAACGGCCAGATCCTCGAAGAGGGGATCACCGAAGCCGGTTCCATGTCTTCGTTCATCGCCGCCGGCACCGCCTACAATTCACACGGGATCAACATGATTCCGTTCTACATCTTCTACTCCATGTTCGGCTTCCAGCGGATTGGCGACCTCATCTGGTGCGCTTCCGATGCCCGAGCCAAAGGCTTTCTCATCGGCGGCACGGCGGGCCGCACCACGCTCGCTGGGGAAGGGCTGCAACACCAGGATGGCCACAGCTTGCTGAACTCCATCGCCTTTCCCACGGTGCGTTCCTATGATCCCGCTTACGCTTATGAGTATGCCGTGATCATTCTCGACGGCATGCGAAAAATGTATGAACTGGGTGAGGACGCGATCTATTATCTCACCGCCGAGAACGAAAACTACCTCATGCCTCCCATGCCCAGCGGCGTGGAGGAAGGCATCATCAAAGGCATCTACCGAATCGGTCCCCAGGAAGCCGATGGAGCCCAGCACCGCGTGCAACTTTTTGGCAGTGGCCCGATTCTCCGCGAAGTGCTGCGGGCGCAAACGTTGCTCGCCGAACGTTTCGGTATCTCCAGCGATGCTTGGAGCGTGACTAGCTACACGGAATTGCGGCGCGACGCGCATACGGCCGCGCGGTGGAACTTGTTGCATCCCCAGGAGACGCCTCGCCGCTCGTATTTCGAAAAAGCTATCGAGGGGGTCGAGGGGCCCTTCATCGCCGCTTCGGATTATGTTTGCGCCGTGCCGGAGCAGTTGAATCCCTGGGTGCCAGGAGGCCTGACAATTCTGGGCACCGATGGTTTCGGTCGCAGCGATGCTCGCCCGGAACTGCGGCGGCATTTCGAGGTCGACGCGGAGTGTATTACCGTCGCTACTCTAAATCGTCTGGCACAGCTCGGTAAAATCGAGAAACAAACGGTGGCCCGCGCGATTCAAGAGTTCGAGATCGATCCGGAAAAACCGAATCCGCTATATGCATAGCGAGGCAGCCCCCGCGAGATAAGCCAGCAGTTTTTCAGGCACACTAGAAAAGCGAGACATTTACGACGATGGGTATAGACGTCAATCTTCCGAATCTGGGTGAGGGAGTCGACTCGGGCGAAGTCGCTGAAGTCCTGGTCAGCGTTGGTGACGAAATCACGGAAGAGCAAGATATCATCGAAATCGAAACCGATAAGGCGGTGGTTCCGGTGCCAAGCTCCGCCGCCGGAAAAATCACGGCGATCCATGTGCAGGCCGGCGACACCGTCCCCGTGGGTGCGAAGCTGATCACGGTCGATGCGGTTGGAGCCGAGCAGCAAGCACCTGCCCCTACTCCCGCGGAGGATCAGCCGGCGGAAGAAGCGTCAACTGAGGCACAAGCCAGCGAGGAAGCGGAAAGTCCGGCGCGAGCCTCGCCGGAACCCGCGATTCCCAATGCGACCGATGAGACGGATCAGGCATCTTCGGCGCTGGAACCATCCCCCGCGAAACCGGTCGTGGCGGCGAAAGTTCCCCCGCAAACGGCCAAGAGTACCGCACCGGCACTGGAATCCGCCAATGGTGGACTTCCCGTTGCCGCCGGACCGGCCACGCGCCGGCTGGCACGAGAATTGGGCGTCGATCTGAACCGCGTCCAAGGCAGCGGACCCGGAGGCCGCATCTCCCGGGACGACGTTATTCAGGCCGTGCGGGAGGGACATCGCGGCTCTGTATCCCCGGGGGGCGGCGCGGAGGAAAGAGACGCGTGGGGAGTGATCCGCGTGGAACCGCTTTCCAAAATTCGCCGCACCATTGCCGCGAAGATGCACGAGTCGGCTTCCACGATCCCCCATGTCACCAACTTCGACGACGCGGACATCACGGAACTCGATCACATCCGTAAGGGGGGCATGGCCGACTACGCTGGCGGAAAAGTCAAGCTGACCATGATGCCTTTCGTGATGAAAGCCGTCGCGCTTTCCCTGCGGCAGCATCCGGAAATCAACGCTTCGCTGGATCTGGAAAACGGCAAGACGATTTACAAGCAGTACATCAATTTGGGCGTCGCCGTGGACACGGAACGCGGCCTCGTGGTACCGGCGATACGTGGCGTGGACCGCTTGAGTATCCCCCAGATCGCGCACGAGCTAACGGAAATCGTGGACAAAGTTCGTGGCGGCGGTTTTCAGGTCGAGGATTTGCGGGGCGGCACGTTCACCATCAGCAACCTGGGCGCGATTGGCGGGACTTACTCCACGCCGATCATCAATCATCCCGAAGTCGCGATTCTGCTTGTTGGGCGTTCGCGAAAACTTCCCGTGGTCGTCGAGGGCAACATCGAGATCCGCCTGATGATGCCTCTCAGTCTGTCATACGACCACCGCCTTGTGGATGGCGCCATGGCGGCTCGTTTCCTCAACGACGTGATTAGTTTTCTCGAAGCGCCAGGCCGGCTGTTGTTGGCGCCGTAAACAACCGGCCTCTTGGGTGAGGACATTTCGGCCTTCACAATATGCATGCGTGGCCGCTGTCACTTCGTGTCCGCGAGTCGTCTCTGAATGATTGGCGCGTTTGGACCCGCGATGCGCTGCCCGCGCGGTTGTATTCTCCAGAAGACGAATGGTACACTGCCAATTGCTGGAAAAGATGATCCGGTACACGAAGATTTGAAGAAATTGGAGATGGGCCACGAACCGAGAACGTGTGGCCAGCTTCGCGAAGGAATCCCTCTCATGTCCTCGGACGAACACGACCCAACCAATCCCACGCCCCCCTCCCCTTCCGCCTCTTCCACCACGCAGGACACGCCGCTAGAGGTATCCGGCGAAGGCTTGTCCCAAGTGGCCGCCAACCCCGTCACCAAGCCAGCCACTCCAACCGAAGTGTCGGTAAGCCAGGATCCCGTGGCTTCGGCGGAAGCGGCATCGCCGGAGTCCACTTCACCGGCTCAGACGGAACCAGCCGTCCCGCCCGGCGACAATCCAGTTCTGGCTGAAACTCCTCCCACCAGTGTCGATATAAGCGGAGGTTCGGCAGTCCCAGCCGAGCCGGGTCAGCCCCAGAAGTCCGCCACGGTCGAAGACGCGCCTTCTTCATCCTCGGCGGAATCGGCGCCGCGCCAAATCAAAATCGGATCGCAGCGAGAAGGAGTCTCCACGAAATCCTCCACAACGCCACATCAGCCGGCCGCCGTGCCGTCATCTTCAGCGGAGAATCCACCACCCGCGGAGAAGGTTCCCGTGCCCAACCTCCGGGAAGGCTTGCCTCCCGAAGTGCAAAGCGAGATCGAGCAAGCTTTGGGCGACATGCCCGTGGAATCGCTCATGGAGGAGGAGAGCCAGACGTCGGAGAGCCTGGAACCGCACACGCGCCTCACGGGACGAGTCGTTTCCATCCACAAGGACACCGTATTTTTTGACTTGGGACAACGCAACCAAGGGATCATTCCGCTAGAAAAGCTGGGAGAGCCGCCGCAAATTGGGGCCACGTTTGAAGTCATCGTGCAGCGTTTCCAGCCGGAGGATGGGCTCTACGAATTGTCGCTGCCCGGTGCCGCGGCGGATGTGGGCGACTGGTCCGACATCAACGTGGGAATGGTCGTGGAAACACGGATCACGGGCACGAACAAAGGAGGGCTGGAATGCGAGGTCAACCGCATTCGTGGATTCATCCCCGCGAGCCAGGTCTCCCTGTACCGCGTGGAAAACTTGGAACAATTTGTCGGCCAAACATTGAATTGCGTGATTACCGAAGCCAAGCAAGAGCGTCGAAATCTAGTGCTCAGCCATCGCGCGCTGTTGGAGCGTGAGCAACAGGAAGCCCGAGAAAAACTACTCGAAGAGTTGGCGGTCGGACAAGTTCGCGAAGGTGTGGTCCGTAATCTTCAGCCTTTCGGTGCGTTCGTGGACTTGGGCGGTGTGGACGGACTCATCCACATTAGCCAACTGAGCTGGGAACGGATCAAGCATCCCAGCGAAGTCTTGGAGCCCGGTCAAAGGGTCAAAGTCCGTATTCAAAAAATCGATGCCGCGACGCGCAAAATCGGGCTCGCTTTTCGTGATCTCCTGGAGAGCCCTTGGGCCAATGCCGAGCAGAAATATCCGCCAGGGACGCGCTGCAAGGGAACCGTCACGAAGATTCTGGATTTCGGAGCCTTTGTCCGTCTGGAGCCTGGCGTCGAGGGCATGATCCATATCTCTGAATTGGCCCATCGCCGCGTGGCCAAGGTCAGCGATGTCGTCCAACCGGATCAGGAAATCGAAGCCCAAGTCCTCTCCGTGGACAAGGAAAAGCAACGTATCGCGCTTTCTCTCAAGGCACTCGAAGCACCGCCACCGGAAGCGGCCGCCAGTGAAACAAGCGAACCCGAGCCGGACGAACGTGAGCGCGCTCGGCGGAAGAAACAAAACAGCCGCTTGCAAGGAGGCGTTGGGGGTCAATCCGGAGGCGAGCGGTTCGGACTGAAATGGTAACGCTCGTTCAGGCGCTGACCAGGGAAGACCCAATAGCGACCGCGCGGGCAATAAACGGACAGAGAATTCCATCCCAACGACGGCCCCAGCCATCGCGGGAAGAGCATGCAAGCCACCTTGCAGCATACTTCTTCGATTTCGGTTTCACGCCGCTGGCAGTTTAGCCTACGCGCGCTCTGCGCGGTGCTGTTTATCAGCGCGATCTTGCTGACCTTGGTGGCCTTCAAACGAACCCAAGCAAGTCGTGAGGCTGCGGCGGCCTCGTACATCGCGTCACTTGGTGGGCAGGTCTACTTCGACTACCAATTGATTGATGGCCGGCTCGCCGCGGATGCCACGCTAGACATTCCCAATTGGCTTACGAATCGTCTGGGGACCGACTTTTTTCGACATGTGGTCTACGTCGACCTTCGAGACACACCCGTCAGCAATCAAGACTTGGAAAGGCTCACGGCATTTCGCCGGTTGCGCTGGCTCGATTTACAAAATACGGCCATCACAGATGAAGGGCTCACCGCCATTTCCCGATCTTCCCGGCTCGAACGGCTGGGGATGCAAGGGGTCGCCGTAACGGACGCCGGTTTGCAACATCTAGGGGATATGCCGCATCTGAATCTTGTATTGCTAGACGGTACGCAAATCACCGAACGAGGCGCGAACGAATTTCGGCAGCAACATCCCCATTGCCGGGTGGATACTGGCGGGCCAGTCGTTTCCTCAAGTCCTTAGCAAGCTATCTAGTCGCCCGATGTGGTATGGCTCGGAAAGTAGTTCAGCTTTTTTACCACACCATGTCGAACCCGACCGACAAACCGGTGTTGACCGTATAGCCCGTGGTATTGATCCGGGGCGGATCGCTGACGTCAAAGGTGACCTGCTCGGGCGCGATGACCAATCCATGCACCCACGCCAAATTGAAGGCGGTCCGCAATGTGATATTGCTCCGCAGTCTGAACGTGGATAAGAGCTGAAGTTCGCCGATCACGGCCATGGTTTCAGCCGTCGCCAACTCATCCCGGTCCCCTGGAGCTGGCCGTGTGTCGACGATTCTCACCATGGTTTCTTGTTGGGAATAATTAACGTATCCGCCGAATTTGCCCCGCGCGCCGGCGGTCCACCAATTGTCCTGATAGATCAAATCCAGACCAACCTGCATCCCCACCAGGCTGTTTTCCGCGGCGACGTGATATGTGCCGTTGCGGGTATCCGCGTCCGTGGCAAAACTCGTCCATAGGAAGGATTCGTCGGCTCGCACATGCCGAATCCCGATCAGGTAGGAAGGCACCAGCCCGGGCGTGGCTTCTCGGACCCACACACCGTCGGGGCCCATCACGATGCGGTCCCGTGCCAGGCGGTTTCGAAGGCGGAGATTGATTTCGAAGCTGTTGAAGTCGGCCTCATAGTGCATCTGATGCGTATCGACGAAGTTGAAACCGGCCACTGTGGTATCCAGCGGCGAGAAGAGCTCTCCTGAGTTCCCCTGCAGGCTGTTGAGCTGATTCGAGGCCTCCCACTTATAGAGGCCATCGAAGGTGAATTCGAGATCTCGGTCGCGGTTATAGTCATCACGGCCCAGATGCGTCCCCAGTGTCAGCCGTGTCCCGGGTGCATTGCGGAGCCGGGCACTTTGAGAAGTTAGAAATTCACTGAAGACTGGAAACACGCCGTTCGTGCCCAAAAGGCGCCCCGTTAGACGAACCTCCCGTGGCCGCCCCCGGTTCATGAACATGATTTCCTGCTGTGAATACCAACGGCCTGGATGGTCCCGCCATTGGTCGCTGCCAAACACGGGCGGGATAGGACCCACCAGTTCTGGACCTTCCGAGGATGGGGAAGGCTCTGGGCGATCCGTGGATTCCAGGTAAGGTTCATCCGGATGCGTAACATCCGGAAAGAATGACTGGACAGCAGATGCCTCGTCGCCGACGTCTAGCAATTCTTGGGCAACGACTTGCCCACGGACCGCCAGCGCGAGAACTATCAGGTTCAGCCAAAATATCCTAGTTGCGCTTGTCACCCACTCCTCCTTCATCCGATCGCGGTGCCTGTTCGCGCGCCTACCGCACCACGTGGAGAGAACATTGAGCACACCTGCCTAATCGGCCAATCGCCGCCCGCAAAATAAACACAATCAATAAATACAGCGAAAACTTTCCTACTCAGCTAATCAGAAATATCGATTATCTCTTCCTATTCATCCTTTCTGGCCTGTGTTGTTGAGCGTCCGATATGCGTGGGCTCATACACGGTCGGGAATGATTGAGCAAAGACCATGAATTCATGGGTCATACAAACAGCCTGCTTGTCACCCTAGAATTCCAAAGGCATGATGTAGCCCACTGACGGATTCCGAAACCGAAACCAAGCTTTTTCCGGAGAACCCGCGATGAGCTCCCCACTTCAGTCATTAATCGCTTGCGGTACGAAGCTGTGGCTAGATTCCATTGACCCAGACTTGGTTCGAACTAACCGTGAATTGGGCGCGACCGGGGCTACGTCCAATCCGGTGATCATCTCCGATTTGATCAAAACCGGTCGCTTTGACGGGGCTCTGGCAGAGCTTTTGAATCAACACTCCGAAGACGCAGATTGTGCTTGGGCCCTGACCGACCAACTCGTCCGGCAGGCACAAGCGGCCTTCGAGCCCGACTGGGAAAAAACGGGCGGAGACGATGGATACGTAAGCTTTGAGCTGGATCCGCTACTCGAAGACGAGGAAAAAGGCTTAAGCCATGAGGAACGGGTCAAGCAGTATATCAAGCTTGGCAAACATTGGTCCGCTGGCCATAAGAACCGTATGATCAAAGTTCCCGCGACACCAGCGGGAATCGGCGCGCTGGAGGAGTTGTGTGTCCACGGCGTAACGCTCAACGTAACCTTGATTTTCACCCCCAGCCAATACCGCGCGGCCCGGGAGGCCATTTGGAAAGGCGCCCAGCGTCGCGAGAGCTTGTCGAACTTCAAAAGCGTTTACAGCATCTTTGTTTCTCGGGTGGACGTGTACACGAAGAAGCATGCGGAACAGCTCTCAGATAGCGCCCAAGGGCAGGTGGGGATCGTCAACGCGAAACGCATTTGGTTTGAGAATGAGGAATTTTGGAAGTCCCATGAGACTCCCTTGCAGCAAGAGATCATCTTCGCAAGCACGGGCACCAAGGACAAAAGCGATCCTCCGTGGAAATATGTCGAAGCTCTTGCCGGAAGTGATATCGAGACCAATCCGCCCGAGACGAATGAGGCCGTCGAGAACAGTGGGCTGACCTTCAAACGCAAGGTGGATATCATGCCGCCCGAGGAAGTCCTGCGCGAAATCGATGCGCGTGTGGATTTACGTCATCTTGAGGAAACACTGATGGAGGAAGGCATCGTGAAGTTCGCGAATCCGCAAAAGGCCTTGCTGGAATTGATCGCCAGCAAGCGGCAAGAACTTTCACCGGCTTCGTAAACAATTCCCATCGTTTTTTGGAATATGGCGAGACAAGCGGGCCCTGAATCTGGCTAATTCTCGTTGATAATCGACTTTGAAATTGGCGATTTTTTTGATTGGACCTGCGAGTCGTCCATCCAGCTTGCGGCAGCCCACATACGCCGTAAAATAGATAGTCGTCTGCCCGTCAACGCGGGCACTTGAGCCAAGGTTTGGCTTGGAGAGGTGGCTGAGTGGTCGAAAGCGCCGGTTTGCTAAACCGGTGATCGGGTATTACCTGATCCGCAGGTTCGAATCCTGTCCTCTCCGCTGCAAAAGAAGGGTCTGAGAATCGGCAACGCCTCAGAGGCTTTCACGACGTTTCTACGTCAGTTTCGAGCGCCTGGGAGCCCTTCTTTTGCATTTTGAACACATGTACAGGTTTCGCTGAGCTACGCTTTCTGGTAGCGTCTTTTTCCCCCAAAGCTCGAAACAATCCGAGGCCTCAAAATGACTCTTCGCGAGTTTTTTTCGCGCTATTACTGCGCGCTGATCTACGGATCGAGCACGAGGACCTTGGACGAGTACCGCTCCAGCCTCAACTTCTGGACCCGCATCACGGGGAATCCGCCCTTGGAAAAGATCGATGTGGAGACGCTTTGCCGGTTCAAGGCGGCCCTGGTTGATGGCGGACGTTCGGCCTACACGGTGAACAAGCATCTTCGCGCCGTTCAGGCCATCCTGGATCGGTGTGGGCCGGCGGGGCCGCGGTGCCGGGACGCGCTGGGCTTGATCGAGCGGGTGCCCTGGACGCGAAAACTACGCGTGCAGAGAAAGCTGCCGAAGCAAATTTCGCTGGGTGACGCGAATGCCGCACTGGCCGGGAGCCCGGAATGGATGCTGGGCTACTCGGCGCTGGCCTACAACTTGGGCCTGCGGTACGGCGTGCTTTCTCGACTGGAGTGGAAATACGTCGACTTGGCGGCCAAGACCTTGCGGATCCCCGCCAAAATCGACAAGTGTGGCGGCGACCGGGCGAAGCCCTGCAATTCCTTCTCGTTGCGGTGGTTTTTGAAGCTGCGTGCGAACGCACCATCCGTACTGCAGTTGCCCGGCCGCCGCCGTTTCTACGAAACCTGGCGGGCACGTGGAGCCTTGCGGCCGCACGACTTGAAGCGGCTCTGCGCCACGGAACTCGCGAAAGTCGCGAGTTCCTGGGCGGTACGGCACATGCTCGACCACGCGCAGCATGACGTCACGGGTGGACATTACGTCCATCCTTGGGAAGAACTGAAAGAGGCAGCCGAGCGGCTGCCGCAGATCGACGCTTGGAGTTTTTGGCAGGAGACCGACGATGGCCATGACCAGACAACAACTGTGGCATTTTCATGACGGAGACCGGTTCGTCATCCGTGACGCGACGGGCGAACTGGTGGCAGCCGGTCTGATCCATCGGTTCCACGGCAATACCAACGGGCCGTGCCACCTCGAAACCGTGGTCGACGAGCACTACGTCCTCGAACGCTTCGATGGGACAACGGGCGAACGCCTGCGACTGGTACCGGTCATCGAGGACGATTCCGCGGCGTAAGCATGGATCCGCTGGCCGAAGTCCTCGCCGATGAAAAGCTGAGTGCCGCCGCCAAGCTGGCGTTCTGGTGGCTCCACGCCCGTCGAAATGTCGGCGGCGAAACCTTTTTCACGGCCCGGCAGATGGGGCATCATTTGGGCCGCACATCCCGAGCCGCGCAGCGCTGGCTCGAAGACCTGGCCGCCAGTCCCCACATCGACGTTCGTGAGCATTCCGGGATGCTGCGGGCGACGTTCCCCACGACAAGTTCGTCGCCGCCGCCGTCCGTGGCGACGGAGATGGCGTCATCCTTGACGCCAAAAGTGTCGCCCTATCATGAAGAAGAACTAACTCTTAAAGCTGGTGAGGGAGCGCAGCGACCGAACCAGCGCCATGCCCATGAAATCATGATTCATGATGGGGGCGACAACCCTGGCGCCAACTCTGGCAAGGTCGATTTTTTGGCGATCGCCGAGGATCTGTCCACGCGTCTGGCCAGCGTGGAAGTTCGCGTGAAGGAACTCGCCGACGAGATCTTTCGCGAGGTCGGCGACCGCCAAATGCATCCGTCCATTGCCCGCCGCGTCGCTGAAGCGGTCATCAATGAAGGGCTTTCGCTCGGGGACCTGCGGGAGCTCATCGCCGTGGTCCAACGGAAGCGGCGGGCGGGAACGTTGCGCAGTCCCGGCGCCTATTTTCATTCGGCGGCGCGGAAGCTCTGCGCGAAACGTGACGTCAACTGGCCGCGTCCTGGCGCTTCGAACCTGAACTCCCGAAACAGTTCTTCTGGTGCGTGAAGCTCGATGCGCGCTTCCTATGCTCCCTGCTCGAGGCTACGCACCATCTCCACTCTCACGTAACGCAAAACCGCCGGATGAGCGCGGTGCCGCTGGCATCCTGCCGACGGCGCTCTGTCGCCTCCGGCTGGGCGTCCATCCGCCCGACCGGTGCCGCTGCCCTCCCTGGGCGACGGCCTGGCCGCCCTCCTGGCGGCCCTCGCCGACATGCGGAGGCTCCTTCAAACCAAACCAGCGGCCGCTCCCCGCGGCGTCCCGTGAGGGCCTCCACGCGGCTCGCCGGCGGCATCCGTGCCGCTCCCCGGTCAAGGCCCCGGCATCCATGTACGCCCGAAGAGGGCTAGTCGGCGAAGACGCCGACCCGGGGTCCCCTCGGTCTTCTTGTCTCCCGTGGGCCTGCAGGCCGGCGGGACCATCCGCGCCGCGCAACTTCACGGCAAGGCCTCCGCGCCCCCATTCGGCCCTCCTGGCCGCGTGAGAGGCCGCCTTCCTGGCGGCCGTGGATCGGCCAGGCCGATCCAATTCGGAGGGCTCCGTTTCCTCCAGAAACTCGTTTCCTTCGGAAGCCTCGTTTCTTCCGGAAACTCCGACCTCGAAATCCGTGGATCCGAAAACGGATCCAATCCGGCCGGCGGTGCCCAATCCGCGCAGCGCTCTCTCTCTCGTCATGGCCATCTCAGCATCGTGCCTTGGAGCCTCCGCTCCAGTTGGGGCCGCTCAGCCGCCGAGACGGAAACTACGTTTCCTGCGGCCGTCACGGCCAAGAGCGCCCTCCTGGCGAAATCCTCGCCCGCCTCCCTGTACGCCGCCTCCAGCGGCTAGTCGGCCAAGCCGACCGGGCGGGGCGCCAAGACGAAACGATGCGGCTTCGCCGCCAGCTTTTTTTTCTTTGCGGGGGACGAGGCCCCTCCCCCGCGCCCCCTACCCTCTTCTCTGTGGTTCCACGCTCCCGCAGGAACCAACACCCAGGGGAGGGGCCTCGCTCGCTATCGCGCGTCCCAATCCGCGCAGCGCTCTCTCTCTCTCGTCTGGCGGAAAGCTTATTCGCGCCCTGGCCCTCCTGGCCCAAGAAGCGACCGACTTCCTTGCGGCCGAAGAACGCTCTGGCCGCTATCAAAAACTTCGTTTTCTCGCGGCCGTCGCTCAGAGCAAGTGCTCGAGTGGGTTCCACTCCCGAGGGTGATGCGGCAGCAGCCGCGCAGCCCGCAGTTCGCGAGCCAAGAATTTCGCCGCTTCGACATCCCCACTTTGCGCCTGCTCCAGCAGGCGGGCGAGCACATCCCGCCAAGCCGCGGGAGAAATCACGCTGCCCGTCAGCGTACGATAACGTTCGGGCCCCGGCGGGCGCCCAGGACCGGGAGCCGTGCCTCCAGTGAAACGGCCTCTTGAGTCTCTGGCATGGTCAACCGTCACGCCGGGGCCCTCCTTTCACCCTCAACAAAGAGTCCAAACCCCATGACCACGCTCCCGAGGCCGCCCAGGCCGCCACGACCCGCGAAACCGCCGCAGCCCATCAAGCCCAAGCCGCCAAAGCCGCCCAGGCCCGGACGCTAAGAAGCGCTCCGTTTCCTCCGGAAACTTCGCCCCCGGAAGCAGGGGGCCACGCACAAAATCGGTAGCCTTTATGCTACCGAAACGGTGAGAAAGGGGGAGAAAGGGGGAGAATCGGGAAACGGAGGCCAGCGCTGGGAGAAACCGGTTTGCTAAACCGGTGATCGGGTATTACCTGATCCGCAGGTTCGAATCCTGTCCTCTCCGCTTTTCATATTTGCACCGACTAGCTCGGTGCCGCAATCATTCGCAAAAACCTCTGTAATTGGACGCCGAGGCGATCGACTTCGCGCGGAGTCTGGCGGTTCTCTACGATCGTGAAAACGATGTCGCCAGCGTGGTGCGCGAATACCATGCCGCGATTGCCAACGACCCGACCAATGCGGACCTGTTGAACGATTTTGGCTTCTGAGTAAGCGCGCAGATTACCTGTAAGGAGTTCATCGGCAGTCCTTTCACTTTCGACGCCGTTAGCTACGTCAAGCCAAATAGCTGGATGACTACCAAGACCGCGTGCCGACTCAAAATAGGCGTCTGTCGCGTCACGCCGTCTTGCAGTTTCCACAATGCCCGCGAATCATGATTTCCGTGATGGTACCCAGCTTGTCCCGCCTTGGACCTCG
>JANQPP010000030.1 GCA_028289405.1 Pirellulales bacterium
CGATCCGGAGATACCGTTACGAGCGTCCGCCGATTACATCGCTTGGCGTCCCGCCCTCGGCCTCCAACTACTGCAAACGTGACTTTGCAGTTCTCGTGAGCCGAGCCGCCACCAACTAGGTTTCTCCACGCTGGCCCCATATAATCCAACAGGGGAAGGATTGTCTTCATCATGTGAATTAACGCGCCGGCCCAGCCTAGACAGCGTTAGGCTCGTGCTCGGCGTGTCTCGAAAGGAAAGATTTCTATGGCCACCGTGGCGACGAACGCGAACCCGCCCGCGCTGGAACTCCATTCTTATAAGGAGATGGACCACGAAACCTTGCAGCAGCGGATTCGCGCCGTCCGGGAGCAGATGGCGGAACGTTTACTGATTCTGGGGCATCACTACCAACAGGACGAAGTCATCTCCCTGGCCGATTTGCGAGGGGACAGCTATCAACTCAGCCAAATGGCCTCCGCCAGTCGTGAATGCCGGGTGATCGCATTTTGCGGCGTGCATTTCATGGCGGAGACCGCCGATATTCTGGCCAATCGTCCGGAATGTCTGGCCGAACGGGATGGAGAGCGGGTGACCGTGATCCTGCCCGACATGGCGGCTGGGTGCTCCATGGCGGACATGGCCGCTATCGAGCAGGTGGAGGATGTCTGGGACGACCTGGGCGAGGTCGTCGATACGGACAACCTCATTCCCATCACCTACATCAACTCCGCAGCGAGTCTGAAGGCGTTCTGCGGGAAGCGGCAGGGAGCCGTGTGTACCTCCAGCAATGCGGCCGCGGCGCTCGAATGGGCTTTCGAGCGCGGGCAACGTGTGCTGTTTTTCCCCGACCAGCACTTGGGCCGCAACACGGCCAAGGCGATGGGCATCCCTCTGGAAGAGATGTGTGTCTGGGACCCGTACCAGGACGAACTGGGCGGCAACACTCCGGAAGACCTCCAGCGGAGCCGGGTCATCCTCTGGAAGGGGCATTGCAGTGTCCATCAGATGTTCCGTCCCGAACATGTCGACCAATTCAGGGAACGCTTCCCAGGCATCAAAATCCTGGTCCATCCGGAATGCCCGATGGAGGTCGTGGATTTGGCGGATATCAGCGGCTCCACGGGGAAGATTATTCGCGAAGTGGAAAACGCGCCGCCGGGAACGAAATGGGCCATCGGCACCGAACTGCACCTGGTGAATCGCCTCAAGCAAGAACATCCCGAACAGGAAATCCACTTCCTTTCCCCGGTGATCTGCATGTGTGCCACGATGTACCGCATCGATCTGCCACACCTTTGCTGGAGCCTGGAGAATCTTCAGGCGGGGACGCCCGTGAACGTCATCGAAGTGGACGAGGAGACGGCACGGTGGGCCCTCGTCGCGTTGGAACGCATGTTGGAGATCCGCTAAGCTAACCCTCCGGGAATCCTCTTCCGCGGTGCTGGATTGTGCACTAGCGGAAGGTTTAGGGCTCCACGGCCGACCCAGCCAGTGGTATGTTCCGCATCCCATTAGCCAAGTCATTCTCCATCATTCCTCGCCCCGGATTACGCGAACATGTGGCCTCTCTACCGCGGTCGCGCGCTCGCCGCACTTTCAAGAGCGTGCTACCTGTGTTTTGTATGGATCGCCTGGGCAGAACTGGCCAACTCGACCCCACCGGAGTCCACTTTGCCGGAGGTCCGTGATTCCCGGTTGCGGTTATCTCTCTTCGCTTCCGAGCCGGACATCGTGACGCCCATCGGTGCGACGGTCGACGCTGGGGACCGGCTATTCGTGATCGAATCGCACACGCATTTGCCGGAGCACGATTACGACGGCCCAGACTCCGACCGCATCAAGGTCTTCGAGGATGCCGATGGTGACGGCAAACCGGAGCGGATTTCCGTCTTCGCTGACGGGTTCGACGATGCCATGAATTTGGCCTTTTCGCCCCAGGGCGACCTCTATGTGGTGCATCGCGCCGGAGTCTCGCGGCTGTCGGATGAAAATGACGACGGCATCAGCGACACGCGTCGAGAAATCATTTGGCTGGAGACTTCGCAAACCTATGCCCATAGTTGCCTCTTGGGCGTGCTGGTATCGCACGATGGCTGGCTCTACGTGAGTCGAGGAAACACGGGCGGACATGCCTACACGTTGCACACCCGCGCCGGGGAATTCCTCTCCGGCTACGGAGATGGAGGTCACATTGTCCGCTGCCGCCTGGACGGCAGCGAATTGCGGGAGGTCGCCACTGGTTTTTGGAATCCCTTCGCGCTGGAGATAGACGCATTTGGCCGGCTGCTTTGTGCCGACAACGATCCGGATGCCCGCGGCCCGAACCGCCTGGTGCACATCATGCGAGGCGGGAATTATGGCTTCCGCTCCCTGTATGGTGGGAGCGGCCTGCATCCTTACTGTGCCTGGAACGGCGAACTACCCGACACCTTGCCGCTGCTTGCCGGGACCGGTGAAGCTCCCTCCGGTGTTTTGGCCTGTGATTACGCCGCTCTGCCGGAAGACTATGCAGGGGATTATCTCGTCACGACGTGGGGGGCTCACGCGATTGAACGTTATCGCCCGAAGAAGTCGGGAACTTCATTCCAAGGCGAACGGGAAGTCGTGATCCAAGGGGGCGCCGATTTCCGTCCTGTGGGCATCACCGCCGACAGCCGGGGAACAGTCTATTTCACCGATTGGGTCAAGAAAGACTACCCCAATCATGGACAAGGGAGGATTTGGCGTCTGACATGCCGTGATCAACACCAACCACACCACCGCCGGAACAAAGACCCCCAACCTTGCGAGGAAGAAGCGCAGCTCAACGCTTTGCTGTCGTGCCTGGGGGATGCCAGCCAAGGAACGTTGGCCGATGCGGTCCGCAGCCACGATCCCTTTCGGCTATCCGCCGCCGTCACGGCACTCAGTCATTCGGAGAATGAGAAGATTCGTCAGCATTGGGAATCCAGTAACGAAGCCGCACTGCGCTTGGCCGCGCTGCTGGGGGCGCGAAGATCGGGTCGGCCTGAACCGGAAGCGTGGCGGCGATATCTCTCGGATCCCGATCCACGGATTCGGATGATGGCCGTGATGTGGGCTGGCGAAACACAGTCCACCAAGCTGCACGGTGAATTGCCACGTGCGCTAGAGATTTCTCCCGTGACGCAAGACTTGGTCTCCGTCTATCTGGCCACACAAGCATTGCTTTCCGAGGAGTTTTTGCGGACCTACGAAGCGCAAATACCCGGTTTTCGCCGGCCCTTGCCCAGCGCGGACATTGCCGCGCTGCAGATTTTGCGCGACGCAAGTTTGCCCGTTACGGCCCGGAGGAATGCCCTGGCCATGTTGGAGGAGATCAATTCCCCCGCAGCGCGAGAGGCACTGGAATTATGTTTCCAGGATTCGCATTTGGACTTGCGGCGGGCCGTGGTTTGGACCTGGGCACTTCAGTCGCCTGCCTTGGCCGAGGAGAAATTGTTCGCGGTCGCGCTCGATGCAACCCTGCCGCGTGCCTTGCGAGCCGATGCCTTGGCGGGGCTCGCGCGACAACCAGGCTATTCGCTCGAGGCGGCTCGCGAACTATGGCAGGAAGGCGTTCCGCTACTTCGCAGAGGCGTGGCGCGGTGGCTGGCTCCTCATGCCGGGCAACCGGAAGTCCGCTCGGCATTGAGCGAGTTTCTGCATGAATCGGCGGGGGAAACGCAAGATCATGCGGAGGTCATGGAACTGCTACGCTTTGCCCTGCGCGATCCGCAAATTAGCGATTCCGAGACGGAAAAGACCGAAAGCGATCCGCAGTGGCTGGCGTCGCTCGCCGAGCCCGGCGACGTTGACGAAGGCCGGCGCGTCTTTTTTCATCCTGGACCGAATTGCGCGCGTTGCCATCGCGTCCAAGCTCGAGGCGGACGCATTGGGCCGAACTTGTCCGTCATCGGAAGTAGCCTGGACCGTGCCCGGCTGATCCGTTCGATCACGCACCCTTCAGAGGAGATTGCCCAGGAATTCATGGCCCATACCGTGGTTACACTCGATGGCGAAGTGCTTACCGGCCTGCAATTTCATTTCCGCAGCGGCAACCATATCAGCTTGATGCCGATCGACGGGGGCGAGATCCGTTTGTCCCTCGATGACGTCGAAACCTACCAAACATTGGATACTTCCCTCATGCCCGAAGGGCTGCATCATCAAATGACCACCTCGGATATGCGGCACTTGCTCGCATTCTTGCTCTCGTTGAAGTGATTGGCTGGATGATTTTCACCAAGTTGAAAAACCAAGCAGGTATGGCCCACGTCGTATCTTGTCTCCTCCTGTATTTTGCCACGGCGGACAGCGTGAGGCCTCAACAACCCGACTCGCTTGAGCGGAACTACGCGGCGGAACTACCCCGAACACCTCCCCAGGAGCCGGAAGAAGCACTCCGCACTTTCGAACTGGTGGACGGGTACCAGATCGAACTCGTGGCCAGCGAGCCGGAGATCCGCGATCCGGTGGCCATGGAGTTCGATGAGCACGGCCGGTTGTACGTCGTCGAAATGCGGGGCTATAGCGAGCAATTCGAAGAAAATTTGGGCAGCGTGCGGTTGCTCGAAGACCTCGACCAGGATGGGCGTTACGAAACCTCCCACGTATTCGCGGACGGCTTGGCTTGGCCCACGGCGGTTTGCTGCTGGCGCGGCGGCGTATTTGTCGGTGTCGCGCCGGACATCTGGTATTTCAAAGACACAGACGGGGACGGAAAAGCAGACATTCGCGAACGCGTCTTGACCGGCTTCGGCGGAGACAATGTACAAGGACTACTGAATTCCTTCCGTTGGGGCTACGACCGCCGCATCCATTTTGCCACCAGTAGCAATGGAGCCTTGGTGCGACGCCCTGGGCAAACCGAAGCAGAAACGATTCGTCTCCGCGGCGTGGATGGCGCGTTCGATCCGGAAACGATGGACCTCGTGCCGACTAGCGGCGGCGGACAGCACGGCCTCTCGTTCGACCGCTGGGGGCGCAAGTTCGTCTGTTCCAACAGCGACCATTTGCAAGTGATCGCCTACGATCTGCACTACGCGGAACGCAATCCTCTGCTTGCCCCGCTGCCCACGCGGAGATCGATCGCCGCGGATGGCCCAGCGGCGGAAGTCTTCCGCATTAGCCCGCCCGAACCTTGGCGCATCGTCCGCACGCGGCTCCGAGTCCAAGGCCTGGTAACCGGCCCGATTGAAGGAGGCGGACGCGCTGCCGGCTATTTCACCGGCGCCAGCGGCGTCACTCTATTTGAAGGGGACGGCCTCGCCGCTGAGGATGTGGGGCGCGTCTTCGTGGGCGACGTCGGCGGAAATCTCGTCCACCGTAAACAGCTCGTTGAAGACAGGTTTTTTCCTCAAGGCGTGCGAGTGGACGGAGGCCGTGAATTCTTGGCCTCCACGGATCATTGGTTCCGCCCAGTGCAGTTCGCTCAGGGACCCGACGGCGGGCTCTATATCCTCGACATGTACCGCGAAGTGATTGAGCATCCCTGGAGTCTTCCGGAGACGATCAAACAGCATCTCGACCTGACCAGTGGCCGGGATCGGGGTCGCATTTATCACGTGACGTATCGCGGCCGAGGGCATGGCAACCGAGCTTTGCCGGGAAGTGTGGACGCCGAAAAGTTGGTCTCAATGCTGGATCACCCCAATGCCTGGCATCGCCGCACGGCGTTTAGACTCTTTGCCGAACAGTCTGATACTCGGCACCAACCTCGTTTGGAAGCGCTGCTGAATTCTGGCGAAAGCACGCCGGAGGGGAGGCTACTCGCCCTATCGCTATTGGCGGGACATTCCCCGAGCGACCCAGACTGGATGATCTCCGGCATCCAAAATTCACATCCCCGCGTGCGGGAATTCGCCGTAAGGCTCAGCGAGAACGTGCCCGGCTGTTGGCCCAAGCTTGAAACGATGCTGCTCGAATTGGTGCAAGATGCCGATGCCCGCGTCCGCCGGCAATGGGCGTTCTCCCTGGGAGCGTGGCCTGCCTCGCCGCAGCGGCTGGAGGCGCTTTCTCGGCTCGCGGAGAAGGATGGCCAGTTCCCGGAAATGCGGTTCGCAATTCTTTCGTCGGTGACTGATATCCGCGCGGCCTTGTTCGCCCGATTGCTGCGTGGCGATGCCTTGCGACATGCAACGCACGGCCAAATCTTGTTGACCGAATTGGCCCGGCAAATTGGGGCCAGCTTTGAAGAAACCCACGATGGTGAATTTTCTCGAGCGCTGGCCACTCTGCCTAGTGAAGATGCACGTTGGACGCGGCATTATGCCCGTACCGCCTGGAATGCTGCGAGCGAGCAGCAAGCGATGAAGGTCGAAGCCTGGCTTCCTTTTCCTCTACTGGAAAATGTTGAAAACGATGCGACTGATGGCAACTCGCCAGAGATGATCCGCCTTTCCGCGATCGAACTGCTGGGCCGCCAGCCTGTGGAGGCATCTTTGGAAACTTTGGCAGGGCTGCTTTCGCAGCGGGAACCTCCGCGTGTACAACAGACCGCGCTACGCTCGTTGGCGCGATTGAAAAATGAGTCCGCGCCGCGAATCGTGTTGGCGCAGTGGTATTCGCTGGGACCCGATCTAAAACGGGACGTTCTGGACCTCCTATTCGGCCGGCGTACGTGGCTGGCGCGGTTCTTCGACGCTCTAGAAGACGGCACGATTCATCCCCGAGACCTGGATATCACGGCTCGGCAACGCTTGCTTAACCACGAAGATCCCGTCATTCAGCGGCGGGCCGAGCGGCTGTTTCCCGCGAGAAAGAACGAAAGCCGGCAAGTTGTCGTGGAGCATTATCTCGATGTCCTCGATCTTGCGGGAAATCCGACTCAGGGGCAGGCCGTGTATCGCAAACACTGCGCCGGTTGCCATGCCTTTCGTGGCGAGGGACACGCGGTGGGCCCCGCTTTGGAGACCACGCTGGGCCGTACGGGCGAACAATTGCTCACGCATCTCCTCGACCCGAACCGGGAGGTCGATCCCCGCTATGTGGGCTACATCGCGCGGACCATCGACGGCATCGAATCTCTGGGACTTTTGTCCCGTGAAACGCCCACGCATGTGACGGTCACGCGGGCCTTCGGACACTCGAACGTGGTACCTCGTGAAGCGATCGATATCCTCCGTTCGACGGGGGTTTCCCTGATGCCCGAGGGGCTGGAGCAACAGATTTCCCGGCAGGGCCTGGCGGATCTCTTGGCCTTTCTGCGTTCGGATCCCTCCATATCCCCACCCCAATGACAGGAACGCCGCCATGACCCTTTCACCTTCTTCAGCGCTGCCGAAAATAGATCGACGCGACTTTCATCGGACTTCTTGCCGGGCACTCGCCGCGCTCGCCACTAGCGGGACCGGCTGGACAAGACGGTCTCGCGTTGCGGCCCAAGGCACCAGCATCGCTCCACCGGTCCCGTACGTGGACATGCACGTCCATTTGGGGCAGCCCTGGAATGAACGCGGACCATTGACGGCCGAAATGCTGCTCCGCTGGATGGACGCGCATCACATAGGTCGGGCCGTGGTGTTGCCTCTGATCTCGCCCGAATCCTGGTTTTATCCGATTACGCCGCAGTGGGTTCTCGAACAGACCAAGCCTTACCAGGACCGACTGATTCCCTTTTGCGCGGTTGATCCACGCTCGGTGAATCTCGGAGGCTATCGCGGCTTTTTGGATATCCTCCGCCGCTATGTGGAGGCCGGCGCGCGGGGCATGGGGGAACACAAATGGGGCGGTCCCGTGGACCATCCGGCGAATATCGAACTGATCCGGGCCTGCGCCGAACTCCAACTTCCCGTCCTGTTTCACATGGATAATATCCGCAACACGGACGCGCCCGGCTTGCCTGGACTGGAGCGGCTGCTCACCGAAGTGCCGGAGGCCGTGCTGATCGGACACGCACCCGGCTGGTGGGCTTCCATCTCCGGGGACACCACGCAAGACGACATGGGAGGCTACCCACGGCGGTCAGTGACGCAAGGGGGCGCGATCGACCGGCTGATGGAGAAGTTTCCTAATTTGTATGGTGAAATCTCGGCGGGGAGTGGCGCGAACGCGCTACAGCGTGACCGAGAATTCGCCCAGGAATTCTTACGCCGCCGCGCCGACCGACTGCTATTCGGTACCGACTATCTGGCGGATGGGCAAGAGGTTCCCCAATTCGAACTTTTGGCCTCGTTCGACCTTCCCCGCGAGGTCTGGTCCCAAATCGCCGCTGGAAATGCGGAGAAGCTGTTGAATCACCCGAGATGACTGACTCATTTTCTTCGATGATCAGGCATCCGTGGAATTCTCGATTACCGTTTTGCCGAGAGTTCCTGTCGATTCATCTCTTACTTGGCGGTTTGGCCAAATAATCGAGTGCCTGCCGTGCATGGAGATTGTCCGGATCGAGTTCAACGGTTCGCTGAAACTGTTCCAGAGCCTCCGCGTCATGTTCGCCGATCTTGAGATAAAGAAGCCCGAGGTTAAGGTGTGCCACGGAATCGTTGGGCTTGAGCCGAACCACCGTCAAATAGTGTGGCAAGGCCGCCTGAGGATTGCCTGCGGTGACGAAGTTTTTTCCCAGCCTGTCGTGAGCGGGAAAGTAGTCTTTATCCGCGGCAATTGCCGCCTTGTACCTTTCCATTGCGGCCCCATCATCGCCCTGATTATCGAGAACGAGGCCCCAGTTAAAAAAAGCTTCGGCAAAGGTCGGCTGTAATTCCACGGCCCTACGAAATTGCTCGTAGGATTCGTCGTATCTGCCTTGGTGTGAGAGGCAAATCCCCAAACTGTTGGCGGCGCGGGCGAAATCAGGGCGCAACGCAAGAGCTTGTCGCAACACTTTTTCTGCTTCTTTCCACTTCTTGGCCCGATTCAATAAGACACCAAAGCGGACAAAACCGTCGGGATGATGGACAAGCTGTCGGGTAACTTGCCGCTGCTGTTCAATCGCCTCATCCAGCTTGCCCGTTACATCGAGCAGCACGGAAAACTGTTCGAGAAGAACCCAATCGTCGGTCCGATCCTCGATCAGTTGTTGATACTGATCGATCGCCTGTTGAGCGATGTCGGGAGATAACGACGCGGATAGATCAGCAGCGGTGGCTTTCAGCTTGTCGAGACGCAGATCGTGATCGAGTTGCCGATTGAACGGAGGCAATCTCAGGCGGCCATGCATCTCACGGATGAGCAGGAGTCGGTGATATGGTGTGAGACCCAGAAGTTCCGCGCAGCGGGCTTCACTGGGCCAATCTCGCCATCCCTCTGCTTCATCCTCGGCGCGCAAGTCAAGTTGCCGAGAGACTTCGCTCGCGAGAAGTTTCGCCAGCCGGTAGTTGCCCGTGAAATTGAGGTGGACGTGCTCATGCAATAGTTCGTCACCCACGATGCCGTCCGGTATTTCGCTCGCCAGTTTTTCGCAAGCATCGACCAGCACGACCGCCTCGCCCGCTTCACTTGCCACCGACCGGATAATGCCGTTGATCATGGAATCGGCACGAAAGCGCAGCGCGTCGTGATCCCGGGCGAGACGGAATTTTTCAGATGCTTTTTCGGTGTTCCCAAGAGCAAGATGGCACTGTCCTTGACGGTACTCGAGTTCCGCGTACTCCGCGTCAATCTTCGCGGCTTGGTCGAAAGCGCGTAGCGCGGCGGGAAGGTCGCCTCGGGATTGAGCCTGGCAGCCCGCTACAAAGTACTTTTCCCACCGCTGATGATCAGCGGTGTTAAGTTTGCCGTGATGTAGCGATGCGAAAGGGGGCAAGTCCTTGAGGTTCGTCACTACCGTGCTCACGACGACTGGGATTTCCGCGCTCGCCGCAGTCCGCAAAATATCGGTCAAATTTCTGCGGTAGTTCGCGTAAACACGCTGAAGTGCGGGATCGTCATGCCGGATTTGGTGCTCGAGAAACATCTCCATGCCGCCCCAGCTTTTTGGACCGCTGGAGTCCGTCCAACTTCCTGGCAGCGCGGAAATGAGTTGTCCGATCTTTGTCTGCCGCACGGCCAGGCCGCCTCGCACGAGCCAAAGTGGGGCATTCTGGCCGCCGAAGACCGTTCCCGGGCCAAAGGGACCGTGCACTTCGTTATTCCCTAGGTAGACCACCCAGGCATCGGCCGCGAGTTGCTGGCACTCTCTGGCGATCGGCAATACGACATGGGAATTGATCGCCGTGACGGCCGTATTAATAACCTCAAAGTCATGATTCGGAAATCGAGAATCGAGCAATACCTGAAGCAGCCGGCTCAGGCCAAATGCCGGTTCGGGGTCGCCCATTGCCGCCGACGCGCCCAGAACAAGGACCCGCTTCGTGCCACGTGGCTTGGCTTTGGCGACCAGGATGGGTTGCGGTGCCCGGGCCAACGGCTTCGGGAAGAAACGCCAGGCAAACCGGTAATTGTCGACCACAAATCCCGGTCTGCCGGCTAGCGGAACGAAAAACTCCGAAGGGTAGCCGGTACCGCATAGCCTCAGACCGAACTCTAGGGTGACAAAGAAAATGGCGGGTACGACCAGAAAAGCCGCCAGGCGAAACCACCAACGGCGATGTCTCCGCGACGTATGTTCGGGTTTCGAATAGATCCCCCGGCCTTGTGGAGGCTTGTCTCGCAAAGCAGCTGATTCCTGACGAAACCGTGGTGGCTTCTCCGACTTCAATTTGCTCTCCAACAGCACATTCCAGGTGTTTGATGGGATGGTGTGGACGTTGCCAACATCTGCTTATTCAAAGAATTGCCTGCGTATGCCGTTCTTGCCCACCCTTCGCCAGCGGACTTTTATTACCCGAGCTAGTCGTTTTGCCTGCATGGAATCCGCGATTTGTAAATAAAGAAAAATCACAATTTTCCATTAAAAACAATTGAATCAGCTCGACAGCATAGGTACGCTAACCGACGTCGGCAATTACAAAGTTACTTCCAAGATTTCGCCAATGAATTTCTAGGGAAAGTGAAATGAAAGTCCGATTCGGCAGCGAATCCTCCATCTTAGCAGTACTTTTCGTTTGTTCGTTATGCGGCCCAGAAGCGTTTGGGCAACCAGCCCCTTTGTTCTTGGATTTCAATTCGAATCCACAAATTGATTTCCCGGACATCCAATTCATCGGCACCTCGACATGGCGCGGTCGTGGAGGCGTGGACGGTTCCGGATACTTGAGTGTCACGGATGCACAGAACGGCCAGCGTGGGGCCATCATTTTTCCAGACCTGAGTGATCCCCCGGGAACGGCGCTTGAGCAGTTCAAAATCACCGCTGACTTGCGAGTGGGCGGGGGGACGGCTAGCCCGGCCGACGGCTTTAGTTTTAATCTCGTGCGCCCGGACGATCCGCTACTCCAGGACACGGTGGGCGATGGCTACGCGGCCGGCCCGAATAACGAGGCCAATCTGCCCGAAGAAGGTTCCCAAACGGGGCTCGGCATCGGATTCGACGAATGGCAGAGCGGTGGAGCCGACCCTAACGCCACGGCGGAAGACTGCGGGAGTGTCGATTTTGACTGTATTGGCATCAGTGTCCGGGTGGATAACGAACTGATTTTGCAGGCACCATTTCCCACACTCAATGGCACCGTGGACGATACCACGTCGTTGCAAACCGGTCCGGCGGCTTCGCCCGCCAACACTTTGGGTTGGGCGCCGTTCTCCATTGAAGTAACGCCCGACCCGTCCAACTCGGCCAACAGCATCGTTCTGATCACCTACAAGGGTCGAGAAGTCATCAATGAGTCGATTGAATACCGGACCACGCCTGGCCAACTGGTCTTTGGCGGTCGTACCGGTGGCTCCAACGCCAATCATCACATCGACAATATCTTTCTCGACTTGGGGTTCAGTCCCACGCCGGGCGACTTCAACAACGACGGCGCGGTCGACGCGGCTGATTTCGACATGATTTTGACGAACTTCCGCACTTCGGGTCGGACATTCGGCGAAGGAGACATGGACTTCAACGGTCGCATTGACTTGCATGACTTCCTAGCCTTTGCCGAGGCGTTCGAGAACGCCAACGCGGCGGCGGTGCCCGAGCCCGGCACTTGGATCATGGCCATCCTCGGCTTGTCGGCATTTTTGACGTTGCGACGAATACGCCATTAGCACGAATAGCGAGCGGTTCGCTCTCTCCTTTTGGGAGACCGTTTTATCTCATTCTAGGTTGCGTTCTGCAACTGGCGTTCGGCGTATGTCCTGAGCAGCTCCTCATTCGACCCATTATTCCCAAATAATCCATTTATCCGGATTTGTGGCATGTTGAGTATCGCTCACTCGGTGAACAGCGATTTTCAACACCAGAAAAACGACTTTTCCTAGAAAATCCTCCTCACAATCGTTTCAAACCGAACAGATTCTAGTTAGAATCTTTGGCAGGATTAGGCAGTTGGAAGGTCTACCTGCACACGGACTTTCCGATCCCTGACGGCCATATGCCGAGAGCTCGTCATTAATTCACCCCAAAGACCCCCATGTCCCCTATTTGGGTGCCGTGAGGCTTTGGGGTAGTAATTGCCTTAACAGCCATCCAGAGAAAGAGGCGAGTTTGCAAACCGGCACCTGGATAGTTTTTTCCAAAACAAGGGAGACTGAGAGGGAATGATGCGACATTTGACGAAGTTGGCCAGCCTGTTGGCCGCCATCACGGTGCTGTCTTGGAGCACGACAGCGCGCACCCAAGTCTACGAGCAAGATTTTGAATTTCCGGACGGTACCATGGACCTGGGGGACGGTTCCGTCATCGCGACCAACGCTGGCAATGAAGAAGCCGCACAAGTACTTGGTGGTCGCCTACGGCTGACCTCTGACGAGATTGGCAGCACCACGGCTTCTTACAAAATTCCGCCGATCAGCGATGAACCGCTGGAAAGCTTCCTGGCGATTTTTGAGTACTCGATTTTTGACACGCCAGGCGGAAATGCTCCGGCGGACGGGTTCGCCTTTTCATTTGGCGATATCCCAGGCGAAGGCGTACATGGTAGCGAAGAAGGCTTCGGTGGCGGCTTCGACCACATCTCCTTCGAGTTTGATACCTGGAACAATGGAGCGGATGAAGCCGGACACAACATCGCCGTGAATGGCGTGGATGTTGAAGGCGGATTCAATGAACTTGATCCGTTAACCGATGGCACAACGCAGACCGCGACGATTATCTATTCGCAAACCGGAGAAGATACCGGCTTTGCGACCATGCAAATCGATGGCGAACCCATCTTCGAAGGTGTCGAAGTCACGGGTTTTACCCCTCAGGCGGGTTATGGTTTTGCCTTTAGTGGTCGAACCGGTGGTGCCACGGAAGATCTTTTCTTCGACAATCTGAGAATCGAATCTCCTGCCCCTTTGGATAATGCAGATTTCAATGATGACGGAACGGTTGATCTGGCCGATTATGAAATCCTCAAAAGTAACATGAATTCTCCTGGTAGGCTTCCCGAAGGTGACATCAATTTCTCGGGAGCGGTTGATCTCCTCGATTTTGTTACATTCGCGAGGGTTTTCAACGAAGCCAACGCGGCGGCGGCGGTTCCTGAGCCGAGCACTTGGGCGCTGGCTGCGCTAGGTCTGTTGGCACTCTGCGGCTTGCGAGCTCGCCGGAAGTAGGCTTGCTCAAGGCAAAAACGTAGAAACGAAAATGGGGCGAGTGGATTGAATTCCACTCGCCCCATTTCTATTCCGAGGTTTGCTTGCCAGCCACGGAAATCAGTCCTGATACCGCACGATGGAAAAGGAATCGGTATCTTCGCGCTTCACCCAGGTGATGCGGGAGTTATACGCCTCGCTGCCGCCGACTTCCAAAGGAGGGATGCCGTCCACCTTGTCGAACCCTTCTTCGAGGAGCCGCTGGCCGCGAGGGCGAAGCCGGTAGGCCACGCTCGTGTAGCGATTGTCGCCGTCCCGTTCCTCGCTTTGCACGGCGGCATGGGCGCCACGGTATTCCGACCACTGCCGCAGACGCCAGAGCAAAAACGCCTCGCCGTAGTAATACAGCGGGCTGTTTTGCTTCAAATTTACGATCAAGTCGACGGGCCGGAGCCATTGTTTGCGGTCCAAGTGGCCCAGCACCAACGTATCGAGTTCTGAAAGTCCCAAGCGGTGGGCTTCGTTGGCTTGCAAACGTGGAAACGCGAACCCGTAAACTTCGGCGATCATCCGCAGCTTGGGGAATCCGGCCCAATCCCGGCGGCGTGAAGCGTCGAACTGATCCGCTTCGCTACTCGCGTAATTCCGCCAGAGAGTGGTGCAAGCCCGCAGCCAAGCTTCGTCGATCTTTTTGAGCCTTGAAAATGCCTCGGGCAGGCGTTCTTCGGGGTGGAAAATCAATTCCCGATCAAGGTCTTCGTGTCCAGAGTTTTCTCCCGAGCGAGATTCGGCGAGCCATAGACGGTCCACGGGAACCTCGCCCCGGACGAGCGCGTCCCCCAGCCACCACAGGGAAAGCCATTCGGGCCAACAGGTGGAAGTCCAGAGCACGATGGGCGATTTTTCATCCCTTCGGCCAATCTGTTCCCAAAGCTGCGGAGCTCCCACCATGGTAAGTTTCGAGGCTGGAACACCTTCGGTACGTTCCCAGTAATCCACGCGCTGGGTGAAATGTTGCTGCGGATCAGGCGCCGCGGGACCGCGAACGAGGTTGTCTTGCAGCGAAATACAATCGGATCCTGCGGGAAGAGGCACCGGCCCTCTGGCAATGTGCACGGCTTCGTGCATCAGGAAGTCGGGAGTGGCCTCCGCCGCGGATTCCAAACAAGGGGTTTTGTCAGCTTGCATCGCGATTTACCGTTAGCGCGAACACAGGTTCGCCGATGAAAAAAGTCTCTTTGGATAGGAGTTACGGATATGCTTGGTGGAGTGGTAAGTGGCTGCCGTGTTGGGCACTAGCGGTGTAAGCTCCCGGCGGAAAGCCCGCCGTCCACCGCCAACGCTTGTCCGGTGATCATGCGTGAATCCTCGCTAGCTAGGAAATAAGCTGCCGCCGCCACGTCTTCAGGCTCCGCCGCACGGCCCAGCAGAGCGTAGTCTTGTTGTTCGCTTCTCAATTCTTCGATCGTTTGGCCACGTGAAATCGCTTGGGATTCGTGAAAATGGGTCAACGTGCGTCCAGGACAGAGGGCATTGCAACGAATCCCATCCCGACCATAGCCCACTGCCAAACTTCGCGTTATGGACAATAAGGCGGATTTGGTGGCATCGTACAGCGGCATGTCCGCTCGGCCCACTCTGGCATGCGTGGACGAAACCAACACCAACGCACCGTGTTGTTGCCTCACCATCGTGGGCAGCACCGCTTTGCAGGAATACACGGTTCCTTTCAAGTTAACTCCCACCACTTGGTCCCAGTCATCTTCCGTTGAATCCAAGACGGTCCCGAAGACACGCACCCCCGCATTCGCGATCAAGGCATCAATTCTTCGGAACTCGCGAAGTGCCATCTTCGCGGCTTCTCGACAGTCCGTTTCTTGTGCCACATCTCCTTCATAATAAAGGACTTTCGCTCCCATCTCTTCCAGCGACTGACAAGACACCGCCGAGGCCGATGCGTCCACATCAAGGATTACGCAGGCCCAACCCTCTTCGGCGAATCGCTGCGCACACGCTCGTCCGATTCCCCGTCCTCCTCCGGTGATCAAGACGACTCGTGCGTCTGGCATGGCCACGATCAAAGTTCTATTTCATGTTTTTTGATGTTGAATTCAGATCGCCCCAATACTCCCAGATGGCCCAGTGCTCCACGAGCGGTTTCCGTCGCGGTGCAAGGAGCGAGAGGCCGAGGGTTCCGCCAAGAACTGCTTGCCACATGAGCATTATATTCGCCTGAGCCGCGACGTCTGCCCGTGATTCACCGAATCGTGAAACTTCTCGGACCTGGCAGGCAAACAGTGGACACATGGACACTGCCATGCAGCCATTTCATAGACGAAGAGACCAAAAATTCAGAAAAACCTTACATTTCGCACATCACGCGATGTTAAGTTTGGCTCTGTCTCACGGTGGACGATCGCCGAGACTATGTTCACGTATTCGTGAAGGGCGCGAGAGACAGGCACCCAGGACAGCTTCCCCGCTGGAAGCGATAGCATCATCGATTTTCTCGCGTTCGCCAGCCCGGAGTGAATTCATTTCACTCCGGGTTTCTTCGTTTGGTGTTGCATGAGCTGATAGCCAAACGAAGTTCGCAACGCGGTTGCCCACTGGCGTGACTCTTCCGATACGGCGGCTGTCGGCGCGTTCCGCTCCACCGTTTTTGGCATGATTGGCACGGGCAGGCTGCTCTTGGCACGCAAAATAACGATTTACGTCGCCACTTTGGGCATCACTTCCCGTGATGCCGCAGCCTGTTGAGCCATGCAATGGGCTGTTTGCTCAATTCGGTCGCTTGTGAACCGGCACTGGTACCCGGCAGCGGCGGCGCGGCAGAAAGTCGGGCCAAAACAGAGCAGCCAAGGCGTACCCTCCGAAGAGGACGACCGACCAGCCCAAGTCCCCCACGAGTGTGTGCCGGAAAAATGGGAAAGCCGCCGCGAAACAACGCCCCAGTCCCTCGGCATTCTGGGGATAAATCGGTGAAAAACCCCACACGGCTAGATTCGTGGCCAAGAAGAACACGATCGAGGAACACATCGCCGCCGCTCCCACGCGAAGCAAATGGCCCTTGCCTTCCAAAAGCGGGAAGAACAGCACGGGCAGAGCCAGCGAGCCATAAACGACCGCTCGAATTCGAGGCTCATACCCGCCGATGAGCGCGTCGCTCACGATCATCGCCGTCAGCGGTACAAGCACCGCCCAACGGCGGCTGCGGAGCAAGTAACCCGCGAACATGGCGGACGCGGCCACCGGAGTGCAGTTCGGCGCATGAGGCAGCAGCCGCCCCACGACGCAGAGCAAGACGAGTAGGCCCAGGCTAACCACATGCCAGCGATTTAGGGAAAATTGGCCGGAATCATTCATATCGAGAAATTCCTCGTGTCAAAATTCGGCTTCTTCGGCGGTCACATACCGCCATGTTATCCGGGCGGACTTTCTCAACGGAAAGACGCCAATACTGCGGTCAATCAACTCATCGTTGACGTAGACAAGCCAATTTCGATCGTTGGCCCCGAGCCCTTCATTGGCAAGGTCATCAATTTGTGTGAGGAAGGTGTTCGCGCCCGAACCTCGCCACTTCGCGTCGATGCCCCGCGGATGTTTGTCCGCGAGCCGTAGTGCGTCGAGCGCAGTCATCTCCGCCTTCCAAGGCAGCCTCACGAACGATTTTTGCACTCCATCCCCGTAGTCAACCGTCATTTTCACGGTCGCCGGTGGGGACGAAGCCGGTTGCGCCATCGCGGCGCGATGCACTTGCCAGGCCACAACGGCCAATAGACCCGCGGCAATGGCGAATCTCAAGGCTTGCCGGTTTGTTGCAAGTCCGCACGCGTGCTGTATGCGCGAATTCAACGCCGCCTCCTTCAGAGATGATGGTTCACAAATCAATCGAGTCCTTACCATTTTGAAGATGCGGTTACCCCACGTCAACGTGAAGGGGGTTTGGCGCGACATGGCGGTGGCGGGATGCTCCTCGGGCCGGTATCTTGCCGATGTTCGATCCTCTTCAATTATCCTCCGTTTTCCGCCCGAATCCGCGCGATCTCATGCTTGACCGCGTTCTGCTGCCGTGGCTCATCCTGCTCACCGCGTTGGCACTCGGCTGGGACGATTGGTTTTCTTGGGATCCCTTTGTCGCCAGCCGCAGCCACTTGTGGCTGATGATTGGCGCGGCGATGTTTTCCATTGGCTGGATGTTGCCGCCCGAGGAGGTCCGTCAAGTCTTGCGGCGTTGGCCCGCCGTTTTGGCCGGAACATGCACGCAGTATACCGCCATGCCGCTACTGGCCGTGGCCATGGCCAGCCTCTGGAATTTGGGGCCGGCGGACCGCGTGGGCGTCATCATGGCAGGCTGTGTTCCCGGGGCGATGGCATCTAACGTGTTGTCGTTGGTCGCGCGGGCCAACGTCAGTTTTTCCGTCAGCCTGACGACCTCGGCCACGTTGCTTTCGCCGCTTGTCGTGCCTTGGTGTCTAGGCTGGTGGTTGCGAAGAGAGATATCGGTCTCCGCCTGGGAAGTGGCCCAGGACCTCTGCTGGACCGTCGTCGGGCCGCTTCTGCTGGGCTATCTGGCGGCTCGTGTTTTGGATCGGTTTGCACCCCACTGGCAACGCCGCTTGGCGGAAACCGCCGCGCCGTGGTGTGCTCGGTTGACCATCTTGTGGATCATTGCCGTGGTGGCCGCGCTGAACCGCGAACGTTTGCTGCAATGGCATGGCCCGCTGTTGGGTGCCCTGTTGATGCTCAACTTGGGCGGCTACCTGGCCGGACATGGCACGGGGCACGCGCTGCGATTGCCCGCCGCCATGCGCCGCGCGCTCACGCTCGAAGTCGGCATGCAGAACGCCGGGTTGGGAACCTTCATGGCCCTGGAATATTTCCCCGACCAGCCCGAGGCGGCCATTCCCACCTCTTTCTATACCGTGGGTTGCATGCTCACGGGGACCATTCTGGCCCGCATTTGGGCGCGGCGAGTTTACCCTCCCGGGACGAAGGAAGCTGAGTCCCAGGCCAGCAACGACAGGTAATTGTTCTGACCTGTTTCCCCTGGAAAAGACGTGAATTCGCATAGCCGTCTTGAATCGGACATAATGCGGTGTGGTAGAAGCCGAGTTCACCAAACAGGAGATGCGGCATGGCAAACGGAAACTCGGGCACGCATTGCCTGTTTCAATTTTCGCTGCGTGAACTGTTGGTGCTAACGGTTTTTGCCGCGCTGGGGCTGGCCGCGCTGAAGTTCACCGGCGTGGCAGGCGGCGTATTGCAAGCCGTGTCTGCGTTGGTCTTGATGGGTTTGCTGATCGTCGCTTGTGTCGATCGCGGTCGTCGGCAAGCGTTTGCTATCGGGTTTGTGGTCCCCGTAGTCGTTTACACGATCATGCTTTCCCTGGGAGGGTCGAAGGAGCAAAATTTTCGGTGGAGTCGAATGTTCACCACGAAGCTCACAGGTGTGGCATTCGAGTCCATGGTGATCAGAACTTTTCTCAATTCAGACACGGGAGAAATACTCCCTGAAGAGAACTTCAGAAATTACACTCCCGGTGGCTTTGGGATTGGGAGCAGCGTGAATGTGCATGAGTCAATTGATCGAGGAGAATTCCTGCTGTCCGGCCATATCCTGTGGGGCATGCTGTTCGGTTATCTGGGTGGCAAGTTCGCGGTGTTCGTCTATGTCCGACGCCAGTCGGATGACGCGTATCGATCAACGCCCTCTCCGTAATTTCATTCCGTTCTCGTAACCCTTCGATATTCATGATGCATTTGGGCAACGCGACGGGTTTTTTCCACAGCGGCGCGAGCGTTAAACCTTCAGCAACGATGCCGCTAGTTCGACGCGAAGCCTCCATGCCAGCACGACTTCCAGCACGATCGCTCACGTAGCCGAACGGAGAGTGGCGTTCTGGCACGCGACGTGCCTCTCTTTGAGTTTCACTCATCCTGGCCTGGATTTTTGGCTTGGGTGCCGGTCGTTTCACGTTGTCACGTGTCTTTTCGTGCTGGAGTCCCTAATGCATCTCGAAAGTCCCCAAGAATTCGTTTGGAAAAAGCAGGCGAAGGATACGTGGAGCTACGACTTCATGGCTTGGCTGCCGCCGGCGGTGTTGGTCGGCAAAACGAAGAATTTCGCCGTATTAGGCCAAGCCCGCGTGTGCGATGTGGCCCCCACCAGTGTGACCTTCGAAATGGGGCGTCGGAGCCTCGTACCCTGGACCCTGCGTTGGGACACGTTTCCCCTGTCGCTGGCTATCCAATTGAAGCCGGAATCGATTTGCAAGAATGCCATGACGCATTTCGTCGCCACATTGAAGCCGTTGGTATCCGGCGTGCAAGAAAAGGATCAAACTCGACGGGCAGCGTTCCTGGCCCAACTCATACAGCATGCTTTCTTGGCGCAGGACGTAGAACGTCGCTTTGCCGTGCGAACCACGGGATCATTCCCGGTACGATTGTGGAGCCCGGGGTCGGAAGGAAAACGGTCCACGAAACCAGCTCCTCAGAATACACGCGGAATGAATTATTCCGTCACGGGACTCTGCGTTCACATGGAGCAAGTGCCGGTGAGCCGAGATCTGTTGGTCGAATTTCATCCCCCAGGCGTGGCCTGCACCCGGACACGCAAGGCGAAAATCGTCTATTCCAATCCTCAGCCGCATCGCTATACATTAGGTCTGCAATTGGGCGAAGCTCGGAACACATGGCTCAGCCCGATTGAAGGCTTATCTCGTGAACCTGCGCACGGCTAGCAAGAATCTTGCCAGTTGAGGTCGCTCTTGCCAGCACGACGGTGAATCTCCTCGACACACACCGAGGGCGCACCGTCACCTGGAGTGGAAGATTTTATCCGGTTGCTATAAACTACCGCGAGCCTCCAGTTTGGCGTGATCGTTTTCGGAAAAACGCGGACGTTCAATCGCTAGAACAAATTCACGGCGACGTTTCGTGACAGCGACAATTCTGCCGTGAACCTCCAGGCGAGCGAACGTGCCGTTTACCCGACGATGATGCACGCCGACGTGGGTGAACTGGAAGATTGCCTTGACGGCATTTTTCCTCAGGTTGCTGCGTCTCGTGGTTCGTGCGGAGAGAATCGCTGCCGATGGCTGAGGACCGGCTCCGCTTTTTGCATGCGGCGGATCTGCATCTGGATCAGCCGCCCTACGGGCTAAACGAGATTCCCGCGCATTGGCGAGAATTTCTCCTGGAATCCCCGTTGAGAGCGGCCACGCATGTGTTTGATGCCGCCATCCGGGAGAACGCCGCGTTTCTGATCCACGTCGGTGATTTGGCGGCCATCGACGAAAGCGATCCCCGTATCTTGGCTTTCCTCGAAGAGCAGTGGCTGCGTCTGGAAGCGGAGGGGATTTCTTTCTATTGGGTCGGCGGTCGCGCGGATCCCCCCGGTTGTTGGCCCAGTGACATGCCATTGCCCCCCAATGTGCATGTGGCTCATCCTCGGGAAATCACGGTATGGGCCCTTGATGCCAAACCCGCGCCGCACACGGAGATTCTTGCCTGGAGTGAAGCCGCGTCCGATTCTCCACCTTGGCGAAATGCACCTGGAAAGCGCAATGCCCGATTCACGATTGCCGCGCACCAGGGAGATTTTCAGCCCGCCCACTACAAAGGAATTCGCCTGGACTATGTGGCGCTCGGCGGGAACCATGCATCAGCCGAGCACAACCACGAAGGACTTTCGGCTCATGATCCGGGCACGCCGCAGGGCCGTTGCCCCGACGAAGCGGGCATCCACGGCTGCGGTTTAGTGACCCTAAGTCGCGACCGTCCGCCGCAATGGTCGACCATCACCACCGACGTACTGAGGTGGCACGATGGCGAAATTTCTGCCGAAGAGTCTCACACTCCCGACCAATGGACGGCACGGCTGCTGGAAAAATGTCACGAGTTGCACGGACTTCAAGCAGACGTGCCAGTTTTCGTGCGTTGGTATCTCACCGGCGATGAAGCAGCCACCGCCCCCTTGAGGGAACGTCGTGTCGCGGAAGAAATCCGCATGTCCGTGAACCGGGAGTTGACGCGGGAGAAGACGCCTATCTGGTGTACCGCCTTGGAGCCAGATTCGACCTATCGCCCTCCGCGAGAATGGTTCGAGGAAGACTCGATTTCCGGGGAATATCTGCGAACCATGCGAGACCGCCGTGAAGAACTGACCCGGCTGAGCACGGTCGAATTGGCGCAAGATCTCGGCAAGAATGTTTCCCGGCCTGACGAGGAAACGCTGCAACAACTCGCGGACTCGGCATCCGACTGGGATGATGCAATGCGGCTGGGCGTGTACCGGCTACGAGGCGGGGAGAAGCCAACGTGAAGATCGTGGGCCTAGAAATTTCCCGTTTCGGCGTATGGCGCCGACTGAAATTGGATCCGCTGTCGTCGGAGCTGAACGTTCTCTACGGTCAAAATGAAACCGGGAAAACCACTCTGTTGGAATTCCTACGGGCCATGCTTTATTTGCCGACGCCCGAACATCGAAAAAAATACTTATCGCCGGAACTGAACGGCCGGTGGGGCGGCACGCTGCATTTGGCCACCGACAGTGGCAAATTTCGCTTGTCGCGGCAATGGTCCGCCCGCGATGCGGAACACGTGAATACGGAGTCCACGCTGTGGGATGAACTCGGAACCGATCACGATGCCCGTCGCTTTCAGGAATTTTTGCATGGCATCGACCGGCAAACCTTTCGCCATGTGTTTGCCGTAAGCTTGCGGGAACTTCAGCATTTCAACACATTGGACGAAGCCTCCGCGGCACGGCTGTTGTATGAAATGACTGCCGGACTGGACCGGGTTTCCCTGCCAGATGTGTTGCGCGAGTTGGACGAAGCCAGCAACGGGATCTGGGATAAGCCGGAAAACCTCTCGTCGGTGACTTCGCTTCTGAAACGCCGGCGGGCGTTGTTGGCCGAGATTAAAGAAGGGGTGGCCGACGTGAAGCGTTTCGCGCAATTGTCCCATCAACGGCGGCAGCGCGAGCAGGAGATCACCCGCCGCGAACAGCAGCAGACGGCCTGGAAAACGGATGCCCGCCGTTTGGAATTGGCGATTTCGTTGCGGGACAAATGGGTGGAGCGCGAAAAACTTCTCCGCCACAAAAAGGAGGCGTCCACACCGTTTCCCGCCGAGGGGTTCGCGCGGTTGGAACAAATCAATGAGCGGCTCGACAAGCGAAAACAGGAATTGGCGCGATGGCGGGGCCGCCGTGCCCGACTCCGTGAGCGATTGGCTGGCCTCGACATCAACCGCGCCTTGTGGAGCCAATCCGCGAAAATCGCCGTGCTCGGCGAGCAGCAGACATGGATGGCCAACCTGCGACAACAACTCGATACCGCACACGATTCGCTGCATGCATCGGCATCGGAACTGGAATCGCAGCATGTCCAATTGGGCATCGCGGCGGATCAAGCCGAAGGTTCGCTGCCCTATCTGGAAGAGGATGCCGTCGCCTCCGTGCGTGAATTTGCGAAAACCTGTTACCGTGCGGAGCGTCGCCTCGACCGCCTGAAACAGGAAGCGGAGCAAGCTCGTCGCGAGGCGGCACGTCTCGAAGAAGACTCCGGCGCGGCGCTTCGCGAACTGGGGGCTTCGAAGCTGACGATTGCTCTGCAGGAAGCAGGGCAGGACTCGCGCCGCTTGCGGCAGCGCGTGCAATTGGACGAGCGGCTCGAGGACTTGTCTATTCGAGAGGAAGAGCTAGCCGAGCGGCGGCGGGAATTGCTCGAGCGGCAGTTGCTCCCCCCCTGGATCTTGCTCCTGTTGGGGGCGGGTTTCGTGTTGGGACTTACTCTGATTTTGGTCCAACTGTTCCTGCGAAGTTTCGCGGCTGAATGGGGATGGACTTTGGCGCTGATCGGCGGCACCGGAGTGGCTGTCGCCGTCGTCCTGCAAAAGGTTCTGGAACGGATCGCGCGAGTACGAAGCGACAATTACCTTCGGCAACTGGAAACGCTTGCACTGGAGAAGCAACATACTAACGAAGAACGGGAGGCTTTGGATGCGGAGTTTCCTCTCTCGCGGCCTCCCCGAGAACTACTGGAACTGGCGGAAGAACGACTGGAAAAATTGGAAGCGCTCCTGCCACAAGACACGCGTCGGGCGGAAGCCAAGAAACGGGCGAAAGCCTTGGCCGCGCGGATCTCCGATGCGGAATTGGAGTTGCTCCAGGCGGAAGAGCAATGGCGGGACGTGCTGGAAGTCTCTGGACTACCGGCTACCTTGAAACCGCAGCAGGTACGCCAGCTTTCCAGCCGTCAGGGGCATTGGAACGAACTCCGGCGACGCATGGGCCTGCGTCAAGAGGAATTGGAGCAGCGTGAACGCGAACTGCATGCCCTGGAAAACAGCATCCTGCAGCTCATTGCCGATAGTGGCCTCGAACCGGAAAGCGAATCGGCGGACGCACAATTACGCCAACTGCAACGGGAACTCGGGAAGCAGCAGAAAGTCTTTCAAGAACGGGACGTCCTGGAACAACGCCTGCAAGAAGTGTCTCGTCGAGGTCGACGCAGCGCGGAGGCGTTGGCTACCTGGAAAAAGAAGAAACGGGCTCTACTGGCGGAGACGGGCGTCGAGGATGAATTTCAGTTCCGTCAGGCAGCCCGGCGCCACGAGGAAGCCCGCAATCGCCGTCGTCGTCTCGAGAAACTCGAAGCGGAGATCCAACAGGCCGCCTCCAAGCCGTTTTCCGAAGCGGAGTTGGAGAAGCTGCTCGCAGCGAACCATCGGGATTCCCTAGAGCACGATTGGGAGGATGTCTCCGGGAAATTAGAAAAAGTTTCCGAACATTTGAAAAAGCTGTACGAGGAGCGCGGCAAAGACGAGCAGTTGGCAAAGACGAAGGCGCGGTCCCTTCCCATCGCGGAGAAAAAGCTCGAACTCGGAATCGTCGAAACAAATCTGCGTGAAACGATCCGACAGTGGCGGGCGCATGCCCTGGCCAACCATACCCTGCGACAGGTTTGCCAAAAGCTGGAAAAAGAGCGGCAACCCGAAACGCTGCGCGAAGCTTCCCTGCATTTCCAAAAAATGACCGGCGGTCGATATCGCAGAGTTTGGACCCGCGTCGGAGAACGCTCCCTCCGGGTAGACGATGCCCACGGAAAACTCTGGGAATGTGAGGAATTGAGCCAAGGGACCCGCGAACAGTTGTTCCTCTGCCTGCGATTGGCCTTGGTAACTACACTGCGCCGCCGGGGCGTGACCTTGCCCATGATTCTCGACGACGTGTTGGTCAACTTTGACAATGAGCGTGTACGGTCCGCTGCCGAAGTCCTCCGGCATTTCACCCAATCCGGACATCAGGTGTTCGTATTCACGTGTCATCGTCACATTCAAGAAATCTTCGCGGCGACAGAAGCACAAATCGTTGATTTAGCTCATCCTGATACGGCCACGCGGCATGGGCCACCGCAGCCATCACCTGAACCATCGCCTCAGCCGGCAAAAAAACCGGCCACCGTTCCCCGCCCGATTGAAACGGTTGAGCCAGGCTACGAGGAAGAACCCAAGGAACTACCGCAGCGCCCAACCACACCAAAAAAGCCTTCCAAAAAACGCAAAAAAATGAAGCCGGACCGAACTCCTCCCTCGGAACCGGCTTCCACCGTGGCCAGCGAAGCACCAGCGACAAAACCGGTCGAAGCGAAGCAGGCCACGTCGCCGGTAGCGGACCTCCCCAGAGCGATGCCCGTACCACACGTCCGAGCTTGGGTGGGGGATGCGGAGTTTACTCAGCCGGAAGCACCGCTTGCCGCGGAAGCGGACGAAATCGATTTATTACTCGGCCAAGATCGGCTGGCCACTCCACAAGGCTCACCTCCCCCTTCCTCGCTACCGAATGCCCATCAGCCTAACGATCAAGACCAATCGGCGGATATCCCGCCATCTCGTGAGCCTAGGTCGGAAAATGGCCAGTCTTGGCACGCCGAATGGCCCGACCAGGAAATCCGTTCATCAGACGACAATGGCTAACTCGGATGAACCGCTCGCCACTTGAGCATTCCCCGGTCCCGCGAATTTTCACACTGCTCGGATAGGTAGAATGCAGAGTAAACCGAATGATGGCGATTCCGACATGCTGCTCAATCGGCAGGAATCGATGGTCACTGTTCGAATTCCCGCCAGAACGCGATTTTTGTCATGAGGCATAACCATGCCCGCCGCTGCTTGCGATACGCGGCTCACCCGTTATACCTAGTGCGTAATCGCCGAGCGGACATTGCCCGCCAACTTCCAAGGGCCTCCATTCACACGGCTTTAATCTGACGGCTCACTCCACAGTAAGGATAATTTGGCGGATGAAACTCGCGTTTAGCTCCAACGCCTACATGCATTTTTCGATCGAGGATACCATCGAGCATATCGCGGCGTTGGGCTATAAAGGCATCGAGATTTTGGCGGACGTGCCGCATGCCTGGCCGGCTGGCCTGCTGCCAGAACGAAAGGAAGCGATTCGACGCCATTTGGACCAACACGGTCTGACGATTTCCAACATCAACGCCTTCATGATGAATGCCGTGGCGGATCCCAGGCAGCCATATTGGTACCCTGGATGGACCGACGAAGACCCTCATTATCGGGCCATTCGCCGTGAACATACGCGTCGGGCATTGCATTTGGCGGCCGAGTTGGGGGCTCCGCATATTACGACCGAACCGGGCGGCCATTTGGAGGAAGGACGCGATCGGGTCGAAGCATCCCGAATTTTCTACGACGAGATCATGCCTTGCGTCGAGGTAGCGGAGGAAGTCTCCGTCAAGCTCCTGATCGAGCCCGAACCCGATTTGATGATCGAGAAGTTCGGTGAATATCTGGAATTCGTCGAAAGGATCGACTCCCCCTGGATCGGGCTGAATTTCGATATCGGGCACGCCTATTGTGTGGGCGAGAATCCCGAAAATTGGGTCGCGCGCATGGCGGACCAAACGGTCCACTATCATTTGGAAGACATCGCCGACACTCGTGTGCACAAGCACCTGGTGCCAGGGCGTGGGGCGATCGATTTCCGGAAGACGCTCAGGGCGATCCAGGCGACCGGCTACGACGGGTGGCTCACCGTGGAGCTATATCCCTATATCGACGAACCGGATAAGGCTGCCCGCGAAGCCCGTGCATATCTCACGCGTCTGCTGGGCGAGTTGGAAATCCCGTACGAATAACCACGTACGGTGACGTCGATGGAATTTATCTGTAGCGCGATTCCGTCAAGTGTGACGAGATTTTCTCGGCACTTCCGTTACGCGCTCACAATCTCTGGCAAGACAATCTTGTCTTATTTGGTTTAACCGAAATGCTGCTGTCTCCACTGTCGATGGCTCTATAATTCAAGCATTGGCTACGTGGTGACCATTGCGGTGAATACCGCACGTCGGTGGATGCGAAGATAGCAATGTCTACTCAGGCTCGGATCCCGAAAAGGGAATTCAAACCTTCGCGTCGTAAACCTTACAACGCGCGAGTCGTGTCGATGTCGCGGTGCCACGACGATCTCATGATCCTCCGCGTTCGTCCCGATGTCCCCCTGCCACGTTTTTCGGCGGGCCAATACACCGTGTTGGGATTGGGGAATTGGGAACCTCGAGCAGAGGGCTGCCAGCCTGAAGTTTTGACTAATCGGCAGCCAAACAAGTTGATCAAACGTGCCTATTCCGTTGCTTGCGCCATGCTGGACGGGGAAGGAAATCTTTTGGAAGTAAACGATTCGCCGTTTCTGGAGTTCTACATCGCGTTGGTCGGTCAAACGGCCTCGCATCCGCCGGCGCTCACACCGCGTCTTTTTGCGATGGATTCCTCTAGCCGTATTTATTGCGGCCCGCGCTTCCACGGGCACTATACGCTCGACGGCATCGCGCGAGACGCGGATATCGTTTTCGCCGCTACCGGAACGGGAGAAGCCCCGCACAACGCCATGGCCACGCAGCTATTAAAGACAGGGCATCGTGGGCGGATCGTGAACGTGACTTGCGTACGCTGGAAAAAAGATCTGGGCTATCTGGCCACGCATCGCCGTCTCGAAACGATGTTTGCCAATTACCGCTACGTGGCCCTGACGACCCGCGAACCAGAGAACCTGGACCCGTCACGCCCCGATTTTGTGGGCAAACGCTACTTGCAGGATTACTTTGCATCCGGAGCTTTCGCCATCGAGACGGGTATCTCCCTCGATCCGGGAAACACGCACGTTTTCTTGTGTGGCAATTCCGACATGATTGGCGTGCCCGTCCATTCTCAAGAATCGGGACGCCGCTATCCGCGTCCCCAAGGCATGGTGGAAATCTTGGAAAGCCGTGGTTTCCAAGTGGACCGGCCACATGACCGTGGCAACATCCACTTCGAAAAATATTGGTAACGGAGCAAGTTACCGACGCTCCACCGCCGCTGGGGCAACTTTGCCGTCCATAATTTCTAGCTTTCACGCTCTTGAGGCTTCAGCTTGACGCCCCTGCTAGATCCCCGCCACTCATCCACCGAGTGCTTTCCCCGCTGAAAGGTCAAGGCCCAATTCCGCCATGGGTGTTTTGGAGACTCCGAGGGAGCCCGCCTGCGGATGCGTACCGCGCCCCTTCGCATCAAGCCGCGGCTAAATTGCCTTGGCACTGACAGATTTTTTTGCCACATTAGTAATACTTGCCTGACTAAATCCCGCCTAGTATTGATGACCCACCATGAGATACCGAGACCTTTCTTGCGCGCTGGCGATTCTTTTTTTTTCAGCGGCCTGGGTCGCACCCGCATCCGAAGCGACCGAACCGGCGGCCATGGCCACCCTGCGTGAAAACTGTTTCCGCTGCCATGGAGAAGAGAAGACGTCCAGCCGACTCGACCTGCGGACACTCGACACCATCCTGACAGGTGGCAAGCGTGGACCGGCCATTGTCCCAGGCAAACCGGAGGTGAGCCGATTGGTGGAAGTGTTGCAACCCAGTGCCAAACCACATATGCCCCCGGGGAAAAAACAACTCAGCCCGGAACAAATCGACACCGTGGCCTCATGGATCGCGTCTCTCGATCCGGATTTGCTGCCTCGGAATGAAGACACGGTGAAAGCGGCACATTCCTCACCTGATTCGGCCAGTCATCCGGACGAATCCTTCGTTCCGCCAGGGATCAATCCTTCGCTGGCCATCGATTTCTTTGTCGCCGCCCGCTGGCAACAACGGGGCGTCAAAGCCAGCCCGCTTTGCGACGACGCGACCTTCGCGCGGCGATTGTATTTGGACTTGATCGGCCGGATCCCAACGGCGAATGAACTGGATACATTCCTAGGCGACACCGATTCTCAAAAAAGAGATCGGCTCATCGAACAGCTTCTGGACCATCCGGAATTCTCCTCGCACATGGCGGACGTGTTTGATGTACTCCTCATGGGGCGCGGCGACGCGCGGAATCTTTCCCGCCGGCAGCGACACGGTTGGCGGGAATACCTGGAGACGTCGTTCGCGGAAAATCGCCCTTGGGACCAGATGGCGCGGGAGATGGTGTTGGCCCGGAACACCGAACAGACGGACGTGCGGGCCGGCTGGTTCCTGTACGAACGGGGCGGAAATCATCAAGACATCGCGGAGGCTATCTCGCCGAACTTTTTTGGTCTGCGGATCGAATGTGCCCAGTGCCACGACCATCCTCTGGCCAGCGAAATCGAGCAAGCTCACTACTGGGGATTGGTCGCGTTTTTCAATCGGGGGAAAAACGAAGATACTCCGAACGGGCCGCGTGTGGTGGAATCGGCGGTCGGTGGGTTCAATCAATTCGCGGATTTGAGCGGTGACAGCCAAGCAGCGGCCCTCACGTTTTTCGCCAGCCCGGTCGTCCCGGAAGCTATTCCAGAGGATGAAGAGGAAGAAGATAAGGACGAAAACTATCGGAGTCAGAACGATGGGATTCCGGAGGGGGAACCACGAGTACCACGCTTCTCGCGACGGGAAAAATTCGCGGAAGAAATTCTCGAGGACCATCCGCTGCTGGCCCGGGCGTTCGTCAATCGCCTGTGGGCGTTGCTCTTGGGCCGGGGCATCGTGCATCCGTTCGACCGGATGGATTCCATGCATCCCCCCTCCCACCCTCGCCTGCTGGATTGGCTGGCTGAGGATTTCCGGCAGCATGGGCACGACGTGCAGCGGCTGGTACGGAGTATCGTGGCCTCGCGCCGTTACCAATTAGAATCGCTGCCTGCGGACCAAAACGCCCTGCCGGAGGATTTCGCGTACGCCCTGGATAAGCCGCTAATCGCCGAGAGCTTGCTGGCCTCCATGCACATCGCCTTGACGGGCGAGGCGAGTCCGCCACCGGAAGAACTCCTGCGTGAATTCCGGAGGACGTTTCCCGACGTCATGCCGGACGAACCAACCGCCACTTTGGGGCAAGCGCTGCTGCTTTCCAACCACTTGGAATGGAACGCCTTGTTACTCTCCGAGCGGGCAAAAACAGTTGAGATTATCATGAGTCTGACTGATCCAGACATGCAAGCTCAGCAAGCGTTTTGGATCGTGTTTGGCCGCACGCCAGACTCCGAAGAAGCCACCGTGGCCAGTGATTATCTGCGGCAGCGAGGCGGCAGCCGCGAAGCGGTTGCTCAGTTGCTTTGGGCCATGGTCACGAGTGCCGAGTTTCGCATGAATCACTGATCATTCACGAACGGCGAATTGCAAAGAGACACTTTTCAGCGGGAACAGCTTGATATGCCACATTCCGATTGCGGAAGTCCCGACCATGAACTGCACCGCCGGCTTTTTTTGCAGGGGAGCCTGGCCGCGGGCGCGGCCTCCGTGGGCAGTTTCAGCGGGCTCTTTTCCATCCCGGCCTTCGCGGAAGCCGCGAAGCGGCAGCAGAAGCACTGCATCCTGCTTTGGTTGTGTGGCGCGCCGAGCCAATTCGAGACCTGGGATCCCAAGCCTGGACGTCCCACCGCCGGTCCGTTCGGCAGCATCCCCACCAGGCTGCCAGGAGTTCGCTTCTGTGAATTGATGCCCAATTGCGCGACGATCGTCGATAAACTGTCCGTGGTGCGGTCAATGAAGACCGACCAATCGGAACATTTTCAGGCGATTGATCTGCTTAACCGGGGAGAATCGCCGAGACCGCCTTTCGTGCGTCCGGCGTTGGGGTCCGTGCTGGGGCAGCAACTCGCGCAGGTGGATAGCTCCATTCCGAACTTTGTCCTGCTCGATCCCTGCCCTGAAGGGAACGAATACAAGCGGTTCAAGGCGGGCAACTGGGCCGGCTGGCTGGGAGCCGAATACGGCCCGGTGCGCGTGGGAGGTGAGTACAAGATCGAAAACCTCGCCATGCCAGAGATGCTTTCCGACGCGGACCATGCCGACCGCGAAGCTCTTCGCCGGTTCTTCAGCAAGAAATACGAAAACGACCGCCGCAGCGCCGCGGCGGGTTCCTATAATGCCGCTTTCGAACGCGTGCGGGGCATGATGAGCTGTGCTTCCCTGTTTGATCTCGACAGGCTCCCGCAGGAGGACCGCGAAAAATATGGACCGGGCACCTTCGGCACACATACGCTCCTCGCCCGGCATCTGGTGGAAAATGGTGCTCCCTTTGTGATGGTTTCCAACGGCATGCCCTGGGACTGCCATGTCTTCAATCACGAAATCCACCAAATGCTCGTGCCGGAACTGGACCGCGTGTTGTTTCACCTGGTTCAAGACCTCGAAGATCGTGGGATGCTGGATGACACGCTGGTGATCGCCATGGGCGAATTCGGGCGCACGCCCTGGCTGAATGAAGCCCGAGGCCGCGACCATTATCCCAATGCCTGGAGCCTAGCGATGGCAGGGTGTGGAATCCAACGCGGCGTCGTATTCGGCGCGACAGACAAAGACGGAATTGAAGTGGCCAGCGAGCCGGTTGACCAGCGGCGGCTGTTCGCCACGATTTTCACCGCACTCGGCCTCGATCCGCATGTGGAGTACGACCTGCCTGGCCTGCCGACATTTACCAGGGTCGAAGAGGAAGCCGAACCGATTCACGAAATCCTCGCCTGACGAAGCGAAATCACCATGTCCGAGAAAACTGCCGAACAAGCAACTGCTGATTCCCCTGCTGCGGAAGCCCCGCTCCGCGTGGAAAAACTCTCTAAACACCGCTTGCCAACAGGTGTGTTGGGGATTGCCCGATGCGCGGAGTCCCGTCAAGTCTTCGCGGCTTGCATGGATGGGGTGTATACCCTCAACCTCGACGATGGCACGCATGAGCGTCTGCTGCGGCACGCCAGTTATGCGGCCAGCGTGGCTAGTTTGCCCGATGGCGAGACGTTGGTGTCCGCCGGTTACGACGGTCGGCTGCAATGGTTCGACTTGGCGAAAAAATCGACCTTCCGCCACGTGCAGGCGCACTCATTCTGGTCCTGGCAGATGGTAGCCTCGTCCGATGGAGAATATCTCGCCTCGGCAACGGGCCAATACCTGGCTGGCGGGAACAAGTACGAACCGCTCGCCGAACGCGAGCCCTCGGTGAAGCTGTACGATGCCCGCACGGGCGATCTGTTGCACGCGCTATCGCATGTGCCGCCAGTGCAGTCGGTGGCCTTCAGCCCGGACAGCCAATTCGTCGCGGCGGGAAACCTGATGGGCGAAGTCCGTGTGTGGAACGTCGCCAGCGGTGAACAGGTCGCCCAGTGGACGACCGACGCCTTCACAAGCTGGGGCATCATCAAAAGCCACTGCTACATCGGTGGAATTTACGCGCTCGCGTTTTCCCCCGGCGGACAGGACCTGATTCTGGCCGGCATGGGGCCAATGCGCGATCCCATGGCGGGGAATGGCCGCCAGCTTTGGCAGCGTTTCACTTGGCGCGAACAGCCTGCCCGTCTGGTCGACCAGACGCACGAAGGAGAGAGTGGCGAAGGACTAATGGAAACTTTAGCGGTGCATCCCAGCGGAGAATATTTCTTGATGGGAGGCCGCCTGCGAGGAGGCAAATGGAACGCCGCGCTCTTCGCCTGGCCCGAAGGCGGGAAGTTGGCCTCCCTCAATACCGGCTACCGCATGACGGGCTCGGTCTTTGGTGCGAGTGGCGGACGTCTCATCACCTGCGGTAGCGACGGCCAGCCCAAACCAAAGGACGGCAAGTGGAAGCCGTTCGGCGTGGTGGAAGAGTACGAACTGGCTTGAAGCCGCTTCTTTCGCGGTTCACGCGGACCACCAGCTAGTAATCTGCTTTTCTACGTCGATGCCGCGCGTTGCGGTGGTCGATTGAGTGCCTCGATGATCTTCCTTTTCAACTCCGCCAGAAAGGGAATATTTTCCACACATTTGATGTGGTGGCGATATTCCGCGATCAAGTCTGAAACGGTTCTCACATCCGTTAGCTTCAGCGCACGCTCAAGAAACCTTTTCCCTTCTACCAGCCTAAGAACGTCGCGAATGTTTGGCTCTTTAAGCGCCCGACGCACTTTTTCGAGTTCCGCCTCGAAAGTTCGAGTAGGATCGAATTCGTCGATCGTCGTTTTTAAGCACTGGAATTTTCTGTCAATTTCGTTTTTTGCCGCCTCGAGATCCACGACCGAAATGTCTCGGCTGACCCCTGACCACTGGATTTCACCTTTCGCAATCTCGTTCATTCGTTTGATAGCGATGGACACTTCAGCTCTTTTCGCTTGCTTAATGAAACTTCGCTCGATTTCCTCGCGAGATTGGCGCCTGGTTTCCGCGATCCGGATTTTCATCAACTCGAATATCAGGTCGGGATGGCAAAGCAGGCTTTCAATCTCATGGAACGGCAAGACGATTAAGCCCTCCCTTTCGAATTTTTCGATTTGCGCATCGGGTCGGTAATCGCGATCCACTACGCCAGCGATCGAAATGTTGGACGTGATTTGCTGCCAAGGCTTCTTTCCCTTGACGGCGTTACGCACGCTTTCGCAGTCACCCAAAGCGACGATTGCAATTTCCGTTTCGCCCTCCAGAACCTATTCGTAAAATTGCTTGTCAATGCCGTTCGGTTCACCTTCGACGACCAACACTTTTTTTCGTGCGACTATCGACGGTATGCAACCCAAAAATTCTTCTTGTTTTGCCGAAGGTAAATTCAGGAAGCCGTCTTGGTCGGAAATCTCAACGGAAGACTTCCCATCGATCAAGAACACCTTGTCTACTCCGCTGCGCAATGCGAAGTTCGGAAGGTGACAAGTGTAAATGAATATGGAATCTTCATGGTGGTTCCGTTCGATTGTCGACCAAAATTTTTCGGCTAGTTTGGGGTTCAAATGCCGATCCGGCTCGTCAACCATAAAGAACTCCGGCGTGTCGCTAACGAGAAATCTTCCCAAAAGCTGAAAGATCTGTTTTTCACCGGAACTCATGTCATGTGGACCATACGGGCTATCTTCGCGAGAGCATGTAAAAGCTGCCCGTGTAGGGTCAATCGTTATTGACAATTCGGGAAATATTTCCTCCCACAGTTCCTTGAATCTTTCAAGCTGTGACTTTCTTCGTGGTTGCGGTCTGTGTGAATTTCCTGATTTCGCAATTTCGTTGCATGCGTCGGAATGATCATTCGTGATCTGATTGTGATTTAGGCAAAGCTTTTCAAGGATGGCATCTCCGGCTTGTCTTATGTTATCCAAGCTTTGGTGCTGGGAACTATAAAGTTGAAAAAGATAATGGTCCAATCGGTCGGCGTCGCCTCGCCGAAAAAGGCTCGCGCCCGTGGGTTTCAACAATCGCTCTCCAAAAAAACGGGAGGAACCTTTGCGCCACGCGCGTCTGCCAATGGGATGAATTTGTGATACATCTGGTGCAATAAGGTCGTCTTCCCAGTACCGTTGGCCCCAAGAACGACGTTGACACGGCCAAGTTTGTGGGAAAATGCGGGGCTCTTGGCTGTAGCGGGAACTTCGACGTGTAGCGGCGGGGCCGGAGTTTTTTCCATGGCGTTTCGCAAGAAGATGTAGCTTCGTTGGGAATATTGCGTCATTCGCACGAAATGCTGCCATTCTCCCCGCAGCGGGCCTCGCGGGCAAATCAGACTGTCTGACCCGTACCAACGCTGGCCACCACCCCCAACTTAGCCTGGAACGAGCGGCTCAATAGATCCGCACGATTCACTACACCGCCAATGCTGGTCAGCAGGATCGGGCAACAGGCGTTAAATGTCGTAAGCTCGCCATTCGCCCACAGTTTTCGTGTCTTAAATCCACATCCCGTGGCGATTCGGCAAAACATGTCCGATCCCCCCTCCGGGAGATAAGTAAGATTGTCATACGCCAGCATGAGAGAAGACTGTGCAGCGATCATAATATCCCGCTCGTCCCGCGGGTCGCTCTCAAGGTCAGTTTTGTTGGGATCAATAATACTCCGAAGCACTCGGGCAAACGTGGATTTGCCAGACCCACGACTAGCCGTCAGGGCCAATATCGGATACGGCCCGAAGGGACACATCGCGGATATGAGCCAAGCCAGCGTCCGCAAGTAATTCTCGTGATCCGCACTGACGAATTGTTCCAGCCGACTGATATCTCCGTCCCCGCACGAGACTGGGCGTAGCAGCGGATTCATTCCCGGATCGTAAACGAATTTCATTTTTGGCTGACGGACAATTTCGTAGCCATCGGGCGTGATCTTCACCGCGTCGCCGGTTTCATCCGCGAGATCGATGTAGATGCAGCATCCTCATCTTGCCCCCGGCGAAAATGGACTTTGTGCTTCTTGCCTGACTCCCGGATATCTGCCTTGATCTGGATAGCGGCGTTGGTGTACGCCGACTTGGAATAAACCTGGCCTTGGGAACCGAAAGCGCTTGGCCGGTAATAAAGCTCGAACTCCTCATGTTCGACTCGGCGATTTCGGACGGGCTCATCCTCACGCAACCGCACCGAGTAAAAATAGTCGGGCGGCTCACTCTGCGACATCCAGAACAAGTCTGGATTCCGTTCCCGCTCCCGCGAGATCAGCTTGTAGATTTTCGTCGCGTCGGAATCAAGAAAATAGTTGACGGCATAGGGGTCATCTTGACCGCTGCCGCTTAACAGATTTCCGGCCCCCGGGAGATCATTGCCGCATGCCTGCGACTCTTCCTGCCTCTCGTCCACTCGGTCAGCCAAATCGATGAGCGTGTCGCTTACGTCTGTTAGCTCGTCTTTCAGCCCCAGTTTCTTTGCTGCCGTTCGAGCGACTTTTTCCCTCGACCGTTCCGAGTTCACATCAATATTGTCGTGAACGAACCGCCTCTCGCCGTGAAATACTTGGACGAGCCGCTTCGTTTTCAGTTCACCGTTAGCTTTCCCGGCGACCGGCTCCCGTGGATGCACACGGACCAATAGCGTGATCTCTTCATCCCCGGTGATCGTGATGGATTTTTCCGCATACTCTGACTCTTCACTCGCCCTGACTGGAAGCTGGATATCCAGTGCTCCCTGCATATCCGCCATCAGATCCTTGCCGCTTTCAAGCTCGCTGAAACGCTCCAGCATTCGCTGATATTCGTTCCGATGCTCCCCGTCGAGGTCTTTCGGCGGATTGCACTGCTTCTCATTCACGACCCGCAGAGCCGCGTCAATCTCGTCATGATGCAGTCCCATACAGGTCATGAGGTCGCCCATGGCCAGCAGCGTGTCATGCCTAGACTGGATCTCCAGAGAGCCCTCTGGAGCCGCCGTCAGATTCGCGAGGAAGCCCGCTACCAGGCCGCTAGCCAGACTGGCCTCATGCCCACGGCGAGAGAGAAACGCCTCTACCAGAGCGACCAGAGCCTCTAGGCAGATCCTGCGGTCCGCCGGGAACCGCTCATACCCGTGTAGATACTTCACGCAGCGGCGACAGATGGCCAGAGCCTCATCTTGGTCGATATCCGTGGGCAGTCGCTCGCTCGTGCTCTTGAGATCGGACCGCTTGGCTTTCTTGGCGACCAGGGCATCTAGTTCTGCCTCTAGCCAGGGCTCGACCAGCGGTACCTGATCCGCCGGGACATCAAGCCGCCCCAGACCCCGGAAAAACTCATACTGGCCGCCCTCGAATACAGATGGAGGTGCAATAACGTATCCACCGTCAGTCCGCACATCGACGATGGGGTGAGGCGTCGTGCCGTTGTTCCAATGCTTCCCCTCGGGCCGCCGTCGCCAGACATGCCGTCCACCCCGAGCGGTTTTTACTTGTGGGCCATCCGCGAATAGGATGCTTCGCTGTTTGTCATCTCTGGGCCAGTCGATGGTGCCCTTATGGTCATCGAAATCGAGGACGAGAAATCCTGCCGTGGGAATGCCGATATTTGCATCGGGCCATTTGTCCCACCAAGCCAAGATTTGGTCTTCATCCGTGCTCGCGTCCTTAAAGCCATGGTTCGTGTAGGGCTTCTTATCCAGGCGACACGGAAAGACCGGATATCCAAGCTCGGCATACTCGCAGGCAGCCTCAAGTAGAAGATTCCGCTGGAAAATATCCCGACCATCCTGATCGGGCATGGCAGCCGCCCCATCGTCCCCGGCATCCGGCATGAATCCATCCGGCCATTTCAGCCCCAGATAGAATTCCACGGCCTCCGTGGACTCTTCCCAGGAGCGACCATAGACGGCGTGTACGACATCCAGCCCGGATTCAGCCCGAGATAAGCTGCACTCGCCATTCCTGCATTGCAGCCGGCCACTACGCTCAAAATCGGCATGCCGCTCCAGACAGCCTGAGCGACCACAAGCAGGGTATTTCTGATCAATCCCAAAGCCAGAGATAATGCGGTTCCACTTCCCCGCAGCGGCCCGCATGATTCACTCAAGCTCATGTGGTTTGTATGTGATATAATCTTCAATGTTAACGCAGAGCGTGGGTTGCTTTTTGACCCCGTTTTGGTGTGTAATTTCATTAGCAGATTGAGTTTGCGACATTAAAAAAACTCCTGTTGGCCTCACCCCCTCTGGCATGAGAAAAAGGTATGGCTAATTCACGAAAAGGCGGCCACAAGGGCCGCCTTTTCTTTTTGTTCTGGAGTCCATTCCCCAATTTGCTTCCAATAAAAAAATAGGGCCACTCGGCCACGTGCCGGCGACCCGAATTCATTTCGGTTTTCCGCTTACCTGATTCACGCAATCATCTGCATCCGCTCGTCGCGGATTTCATCCCAAATATCCACTGGCGGCCTACCGGCGTCTATCCAGCCCTGTACCTCCTCCAGCCGCCAGAAAATCTTCCTACCGGGCGACTTCATTGGCTCCGGAATGAGAAGCCGTCTTCAAATTGCGTGAGACGCTGAAACACGCTACGACTCGGCCTTGGTTTTTTCGAGTCCAGGAAGACGGAGCCGTAGCGATGAGGAAGAA
>JANQPP010000052.1 GCA_028289405.1 Pirellulales bacterium
TCGGGGCCTTCCTCAGGAGGATCCTTTTTTATGCTCCAGGAACGGCAAAGCCTATTGGGTACGCACCAGCTAAGCTGGTGGTTTACGAAGTTGAATTAGAGGGAACTTTTCCGAAACCGGAAGTTGTTTGCGCGAGGTATATGCCTGAGGGCAGGCGTAACCGTGCGACCCTCGCATCGGCGGGTTGTCCACCTTCGGTCCCGCGCGTGGCGCACCGAGGAACCACCAAGACCGTGCCGCAAGTGGCAAATCGAAACCGTGAAGAACCGCGAAATGAATTCTGACACGATCGAAAGAAGGAGAATGGTTGTGAAAAAGTTGATGTGCGCGATTTTGGCTGTGGGACTTATGGCGGTGCCACAGTCTCGCCTTTGGGCGCAAAGCTCCACGGATGTCGCCGTGATTTCAGTGACGTCTTACGATGAAATGATGGCGGACATTGGGTTCCTCGGCCAAATGGCCGACCGGCCCCAGACCGGCCTCATGATTGAAGGTTTTCTGGCCGCGTTTACAAACCAACGGGGTCTGGAGGGAATGGACAAGTCCCGCCCCTGGGGCGCGGTGGTCCGCATGGCCGGCCCGATGCCATATCCCGTCGTATTCCTCCCGGTAACGGATATTGATGCCCTGCTGGGCGCGCTCGGTAACTTTGTGCAATCTCAGAAGCGTGGGGATGTCTACGAATTGAGCGTCGGCCCGCAGTCGCTCTACGCCAAGCATGACGGCAATTGGGCCTTTCTGGGCCAAAGCGAAGAGCATCTCAATGAACTGCCGGCCGATCCTTCCCGGCTATTGGGCGACTTGCCGGAGACCTATAACATCGCCGTGCGGCTGATGACGGAAAATGTCCCACCCGAAGTGATGGAACAGATTTTTGCCGCGATCGAAGCTGGCCAGCAAATGGTCAATGCCCAAAACGGTGGGGCGGAGCCGGAATTCGCCGTGCGGATGCGCGAACAGCAGATGGCCGGCATGAAGCAGGCACTTGAACAAGCGGACGAGATAACCGCTGGCCTGGCGATTGACGCCTCTGCTCGGTCCATCTACTTGGACGGCATCACGACAGCCCGCCCTGGCACACAACTCGCCGAGAGTTACCGCGAAAAGGGCGTGTCGCGAACAAATCTCGCTGGATTTGACATGCCCGAGGCCACTATGTCCATGTTGGCTGCCGGCCCCATCACGGAGCAGGAAGTCGAGCAGGCCATGTCCGGAATCGCTCTCGCCAAAGAACAGTTCGTGGCGGCGATTGAGCAAGAGGCCAAAATTGATGATGAGCAGGCGCGTGCGGAACTCAAGGAGGCCGTGGAAAGTCTTTTCCGAGTAGCCGAAGCCACAATTCGTTCCGGCAAGATGGACATGGGAATGGTCTTGCAGCTTGATCCTCAAGGCATTTGGGGGGCTGCGGGCGGTCACATTGCCCAGGGAGAGGAGCTCACCGACGCCCTGAAAAAAGTGGCCGCGCTGGCGGAGAAGGAAGAGGATTTCCCCGGCATCCAATTCGACGCCGCTTCACATCAAGGCGTTTCGTTCCATACGATGGAAATCCCTGTCGACGAGCCGGAAGCCCAACAGTTTCTCGGTGAAAGGATGGACCTCGTGATTGGTATTGGGTCTTCGAAGGCCATCGTCGGCATTGGAAAGGATGTCATGGCACATCTCCGTGGCTTGCTTGACAGCTCGGCTTCTCAAGCCAACAAGGAGATTCTTCCCATGCAATTCTCCGTGTCGCTCAAATCCATCTTCGACTTCGCGGGTACGGTTAGCCAAGATCCACAAGTCGCCATGTTTAGTTCGTTGTTGGAACAAGCTGGCAATAAGGACCATGTCACGATGCAGGTCACGAACGTGGAGCGGGGCCAGCGATTCCGCCTCAACATTGAGGAAGGAATTCTGAAGGCCCTGGGCCAACTCAGCAACATGGCCGGGGCTGGCGCGGGTGCTGGCTTTTAAGTGTTCATACGCATGACGGATGAATGAAAGCTTAGCCTCGCCTCATGACAGGCAACAGACGCCGGCGGGTGAATTCCCGCCGGCGTTTTCTTATATATTTTCCGGGCAATCGCGGGCGTCATGCGTGGATAGTCATGGCAGAAGTGGCAAAAAACTTTCCGCGAATCGCGCGCACGGCCTTGGCCCACGTGGATTCGAAATCCCTAATGCCAAATTTCCACAAGAGTATCCACGCGGTGGTCACCCGCCTTCACAAGGTCTGGCGGCGGCGACTTCATGGGAAGCTCGTAGCAGGCGGCTTCTTGGGCACTTCGCACAAGCAAATAAGGGAAGGAGAAGGCGGGATTAGCCCAGGTTTTTCCTTCCACGGCCTGGATTCGCGCCAGTTCGCGATATTGCTGGGGTGAGGCTTCCACCAACGCTAACTCTCCGGATTCGCCGAGCACCAAAATCACTTCGGAGAAACGTATGATTTGGCCGTGGCCGTAGCGGCCCCGCTTCCATTCACGCTCTCCGGTCCCCAGGTTGACGCAGGACAGGATGCCTTCGTCCAAGCCGTACACGTAACCGTCGTGAAGGACCACGTTGGTAAACTTGGTCTTCATGTTGCGGCGATTCTTCCAGATTTCGCTCACGCTCCATGATTCGCCATCCTTGGAAATCTCAATCACCGCGGACCCGCCGCCATAGCCTTTGCAGAGAAAGATCTGGTTATCGGATAGCGGCACCGGCTGGGAAACACTGGCCGCCCCGCCGCTGCTGCCGGGCCATTCGTATTCCACGAGCAATTCGCCATCGGCGAAGCGATGGATGGCGAAGTGGGCTTCGTTGACGATCAGTACCACCTCTTCGCCGTGAAGCGTGGCCAGCACCGGCGAACTGTACGAGGATTGTTCATCCCCTCCGCTCCAGCGGCGTTCCCCCGTCTCCTTGTCGTACGCCACCAAGGATCGCCCCTCCGCGCCGCCGGCACTCACAATCACCACATCGTTCACGACGAGCGGTGAGTTACTCTTCCCCCAACGAACGTTCACGGCCTGGTTGTCCTCCAGCAAATCCTTCCGCCAAACCACCTTTCCCGTCGCGTCGTCGAGGCAGTTCAAAATGCCAGTGGCTCCCACGCTATACACCTTGCCAGCGGCAATCGTGGGCGTGGTCCTAGGGCCGATGCCGCCCATCAACTCCGTGAAACGCACGGTTTCCGCGTGCGACCAGACTGGGATGCCGGTTTCTAGCTCGTAGCAAGTAGTCAACTCGTCGTCGCCACGCTGCTCCATGGTCATTGCGTATCCATTCACGATGGCGAAGGAGGACCAGCCGGAACCGATGGGTTGCCTCCAAACGGTGCGTGGCGGATGGTTTTCCCAGTCCGTTTCCAATTGGATACCATCGAACTCGGGTCGTCCGCCGGGTCCGAGAAATCTGGGCGAATCGTGTTCTCCAATGGCCGAGAAATCCGGCCCACTCTCCTCCGGACCGTCTGTCGGGAGGACTTCCAGCGGATCCAAGGTGAGATCGAACGCGGGCGTATCCCGCGAGACAATCCGAGGCTGCATGCCTCCGGTGAAGCCGGCAATGCGGTAATTCCAAAAAAACAGCGTGATTCCCAACGCGATGACCGTAATGGGCACGAACCGTACCGGCAGGGGGAAACCGCGATAAAATAGAGCCCAGACGGCAAGCACCAGCGTGGTGCCTCCCACGGAGACGATCCTAGCCAACATGGGAAAAGCGGAATCCCACTCTTCGAGATAAGGCGCGGCCAGGAAAAGCGCTACGCCCAATATTAGCACCACAATGGGAAACCAGGGCCAGCGTTTCGAGCGCCGAGGGCTTGTCTCCGCAGAAGGCTTCGTAGCCTGAGTGTCGTCCATGAGAATATCTCCTGAAAGGAGGGGGCAGATGGAGTTCGCTTGCCAATTCGTTATACCACCGATTCTCCAACCGGGGGATAGTCGCGACAGATGCCCGCGGATGAAGTGTGGCCAGATCTTCTAGCGCGTTTAGGCCATGCGTGGCGGCATTTTCGCTGTTGGAATTTGTGACCTACGGTTCGGCAGACGCGACACACTCTAGTGTCCTGATTGATCAATTCGTTTACAAACGTTTGCGACGCGAGAGAGGATTAAATCTGCGTCGGCAGTCCACACAAAGGGCTTCGGGTTTTCGTTGTGTTCGTCCAAGTAGTCCATGATTGCCTGACGCAAGGAGTGGACACTGCGAAATGCGCCGCGGCGGATGCGTTGATTAGTGATCTCTGCAAAGAATCGCTCGACCATATTGAGCCAGGAGGCACTGGTGGGTGTGAAATGAACCACGTACTCCGGGTGCTTGGTGAGCCAACGCTGTACAGCCGGGGTCTTGTGCGTAGCGTAGTTGTCCATGACTAAGTGAATTTCCGTCCCTGCTTCTCTTTCGATCGATGCATCGACGTGTTTGAGGAATTTCAAGAACTCCTGATGCCGGTGTCGTGGATGGCAACGACCAATGACCTCGCCCGTTCTGGTGTTCAATGCGGCAAACAGCGATGTTGTTCCGTGTCGTGCGTAATCGTGTGTGTGACGTTCCACCTGCCACGGTTCCAAGGGCAGCAGTGGTTGAGTGCGGTCGAGTGCTTGCACTTGGGACTTCTCGTCGATGCACAGAACCAAGGCATTCTCGGGCGGATTCATCTAAAGCCCCACGATGTCACGGACCTTGTCGATGAACAGTGGATCCTCGGAGATTTTGAATGTTTTCGTGCGGTGAGGTTGCAGTCCGAATGCACTCCAAATCCGCCAGACAGCATTCTGAGTGAGTCCAGTGGCTTCCGCCATCGAGCGAGTGCTCCAGTGGGTTGCGTTCCTCGGCTTGCTCTCCAAGGTCTTGGTAACCACTCGCTCCACGTCCGCATCAGTTATCGTCCGCGGAGCGCCAGGTCGAGGCTCATCGACCAACCCCTCGAGCCGATCCTTCAGAAAACGCTTTCTCCACTTCCCCACCGTAGGCATGGAGATTCCAAGTTCATCCGCCACGTCGATGTTGTTAGCACCTTCAGCACATGCCAACACAATCCGAGAACGCAGAGCCCGTCGCTGCGATGTCTTCGGTCGCCGCGCCCAGCGTTCCAACTGAACACGTTCATCGTCTGTAAGAACCAACGGTTCCTTAGGTCGTCCACCTGCCATGCGAAGCCTCTTTCCAGACTGCATGGCAGCGTAGTTGATACTCGAAAACAAGAAAAGATATTGAAGCGAATTTTCCAATCAGGACACTAGCAGGTTGCTACCGAAACGTGTCATGACAGTGAGTGCAGGACATTTCCAATTTCGCCGCTGCCTGCTTGATTTCCATCAGGTCCGCTTGAAACACCGCCTCGCGCAGCTTCAACGCGTCCGTGACTCCGGACCGCGCGGCATACAGGTATTCCTCGTCGCTGGCTTCTTCATATTCTGGCCTTTGGATGAATTGGCACAACACGGCCAATAGCTCCGCCTCATGTCGAAGGTCTTCCCGATGCCGGGCGAATTCGTCGGAGTCTTCAAGCCAAGCAGCGATGCGGTCCTCGCGGGAGATTTCCATCCTCCTCATGATGGCTCGCCGGATGGGCGGCGGGGCTTCAACGAGGTTCCGCGACGAGGGACGCTCGCCGCGCACAAGGGCCGTGAGTTGCTCGATGGTCTGGGAGATGACGTCGTCGTTCGCAGCGTTTTCTCGATCCAAGGCATGACTGGCGGCAGCGGATTGCCGCGACATGACCTCCGCATGCGCCTTCCAGCGAATGTTGCCTTCGTACCGAGAGACACTGTCGAAAAGTACGGACAGCACGGCGAGTTGCTGTTGCGCGGCGTGCCGAGATTCTCCTCCCCAGCCCTGGCGATGAGACGCCGCCAGAGCGAGTTGCAGGCGTTTGATCTCCGTCTCGAGGGTCTCACCACTGACCAGGTTGGACGGAGGCGTGTTTTTTTCGTCGAGCGGAGGTTTTTCCGCGGGGGCAGAAGCCTTGCTGGCACGATGGAAAAGTGGCAAAGCCTGCACGCCTTGGAGCTGATCGAAAGCGTTTTCGAAAAACACCTCGCGTACTTCCTGGCTCCAAACCGGTGGCCATGCACGTTTGTGCGAATCGGGAGCAACCTCCGTTTCCTTGGCCATCATGGGACCGGCGCTCAAGATGCCGAATGCCAACGTGAGGCAACCGATGAAATTCGTCATAACGAAGCCAACCACCTGACGTGCTCTTGATCTGTTGGATTTTTCCGTCGCGGCCATCGGAAGCGGTTGCCCGTGGTGGACGAATCGCGACTATACTATTGTACGCGGGAAACGTGGAAGCGTGGCGGCTGGGCGCGATGAAAAGACAGGGGCCTCGATTGACAATTTTGCCATGTTCCGAAAAATTGCCAATGTGCTGACGACTCCGCTATTCTCCTCCCAGAAAAATCAAGAAGAAACACCTCGGCGTCAGCCGCGCAAAATTCTGGCGCGAATCGTGGCGAGCGCCGCTGTAATCTATTTGGCCGTGGCCGTGCTGATGTTGGGTGTCGAGCGATATCTCGTTTTTGTACCGGCCAAATATCCTGTCGGCGATTGGCAGCCGACCGGCTTTACCTTTGAAGACGTGTTTTTCCAGTCGGCGGATGGCACGCGGCTGCATGGCTGGTACGTCCCGCATGAAGACGCTCGGGCCTACGTCCTGTTCGCGCACGGCAATGGCGGCAATCTCACTCTGGACGCGGATGAAGTCCGCGTGTTGCACCAGCAATTGCGGCTGGCCGTGTTTCTCTTCGATTATCGAGGTTATGGACAGAGCGAGGGAACACCCAGCGAGGCCGGCGTGTTGGCGGACGCCCGGGCGGCACGGCAGTGGCTCGCCCAACGCGAGGATTTGGACGAGGAAGACATCGTTCTCATGGGCCAATCGCTAGGAGGCGCCGTCGCGGTCGATTTGGCCGCGGCAGACGGAGCGCGAGGGCTCGTCGTGCGGAACACGTTTACCTCGCTGCCCGATGTAGCGGCCCGATTTTACCCCTGGCTGCCCGTGCGTTGGCTGATGCAAAACCGTTTCGATTCGGCCTCGAAGATCGCCCGGTATCAGGGGCCGTTGTTGCAAACGCATGGCACGGAAGACCAGATCGTGCCGTTCGACTTGGGTCGAAAACTGTTCGATTTTTGCCCCAGCCAGCGAAAGGAGTTCCTAAGGGTCACGGGCGGAGGGCATAACGATTTCCCCTCTCAGAAGTTTTTCACGGCGTTGGACCAGTTCGTGGACGCGCTTTAGGACCACGCCGGCTCCCGCCTCTTCTTCGATTTCGCCATCCCTTCATGAATGCCGATCCACCCCGCACGCATCGCCGAGATTTTCTGGTCGGGAAGTCAGCCACCGAAGCACTAGTCCATCGCGTGCAGCCGGCTGATTCCGAAGAGCACGGGCAGACGGTTGCCGGCGCCGAATCCCCACGAAGTTATTCGGTCCATGTATCGCGCCGCGCAATGGCCTGCGAGTTCGAAACGATCCTCCACGCCGGGCAGTATGATGACGGATTGGCGACCGCGCTGGCGGCACTCGATTTGGTGGAGGAATTGGAGGACCAGCTCACGATCTACCGGGACCACAGCGAGCTCTCTGGCATCAATCGCCAAGCAGCGGTGTCTGCCGTGCAAGCCGAGGCCGGGCTGTTCCAATTATTGCAGCTCTGTATGGAACTGCATGACGAAACAGATGGCGCGTTTGATGTCTCTTCCGGTCCGCTGTCGAAAGTTTGGGGCTTTTATCGTCGTCAAGGTCGACTTCCGGACGCTCACTCCGTGGAGCAGGCTCTGGCCTACGTGGGAAGCCAACATCTCGAACTGGATGCGGAGAATCAGAGCGTGGAGTTTCTCGTGCCCGGCATGGAAATCAATCTGGGGGCGATTGGAAAGGGCTACGCGCTGGACCGTTGCGGAGATCTGTTCGCCGACGCCGATATCGAGCACTTCCTGATGCATGCCGGGCAAAGCAGCTTGCTCGCCGGCGGTGGTGGGGAAGAAGCGTCTTTCAAATGGCGGATTGGCATCACCCATCCGCTGCGTCCCGGCCAGCGATTGGGGGAACTACACGTCGCTGGGTGCGGCGTGGGCACCTCCGGCGCGGGCGTGCAGTTTTTCTACCATCGCGGCAAACGGTATGGGCACATCCTCGACCCGCGAACCGGCTGGCCCGCAGAAAAAACGCTCTCCACGACTGTGCTGGCCCCCACTGCCGCGAGAGCGGACGCGCTGGCCACCGCGTTCTTTATCATGGGACCGGATCAGGCCGAAGCGTATTGCGCGGCGCATCCGGAAGTCAGGGCACTGCTGATCCTGCCGTTGGAACGGCAAGGTGCCCTGAAAGCCGTCAATCTCGGCATTCCCGACGAGGACTTACAAGTAGTGACGTGAGCGACGGTCAAGTCCACTCCGGCGGAACATGCACTCCTCCACGCCATCCTTGGGAACCAGGAGCCGCAACTTGCATGGACGAAAATCGGGGTGCCGCGATACAATTGCCTTCGCTGAGAAACTTCTTTTCGGGCAGTTCCGACTCCTTTTGAACCGTGTTGCATGACCGAATTGCTCTACCACACCTCATACTTGGGGATTTTCTTCGTCCTGGTCGTCACGGGGTTCGGCATTCCTATCCCGGAGGAAGTTTCGGTCATGACTGCTGGCGTGCTCAGCGCCAATGGCACGCTCAACCCGTGGATTGCCTATTTCGTGACCCTGGCGGGCGCCATCGGCGGGGACTGCGTGACCTATGGGTTGGGCTACCATTTTGGCCGCAGCGTACTTTACGAACACCCTCGCATTAGTCGCCATTTGACACCAGAACGAGAAAAGCGGCTGGAACGGCTCATCGAAAACCATGGTGTGAAGGCTATTTTTATCCTGCGGTTCATGACCGGCGTGCGCTCCCCCATGTTCCTCACGGTGGGAATTCTGCGGATGCCCTTTCGCCGTTTTATTTTGATCGACTCCATCGCCGCCGTGTGCGTCGTGAGCGCGGTGTTCGGCCTCAGCTACCGCTATGGCGCATCGATTATGGAGGCGTTGCGCGGCATGCAATTGGGATACACGGCCATCGTGGTTCTCGCGGTCGCCGTCTTGTGTGGCATTTATCTCCGCCGTCGGCGTCTCCGAGTGCTCAGCGCCCGGGCACGCAAAGCAGCTCGGGCCGAGAACAGATCGACTCGCGCGCAGGTCGGCGACAATTCTCCCAGCACGGAATCTCCGGCCACACCGAACCCAGAGCTGGCGGAGTCCTTTCCGTCCTCCTCTTCCACCACGGATGGCTAGCGCGCTTTGGCGAGCAGGGTAGCGGCATCCTCGCTGTTGCGCCGCCTCGGACGGGACACGAACGTGCGGCTCGCACAAGCCGGTCGGCGAAAGTTGGCCGGTCAACCGTTGCCGCTTTGTGTTGTGGTGACTGCTGGGGTCCTCGCCAGCGGTACGCACCAAGCACTAGAATAACGGTTCGCCTCAAGCCGAATTCACGCTGCCGGTTGTTGCCAGGACATCCGCTATTCTGAAATTGGACAGGATCGAACCATGAATTTGACGCGGGGGATCGAGTGTCTGACAATCACGATTTTGGTCGTCTGCCTAGCCGGCTGCCTGTCGCAACCAGATCGGGAGGTGGTCGTTTATACGGCTCTTGATTCCGAATTCTCCGAACCGATCCTCCGGGATTTTACCTCGGAAACCGGCATTGTCGTTCGGCCCAAATTCGACGTGGAATCGACGAAAACGGTGGGGCTCGCTCAAGCGATCATCGCGGAATCCCGCACGCCGCGCTGCGACGTCTTTTGGAACAATGAAATTTTGAACACGCTCCGCCTGAAAGAGCGGGGACTGCTTGACGTGTATCAACCGCCGGTAGCCCAAAATTATCCGGCCGTGTTTCGTGACCCCGAGGGGACGTGGCATGGTTTCGCGGGACGGGCACGTATTTTGATCGTCAATACGGAGGTCGTTGCAGAAGCCGATTGGCCCAAGTCGATTCGTGATCTGGCGAACCCACGCTGGAAGGGACGCATTGGCATCGCCAAGCCGCTGTTCGGCACGACAGCCACGCACGCCGCTTGTTTGTTCGCCACCCTGGGGGAGGAAGCCGCGCGGCAGTTTTTCCAAGACCTCAAACAGAACAAAATTCGCATCGAATCCGGCAACAAGCAAGTCGCTCAGGCGGTGGCGGCGGGCAGCTTGGCTTTTGGGCTCACGGACACCGACGATGCGCTGGTGATGATCGACCGTGGCCATCCGGTGCGGATCATTTATCCGGACCAGCCCGCCGAAGGAGAAGCCCCGGACGATGCACTGGGAACTCTGTTCATTCCAAACACGCTGTGCATTATCAAGAATTGCCGCCACCGTGAAGAAGCGGAGCGGCTCGTGGAATTCTTGCTCCAGCCCAAGATTGAAAAACGCCTCGCGGAGGGGCCCAGCGGCCAAATCCCGCTCAATCGAGAGACGGAAGCCGAGTTGCGGGTCGAAACTCCGCAAACCGTGCAGGCCATGCAGGTCGATTTCGCGGAAGCGGCACGGCATTGGGACGAGACCGCCGCCTTCATTCGCGAACACTTTGCCGTGGATTAAGAGACCACGGACTCTCGATGGTCGCCCCGGCTGATCATGCCACATCTTGTCGGTTGGTCTTACGCGTCACCGCTCCACTTCGGCCAGCGGATCCAGGAAGGCGCTTTCATCGCCGACCCGGTCTGCATCTTAGATTGCCCTCATCTTTTCGCGAATTGCGAAGTGGTGGCAAGTTCCTCGACCCCTGACAGCATGTTGTCATAGGGGTTCGTTGCCGGTCGGTTAGTGCATCGCTAACTTGCATGTCTTGTTCAAACTCCCGCCTTCCTCTCAAAGGAATATCCCACATGATTGACGTCTCCCGTAAACTGAACCGACATAGTGGAACGCATATTTTGCCCCAGTTGTCGCAAAGATCTTTTGGTGTGGGACGCCGCTGCGGACTGGAGCCGCTGGAGTCCCGCCGGCTGTTGGCGCTAGCCGTGACGGGCGTGCAACTCAATGGCACCGAGTGGACCGAAGAAACGCGGGCCTACTTCGCGGACAATGGCTTGGGGGATGGCGCTTTTTCGATTGGTGACGCCGGGCAGCAATCCATTCCCGTGGGCCTGGGCGGGGCCAATCAGATTTGGGTCACTTTTTCCGAGCCGCTCAATACAACGAATCTGCAAGGCGCCCTGCAAATCGACGGAGCGGAGAACAGCTACCAAATTACCGGTTTTGAGTACGACGCGGCGACCCGCACCGCCCAGTGGACACTGGTAGAGCCGCTGGGCATCGACTTCCTCACCATTGGGCTCGACGCGTCACAAGTCCGGAACACGCGGGGCGACATGCTGGACGGCGAGTGGACCAATGGAGAAAGTTCATTCCCCTCGGGAGACGGTGCCAATGGCGGAGATTTCTCCTTCCGGATCAACGTCCTCCCCGGCGACACCAACCGGGACGGTCGCGTCAATCTGACCGACTTCACCGCGCTCAAGGACAGCTTTGGTGGCGCCCAGCCCGGCATCGCCGGCGACGTCAATGGCGACACCGTCGTTGATCTGAACGATTTCAATGGATTGAAGACCAATTTTGGACGGGAGATCGACCCGGGATCCACTTTACTCAGTGCATTCGATTTGGGTGTTTTGACCGAACAGCGTCAGTTGGTGAATGAGGTTGGTCCCAGGGTTTTTGGTGGTGATGATCGGATTGACGTCTACAAATTTACTTTGCTTGATCATCAGTCAATCACGGCGACGCTCAGCGACCGGACGGACTCTATTCGCTTTTGGCTAGTCCATGATCGAAGCGCAAATGGAATCCTCGATCCCAACGAAACCTTAGAGTTCAATAGGAGTGGCAACAATTCCAACATCCAAGTCGCGGAGGATTTGGTGCCGGGAACCTACTACCTTCAAGTGGTGTCTGGTTGGGACGATTCGTACACCGACAGCCGAACTTCATACACGCTGACGTTGGCCGGACAGCCCATCGAGGTGACCAACCCATCCGATCCGGGCAGCAGTTTGGCTACGGCTACGGATTTGAGCGTACTGAATGATGTCGTCACGCGAGTTGACGTTGTCGGGGCCAGCGATCGAGTAGACGTGTATCGGTTTACCCTGGCGAACCATCAGTCCGTTACTGCCACACTCAGTGGTCGCACTGAAGATAGCCGTTTTTGGCTCGTGCATGACCGTAACAGCAATGGAATCCTCGATCCCAACGAAACCTTAGAGTTCAATAGGAGTGGCAACAGCTCCAACATCCAAGTCGCGGAGGATTTGGTGCCGGGAACCTACTACCTTCAAATTGCTTCTGGTTGGGACGATTCGTACACCGACAGCAGTACACGCTATACGCTAACCTTGGCCGGGCAACCCATCGAGGTGACCAACCCATCCGATCCGGGAAGTAGTTTGGCTACGGCTACGGATTTGAGCGTGTTGAACGGTGTCGTCACACGCGTTGACGTTGTGGGAGGCAGCGATCGAATAGACGTGTATCGGTTTACTCTGGCGAACCATCAGTCCGTTACTGCCACGCTCAGTGATCGCACCGAAGATAGTCGTCTTTGGCTCGTGCATGACCGTAACAGCAATGGAATCCTCGACCCGAATGAAACCTTAGAATTCAATAGGAGTGGCAACAGCTCCAACATCCAAGTCGCGGAGGATTTGGTGCCGGGAACCTACTACCTTCAAATTGCTTCTGGCTGGGACGATTCGTACACCGACAGCAGTACACGCTATACGCTAACCTTGGCCGGGCAACCCATCGAGGTGACCAACCCATCCGACCCGGGCAGCGGCTTTGCTGTGGCTACGGATTTGGGAATTTTGAATGGTGTAATTTCTCGCGTTGATGTTGTAGGAGGTAGTGATCCCGTAGATGTGTATCGTTTTAGCGTGACAGGGTCGCTAGCAATCACCGCGACGCTCGCGGAACGTACCGAAGATATACGCCTCTGGTTGGTGCAAGACACAAATGGAAACAGAAGATTCGACAATGGTGAGGCCCGGCAATTCAATCGAAGCGGCAATAGTTCAAACGTGCAAGTCACGGATGAATTGGGTACAGGGGTCTATTACCTTTGGGTGGCGTCTGGTTGGGACGATTCGTACACCGACAGCAGCACCAAGTACACCCTCACGCTCAGCGGTGTGGCGCAACTCGCCGCGCTCGAGGCGGCGTTCGCGGACTTGGAAACGCTCGAATAGTAAGCGGGGCAAGGCGGACCAGGCTGGTCCACTACCTCTGCTGCATTCCGCGTCTCCCGCAACCTGAGTTAGAAGCCGAGGCCCTTGGTGGAGGTGCGGATGCGGCAGAGGTACATGTCGGCGGTAATGTAGAGCGTCGAGCCGTCCTCGCCCCAGCCGCAGTTGGCGGTCGCTTCGCCGGTGTTCAGTCGGCCCAGCAACGTACCGTCGGGAGCGAACACATTCACGCCGCCCGGCCCTGTGGCGAAGATATTCCCCTGTTGGTCGACTTTCAGTCCATCGGGTAGTCCCTTCATCTGGCCGACCCAGGGGGTAGCATCGAAGAACACGCGGCAATTGGCAATCGTGCCGTCCGGCTGCACGTCAAAGGCCCGCCAGATGGCCTGTTCCGGATCGGATTGGGCCACATAGAGCGTCCTTTCATCCGGGGAAAAGGCGATGCCGTTGGGCCGGGTCATATCGTCGGTCAGCAGCGTCACCTTTCCGTCCACGGCCACGCGGTAGACGCCACAAAAATCGAGTTCCCGCGCTGGATCATCGAAGTTGCCTTCCAAGCCGTAGGGCGGGTCCGTGAAGTACAGGTCGCCATTGGATTTGTACACGGCATCGTTGGGGCTGTTGAACCGTTTGCCGCGATAGTGCCCCGCGAGCGTGGTCTTCGTGCCATCTGGCTCCAGCCGCGCTACTCGGCGATCGCCATGTTCGCAGAGCACGAGCCGGCCTTCGGCATCGAGCAACAGCCCGTTGGAACCGGGCTCTCCGCCACGGGGACGTTTACCGGAGTAGCCCGAGGGATGCAGGAACACGCTGATGCCCTCCCCTTCCTTCCACTTCATCACGCGGTTGGGCGGAATATCCGAGAAGAGCAGATACTCGCCGTCAGCAACCCACACGGGCCCTTCCGCCCAATCGAAGCCTTCGGCCAGTCTTTCCATTTTGGCATCACGAGGCACGAGCTGGTCGAAGCGGGGATCGAACCGCTCGATCTTGCCGATCGAGGGATATTCGCCTTGGGCGGATGTTTCCGTCATCATCGTGAATCCAATCAGCGTGAGGCAAAACGATACAAGAATCCTGCTCTGGTCGTAGTGCATGTCCGTCACCGTGGGTCTCTGAGGTCCGGCGGGAGAAGTGGGACGAGTGAGCTGGGCGGAAGTGGATTCCGCAGCATTTTCACGCCGCTCATGCTAGCTTGCTTTGGCTAGCTTATCAACAAATAACCGCAGGGCCGGGCGGGGAAATGCTTGGCATGGCCGACGTGGCTGGGATATCATCGTAAAAACAGCGAAGCATGGGCCTTCGCCCGCCTGCCGTGATTTTGATCCGCTCGCTTCCCTCCCTACGTTGCCATTTGCCTTGAAGGAGCATCGTGCCATGCACGAGAAAAATTCATCCCACACGCCCCCTCGTGCGACGCGGCGCACCTTTTTGCAGGGTCTCGGTACTGCTGCCGTTGCCAGCCAATTCGCTTCACCTTTCGTGCATGCCAGCGACAAAGCCGGCTCACGGTCGCCCGTCCTCGGTGAAGGCGGCCACCGCTACGAAGCGACGCATGGGTGGGGAGAATTGCCCGATCATATTCAGTGGGGGGATACACACGGCGTCTGCGTGGATCGAGAGGGCCTGATCTATATCAAGCATCAGTCGGCGGCTCCGGAGCCGATGGATGCGATCGCCGTGTTCGACGCGGAGGGGAGTTTCGTGCGTTCCTTCGGCCAGGAGTACCACGGTGGCGGGCACGGCATCGATCTACGCCTGGAGGGGAACGAGGAATTCCTCTATCTGTGCGACATCAAAAATCGCATCGTGGACAAAACCACGCTCACGGGAGAGCGAGTCTGGCGGCTGGAGTACCCGCGCGAACCGGACGTTTACGCCTCCGTGGACCAGTATCGCCCCACCAACGTGGCGTTCGCACCGGACGGCGGCTTCTACATTGGGGATGGCTACGGTTCCCACTACATTCACCAATACGATGCGCACGCGAACTGGATCCGCACATGGGGCGGAGCTGGCGCCGAACCCGGCAAGATGAAAACGCCTCACGGGCTGTGGTGGGACGACCGCCCAGGTCGCGAACCGTCTCTGGTCGTGGCGGACCGCGCCAATGCCCGGTTGCAGTATTTCTCGCCGGAAGGACAACACCTGGGCTTCTTCGAGGAGGTCAGTTTCCCGGCACATTTCGACATCCGCGGGAGCGACCTGCTTGTGCCGGATCTGCATGCGCGGGTGACCATTCTCGACGGCCGGAATCAAGTCATCACGCACCTGGGATACGACGCCGAATGGACGCAGCAAGTGCTGCAGGACAACCTCCGTAACAAGCCGGAGAAGTGGCAAGCCGGCCGCTTCATCCATCCGCACGATGCCTGCTACGACCACGAAGGGAACATCTTTGTCGTGGAGTGGGTCCCCATCGGGCGCGTGACCAAATTAAGGCACGTCAGTTAACGTGATGCGGTGCAATCACCCTAGTCGACGGTCTTTTGGGCAAGCGTCACTCCGATCGTGAAAACGTGTCTTTTTTCTCTTTTGCCGCTAACTTTATCTTCGTAAATCATGTTGAATTTCAGGAGAACCCCCGTGCTGTTGCGATCGAATCTGGCCTGCTTCGTGTTAAGCATCGCTGGCCTACTGCTGATGACCAGGCCGGCGAAAAGTCAAGAGAGCCAGGCCACTCCCGTCGAGGCGATCCGCGCGCCGCAAGATTTCGTCGTCGAACTGTTGTATTCAGTTCCCAAGGAACAAGAAGGTTCCTGGGTCAGCATCGCGACCGACCCAACGGGCCGGCTAATTGCCTGCGACCAATACGGCAGCCTCTACCGGGTCACGGTGGGCGAAACGCCCGAGGATACGCAAGTCGAGCAATGGGATCTTCCCATTGGCGAAGCGCAGGGGCTGCTGTGGGCATATGACAGCTTGTATGTCGTCGTCAATGGGAAAGCAGCGGAGGGGAGCGGCCTCTATCGCGTGGTGGACACGGATGACGATGGGGAACTTGATGAGGTTCGCTTGCTCAAGCGGCTCAAAGGCGGCGGAGAACATGGCCCGCACGCCGTGCGGCTCGGTCCTGATGGGATGCTTTACGTCATCGCGGGAAATCATACACAGCCCCCCGAGGGGCTAGCGCCGGATTCACCGCATCGGGAGTGGGCCGAGGATTTGCTTTTGCCGCGTAATCCTGACGGAAACGGCCACGCCACGGGGCGCATGGCACCGGCGGGTTGGGTCGCCCGGACCGACCCGGAAGGCAAGGAGTGGACATTCATCTGTAGCGGGTTTCGCAATCCCTACGATTTCGACTTCAATCCGCATGGTGAAATCTTCGTCTTTGACGCCGACATGGAATGGGATACGGGAACCCCCTGGTACCGGCCCACTCGCGTCAACCATGCCATTTCCGGCGCGGAATTCGGCTGGCGGTTTGGCACCGGCAAATGGCCCGACTATTTCCCGGATAGCATGGGTTCCGTCGTCGATATCGGGCTGGGATCTCCCACCGGAGTCGCTTTCGGCACGGGCGCCGCGTTTCCCGCGAAATATCAGCATGCGTTTTATCTGTGCGACTGGACGTACGGCAAAATCTACGCCGTCCACTTGGAACCAAACGGCGCGAGTTACACCGGAACTTTCGAGGTGTTCATTAAAGGCAAGCCACTGCCGGTGACCGATATCCTGGTGCATCCCGATGGCGCGCTCTACTTCACCATTGGTGGACGGCGGACCCAATCGGGCCTGTACCGCGTGCGGTATGAGGGCAGTGAGTCCACTGAACCCGCACCGCTTCCCAAAAACTCTGAAGCGGCTGCGGCACGGAAGTTGCGGCGTAAGCTCGAGTCCTTTCATGGCCGCCAAGATCCCGCCGCGGTGGCCACGGCCTGGCCCTATCTGAATAGCACTGACCGAGCGTTACGCTATGCGGCCCGCATCGCCATCGAACACCAGGCGCGGGACAAGTGGCAAGTGCGTGCTTGGAACGAAAAACGGACCACGGCGGTGATTGAAGCCATGGTCGCGTTGGCTCACGCCGGCGAACAGGATGAACAAGCCTTGATCGTCCGCCGCCTGAGCGAACTCGATTTCGCCCAACTTTCCGAAGAGCAACGCTTGGCCTGGTTGCGGGCATTCGCCTTGGCGTTCATTCGTCAGGTGCCCGACCCGGAAGCCAGAGCGGTCGCGACGGAAAAACTGAATCCTCTGTTTCCCGTTGAAAGCCAGTTCGTGAACCGGGAACTGTGCCGGCTGTTGATTTACTTGGAAGCACCGGGCATTGTCGAGCGGGCCATGGAACAGCTCAAGGCAGCGCTGACGCAAGAGGAACAGTTGTTCTACGCCTTTTTGCTGCGTAATGCCCAAGGCGGTTGGACGCCCGATTTACGCCAAGAATATTTCAGTTGGCTCAATCTGGCCGAAAACAAATACCGCGGCGGTAACAGCTTCGCGAAGTTCATACAGCAAATCCGCGCCGATGCCGTCGAAAAGCTGGATGATGAACAACGTGAAACCTTGGAGGACGTTTTGGCCGGCGACCAGACGATTCCCGTGGTGGACGTGCAGACCACTCGACAGTTCATTCATAATTGGCAAATGTCGGACCTGCTGCCGTTGCTAGACGAGGTTTCCGAGGGTCGGTCCTTTGAACAAGGCAAACTCGCCTATCATGCGGCCCAGTGCCAAAAATGCCATCGTTTCGCGAATGAAGGAGGTAGTACCGGTCCTGATTTGACAGGCGCGGGGAACCGTTTCAGCCCACGTGACCTGCTGGAGTCGATTTTGTCGCCCTCCCGCGTGATCTCCGATCAATACAAGGGTTCCGTCGTCGTGACGAAGGACGGGAACGTCTGGACGGGGCGTGTGATCAACCATGACGAGGACAAGTTGGTGTTACGGACCGATCCATATACCACCCACGTGACCGAGGTGGCGGCGAGTAACGTCGAATCGGTGCAGCCATCGACCATTTCCGAGATGCCAGAAGGATTGGTCAACGTGCTTACCACGGAAGAGATCCTGGACCTGATCGCCTACGTGCGTTCGGGCGGCAAGCCCGACGATGCCGCGTTCCAGAAGGCTCACTGATGGAAGCTCGCCCCATGTCGAAGCATGGTTGTTTTCGCTGGCCCTTTTGGGCCGTGTTCGCACTCAGTGTCGGATGGTTCCCGCAGCAAAGCGCCGATGCCGACGACTCGGCTCCGCCACCGCATGTCGTACACACGATCGTCGGCACGGGACACTCCGAATTGACGCGGTTCTCGGGCTTGGCACACGAATTCAATCTCGATCAGCCTTTCGGCGTTGAATGGGGGCCAGATGGCGCGCTCTACATCTGTGAAGTCGGCCATCATCGTGTGCTGTCTTGGGACCCCACGACCGGTCACGTGACGACCGTTGCAGGAACGGGATGGGCACCACCAGCAGGGAAGGTGCCCACGCGGGACGCTTTGGGCAGCGCCACCCCACTTGCCGAACCGTACGAGGTGCGTTTCGATTCCCTGGGGAATCTTTACGTGGTGGAAATGATTGGCGCCGTCGTGCGGCGGCTCGATGCCCGCACGGGGACCATGAGCGTGGTGGCGGGGACAGGCCATGCCGGATTTTCCGGGGATGGTGGCCCAGCCGTGTCCGCCAAGTTGAACCGGCCCCATAGCATCGCGCTCTATCAAGACACCGTGCTGTTCATCGCGGATATTGGCAATCACCGGATCCGCCGCGTGGACCTGGCAACTGGCCAGATCGGAACCGTGGCGGGAACGGGGCAAGCCGCGTTGCCGCGAAGCGGCCAGCCCGCGCTCGGACAGCCCTTGGCGGGACCACGTGCCCTGTTCGTGCAGGATGACGTCTTGTGGGTCGCGCTCCGCGAAGGAAACAGCATTTGGCGGATCGATCTCCGCACCGGTCTCCTGGAACATGTGGCCGGCACGGGCGAAAAAGGCAATCGCGATGGAGCCGCTGAAGAGGCCATGTTCAATGGCCCCAAGGGCATCGTGGCCGATGGTCAGGGAAATGTCTACGTGATGGATACGGAAAACCAAGCGATTCGGCGGATCGATCTCGCTCGCGGCGGAGTTAGTACGATCGCCGGCGCGCCAGAACGCCGCGGATACGGTGGCGACGGTAAGTCGGCCCTGCGGGCGTCCTTCGACCGCCCCCACGGCATCGCGTATCATGCAGCCACGGGATCGATTTTGGTAGGTGACAGCAACAATCATCGGGTGCGAGTGATTGTTCCGTTGTCCGAAGCGCAAGTGCTTCGGTAGGTTCAGTAAATTGCCACCGAAAACGAGAGCCATCGGACGGTTACCACCATCTCGATGAATTCAAACCAGCCCAGCAGATAGCGCGAGGAGCCTTCATGCCAGCTCATGCATGCACACGCCGTCGATTTCTTCAGGACTCTGTTCGCGCGGGTGCTTCGCTGAGCGTCGCGGCTTCGCTTGTCTCCAGCAACCGCGTGTTGGGCGCGAATTCTCGGCTCAATGTCGGAGTGATTGGAGTGGGCGGAAGGGGAGCCGCGAATCTGGCGGAGATGAAGGATGAAAACGTCGTGGCCCTCTGCGACGTCGACGAAACCCGTTTGGGGAAAGCTCTAAAAGAATTTCCAGCAGCCCAAAAATTCACCGATTATCGTGACTTGCTCGAGATGCGCGAGCTAGACGCGGTCGTGATCGCCACGCCGGATCATCACCACGCGCCGGCGACCGTCCGGGCCCTGCGAAGCGGCTTGCATGTCTATTGCGAAAAACCGCTCACACATACCGTGGCGGAGGCCAGGCTAATTGGAGGTCTGGCGCGCGAACTCAAAGTGGCCACGCAAATGGGCACGCAAAATCATCAAGCCCCGGGGTATTTACAAACCGTGGAACTGCTGCAAACCGGGGCCATCGGCTCGGTGCGAGAAGTGCACGTGATCACCGACCGGCCGGGGACATTCTGGGAGCAGGGACTCACTCGTCCCGAGGAGAGTCCTCCCGTTCCGGCGGAACTGCATTGGGACACTTGGCTCGGACCAGCAGCGGAGCGGGCCTACCATCCGGCATATGTGCCCTTTCATTGGCGCGGCTGGTGGGATTTTGGCTGTGGAGCGATTGGCGACATGGCCATTCATCTCCTCGACCCGGCTTTTTGGGCCCTCGATTTAAGCGGCCCCGTCACGGTCCGTGCCATGGGATCGCCCGCTCAGCCCGAGTCGGGTCCGACCTGGATGGTTGTCAGTTATGAATTTGGTCAGCGTGGAAATCTGCCGCCATGCCAGGTGTATTGGTACGAAGGGCATGCTCAACCACCGTTGGATATCGCCAAAGATCTGCCCATGAACGGCTCCCTGTTTGTGGGAGACGAGGGGCGTCTCGCCGTGCAGCACGACGAAGATCCCGTACTTCTGCCGGAAGAAAAATTTCAGAATTACAAGATGCCCGAACCCTATTTGCCAAGGTCACCAGGACACCATCGGCAATGGCTCGAAGCCTGCAAGACGGGCTCGGCAACGGGCAGCAACTTCGATTACGCCTCGCGGCTGACCGAGTTGGTCCTCTTGGGGAACGTGGCCTATCGCGCTGGGGAAACCATTCGCTGGGATGACGTGGCTGGCCAGATCACGCCGAAAACGGCTGACCGCTTTTTGTCGAAGGAATACCGCAAAGGCTGGGAGCTTTGATGCCCCGGCAAAGACGCGTGGCGCCCGAAAATTCAGTTAGGCGGATGTCAGTCAGCGACTTGCGCGGCACTGATCAGGCTGATGAATTCCTTATTGGACTTGAATTTCCCCAGCTTGTTGCAAAGCTGCTCCATGGCGTCGACATGATGCATCGTGGTCAACGTACGGCGGAGCATGGTCACCGCGTGTAGCGTTTCCGCTTCCAGCAGTTTTTCCTCCCGCCGCGTGCCAGACTGGGTGATATCAATCGCGGGCCACACGCGACGGTCGGCCAGCTTGCGATCCAGTACAAGCTCCATGTTGCCAGTGCCCTTGAACTCTTGAAAGATCAACTCATCCATGCGGCTGCCGGTATCCACGAGGGCAGTGGCCACGATAGTGAGGGATCCGCCCTCTTCAAAGACACGGGCCGTGGCGAACAGCTTTTTGGGAATGTCGAGGGCCTTGATGTCCACACCCCCACTCATGGTGCGGCCCGTGTTGCCGACCCATTTATTGAAGGCGCGGGCCATGCGCGTGATGGAATCCATGAGCAGGAAGACATCTTTACCCGACTCGGCGATCCGTTTGCAGCGCTCGACAATCAGTTGCGAGAGCCGCACATGGCTTTCGACATCCCGGTCCAAGCTGCTCGCGACCACCTCTCCATTGACGGTGCGGCGCATGTCCGTGACTTCTTCCGGCCGCTCGTCGATCAGCAGCACGATCAACGTCACATCGGGATAGTTGTTCGAGATAGCCTGGCTAATCTGCTGCAGGAGAACGGTTTTTCCCGTGCGCGGCGGAGCCACGATTAGGGCACGCTGCCCTTTGCCGAGGGGCGTGAGCAGATCCATCACCCGCGTACTGAGCGGATCCGCGCCGGTTTCCAGCCGTAACCAAGATTCGGGATTGATTGGCGTGAGTGAATCGAAGTTTTTGACATTCGCGTACTCGTCGGGCGGAAGTCCTTCGACGGTCAAAACTTCCTTCAACCGGGGTCCTTGCTGCTTACGGCCTTGCTGGACCATGCCCTCGATCAACACACCTTCGCGGAGGTTGAATTTATCGATCGTGGTGCCGGGCACGAAGGGGTCGGTTCTCTCACGGCGATAATTGTTTTCCGGACTTCGGAGAAACCCATAGCCATTGGGATGCAATTCGAGAATTCCCTGGCTTTTCTCCACGGGGAGCGGAGTACCATTCTCCCCTGATTCCCCTTCCGGGCCGCCACGTGGGCCGTTTTTTCTGGGGGGACGCCGTGGACGAGACCGGCGTGAAGAATGAGGTCCACCATTTTCAGGTCGCCCGTGAGGCCGGCCCTTTTTTTTCTTGGCCATAAAATCACCCAAGTTGATCTTCACTCCTTGAAACAAATGGAAAACAGTTCATGGCTTATGCGCAACTCAGGGAGCCCAAACCATTTACCTGGGCCCAAGTCATCGACCGTCAAATAACAGACGATCCTTGGGACTTTAGAATCCACCCAAACCGTGGGGCGAAAACGGGTGCTGTTGGAAGCAAAGAAGCAGACGAGTACCGCGAAGCATTTCCGTGTATAGCTCGACAGACGCTTTGAGTGGTCTCCTACCCTTGCGTCTCGACCGAAGCGGATCGGCCAGTCTGCGAATCTTAACTTCCGGCGGTGGCAGGCATATTCGTGTAGAGCGAGCTCATTCTCTCCCCACGCATTTGTGCCGGAGAGACGCCTGCCGCAGTTAAAAAACAAAACAGATCGCGTGCCTGCTAGGCAGAACGAGAACTATGCCAATGTTAATCATATCGCCGGGTGTGTCAAGCGATCCCCATCGAATCCGATGAGTTTCGCCAAAAAACATAAACCCTTATTCCGAATCATGTCAGCGCGATCGACGGCAGTTTGCGATGACGAGCCGCTTCTCGGGATGGAGGCGATGCCCAACTTCTGGAAGATCAACCAGCGGCGGCGCTGTCAATCGATCTCGGAGTGCCACCGTCGAGAGCGGTTGTCAACACATTCATTCTACTCTATATCGCCGCGTCATTTTCGACAATTTCGGCGTAAGGATTTCGCACGAAAGGGATTCCTCCCCAATTTCTCACGGCATGTCGCGGACTTTGCCCACTTTTTTTGTCGCAACGAATATATCGTCAATACCCTCTCGATCGTTTCCGATAACCTTACAGGTGGCGTGTCCGCTTTCGCGGGGAGTGCGGCCGCCTATTCGCGATGTGACGCTGAACATGTGGGCTAGGTGTCTTATGAGACCACTTGGAATCCGACGATTTGCCAGCCTGTTGGCAGTTTGCACTTGCAGCTCGATGGCTCTCGCCCAAGAGAGCGTGCGGTGGCAGACGGATCTTCAGCAAGCGCTCGCCGAGGCGGCACGCTCTCAGCGTCTCGTGTTGGTCCATTTTTGGGCCCCCAGTTGCGGCCCCTGCCGTCAACTTCAGCAAACGGTCTACAACCAGCAGGCCGTGGGGCAACTGCTCAATTCCTATTTCATTCCGGTGAAGATCAATACGGATGTTTCCCCGAGGCTGGCCAGCCAAATGGGAATTACGCGTATTCCCACCGATGTGATCTTAGCGCCGGACGGTAGACGGCTAGCGAAGCTGAGTTGCCCCCTGGAGGCCGATAAGTACATCGCCCAAATTGAAAACTTCTCGGCTACGGTTGGCGTCGCGACCGAGGCGGCCAATCAGCTTCGGGAAGTCGCTTCGCAATGGCAAATTCCATCAGCTGCGGTGCCACCTCAGGGAGCACGGGCACCGGCGGCTCCGCCGGCAAACGCTGGCCAAACCGGTCAGGGAAATTTTGTCGGTCATCCGCCGCAGGCGAATCCGCCTTTCATGGCAAGCCGTCCGCCCTCGCAGCAACAACATGTCGCTGCTCCACGGACACCGCCGACCGGCAATCGCACCCCGGCTGCTCATCCGCCATTAGGATTGGATGGATACTGCCCCGTCGAGCTTTGCGAGAGGGAACGTTGGGTGCGCGGTGACCCTCGCTGGGGCGCGATTCACGAAGGCAGGACCTACTTGTTCGCTGGCCCAGAACAACAGCAGAACTTTCTCGCGCAACCGAACCGTTTTGGCCCCGCGTTTGCCGGCCAAGACCCGATTCTCGCGTTGGATTACAACCAATCCGTCGCGGGGCGGCGGGAACATGGCGTGTTCTATCGCGACCGAGTTTACCTGTTCGCCGGCGAAGCGTCGTATCATCGGTTCATGCAGGCACCCGACCGATATGCCGTGGAAACCCATCTCGCTCGACGGGCGGGGCAAGGGGCTGGGTCTGCCACGCGCTGACCTCCTGGTTCGGCCGCGAGTGGCACTGAAACCTTCAAGAAGTGTGCGCCCACTTTAGTGATCGCTCTGCGGCCCGTTGCCAGAGCGCGTATTCACTGTCCATTTCTTCCGCGGGTCTGGCGGGCTGAAAAGTTCGCTCGAGCTGCCAGTGGCGCGAAATTTCCTCTCTGTCCTTCCAATACCCGACGGCCAACCCTGCCAGATAAGCGGCCCCTAAGGCGGTCGTTTCTTGAACCTGGGGGCGGTGCACGGGGATTTGCAGTAGGTCCGCTTGGAACTGCAACAAAAAGTCGTTTCGCGTGGCCCCGCCGTCGGCCCGTAATTCCGTGAGCGGGCATCCCGAGTCCGCTGCCATGGCGTCTAGCACGGCGCGGGATTGAAACGCGACCGATTCCACGGCCGCGCGAGCGAGGTGGCCTGCTTGCGTGCCCCGCGTGAGGCCGAAGACCGCGCCCCGCGCGTCGGGATCCCAAAACGGAGCGCCTAAACCGACGAAAGCTGGGACGAAATAGACACCTCCATTGTCCGGAACCGAATTCGTCATAGCTTCCACTTCCACCGATTCGCGAATAATTCCCAGGCCGTCGCGCAACCATTGGACGGCGGCGCCCGCGATGAATATCGCTCCTTCCAAGCAATAGGTCACCTGGCCATCGAGTTGCCAACCGATCGTGGTCAACAGCCGGTGCCGTGAGGCAATGGCTTCGGAGCCGGTATTCATGAGGACGAAGCAGCCGGTTCCGTAGGTGTTTTTCGCTGTTCCCGGTTGGAAGCAGGCCTGGCCGAATGTGGCCGCTTGCTGGTCCCCCGCGATGCCCGCCACCGGAACGGACTGCCCGAAAATATCGGGGGAAGTCATGCCGAAGATGTGGCTGGATGGCTTGACTTCGGGAAGCATTTTCGGCGGGATATCGAACGCATGGAGCAATTCCTCATCCCACTGCAAAGTATGGATATTGAACAGCATCGTTCGGCTGGCATTCGTGCTGTCCGTCGCGTGAATTTTGCCACCGGTCAGTCGCCAGAGCAGGTAAGTATCCACCGTGCCGAATAGAATGCGTCCCGCCTCCGCTTCCGTGCGAAGACCCTCCACGGTATCGAGCAGGTACCGAATCTTGCTGGCCGAAAAATAGGCATCAATGACCAGTCCCGTACGACGGGAAACCAATTCTTCGTAGCCGTCCCGTCGCCAGGCCTCGCAAAGCGGCGCGCTCACGCGGCTTTGCCAAACGATGGCGTGGGAAACAGGCCGGCCCGTCTCGCGGTCCCACAGGATGGTCGTTTCTCGCTGATTCGCGATTCCGATGGCGGCGACAACCTCAATGCCGATCCGAGCCACGCGCATCGCTTCACGCACCGCATCGATTTGCGATTGCCATAACACCTCTGGATCGTGTTCGACATGCCCCGGCGTCGGCAGAATCTGCTCGAATTCGCATTGGCCCAATCCTCGGATCGTACCTTGCCGGTCAAATACGATGGCACGACTGGACGTCGTCCCCTGGTCCAATGCCAGAATAAAACGCGACATTTCCTTGATTTCTCGCGAACAAGCCGAAGGCATCGATCACAAGGTTCATCGCCCACAAAAAGTCGGTCATTGTCCGGGCATGGCGAGCGAGCGAAGAATCCGCCGGGAAGGCATTATCACATGGAGCGGCATGCCTTGCATCCCTCGCCGTGAACTGCCAGATCGCAGCGGTCGTGGCCGCTGCCACGCTAGAGATTGCGCGAGAAACGGTAGGAAGATCGCCGTGAAAGTGCTGGACGTGGACCGTTAGGATTCGCGTTCCAGCAAGCGTTCCAACTGTGTCGCCCTGGCACGCACGCCTTCGAGATTGGGATTAAGGACCAAGGCGCGGCGAAAACCTTCTAAAGCGGCCGCCCGTTGGTTCAGGGCGAGATGGCTGAATCCGAGACCCGTGGCGGCCCCGAAGTGGTAAGCGTTGATCTCGAGCGTTTGCCGGCAGTCGCGAATCGATTCCTCGAATTGTCCGGCGCGAAAGTGCGCGATGCCCCGTTGGTTCCACACCTCGGCAAACCAAGGCGCGGCTTCAATCAACTCGCCAGACAGACGGATCGCTTGAGGATAGTCGCCCGCCGTATTGAGGCGAATGATCTTCTCTAGTTGACGGCGCTGGACATCGTTCCCGGCGCGGCACCAAATGGAACGGATGCCGTTTTCCGCGAGCGTTCGCACGCCCCGGTCCGCATCATGCAATGCACGGCCAAATGCGGCGTTGCATTCGTATCCACCGATGAAACCCAACGCGAACACGGATCCCCGCCGTGAATCGCGTTCGCCGCAAGCTGCCAGCCGGCTCAACGTTGCCGTCGTATAATGCAGCGAGACGCGTTTGATGAAAGTAGCTGTGTCTTGGCTGGCCAAGTAGTCAAGATAGAATTGATCTAACAAAGGTGTACGGCGATCGTCGGCCACGTCACTTGGCTCCTGGTCTCGATGGATTCTGGGACTCGCGAAAGACTGGAGACACGCCAAGTGAAACGGCGCGTGCCCTCAACGCCCGTAATTCGAGTTTAATCAGAAGATTCCGCACAAAGCAACCATCGGCTTGGACGTGCATGGCAAAGTGTCGAAATTTGGCCGCGGTCCGTTTCAGGCCATTAGCGATTGGCCAAGGAGTCCGCGTTGGGGAGTCAAGAATCATGAGCGCTCTTGCCGTCTCGCGGCTTTCGCGGATCGCCTGGTGCGCGTATTTTTTGGCATGGGCCGTACCGGTTTGCGGCCAAACCGTGTGGCTGGAGGGGCGAGCACTCGACCGGCAGTTGTTGCAGCCCATCCAAGCCCAGTGGCAGGGCCAGCCCTTACGCCGCGCGATGCAAGGGTTATCCCGGAGAACGAAGGTCGCGGCTTTCCTGGACCGCCGAATCGATCCCGACGCCGTGCTCAATCTCACCATTGATGCCGACACCACAATCCAAGGCTGGCAACACATCGCGGGGGATCGGGACGCCGCCGTGGTGGTCTACGGACCGCTCCTTTACCTGGCTCCGCTGGAAATCGCGGACCGCATTTTGGCGGTTCTGTCCGCTCGGCAACAAGAATTAGAACGTTTGCCTGTCGCGCGCCGTCGTGCCTTGCAACGCTCCTCTGCTAGCGGTTGGCAGGATTTGGCGACCCCTCGTGAACTGGTCTCGGAAATGGCGCGAGAAGCCAATCTCCGTGTCGAGAACTTGGACGCCATTCCACATGATCTCTGGGTCAGCGTGTCATTGCCGCCTATGACCTGGGTCGAGCGGTTCTCGCTGGTTTTGGCCAACTTTGATCTAACCTATGAGTGGACGCGGCCTGGGCGGACGATTTCCCTTCAGCCGTTTCCCGCTCAACCCCTACTAACGCGATGTTACGTCGTGTCTCCCTCGGCCAAACGCGGTATCAACGCCCGCTGGAAATCCGGACCAGATACACGAATGGAGTTTCAAGGGTCGTCTCGGTTAATGGTCACGGCGGACAAAGAAACTCACTCACGCTTACAGGAGTTCATCGACCGCTCCCAAGTGCGAGGTTCGTCTCCACCACGCGGCCGCCGTCAGTATCAAATCACCGTCGCGGACGAGGACCGCCCCGTCGGAGCGGTGATCGAAAGTCTGGCGCGACAACTTCAGTTGAAGGTCCGTTGGAACGAACGGGCCATCCGAGCGGAGGGCCTGTCCAAAGAGGCGCTGACCTCGTTCAAAGTGGAAAAAGCTTCGATGGAGGAATTATTTCACGCGGTCCTCGATCCGGTGGGACTAAAGCATCGCCGATCGGGAGATACGCTGCATATCGAGCCGAAGTAGCCGCACTAGGCCAAGCCACGGTGCCACGACATTTATTGTGGAGGTGTCGCGGCGAGGAGTTTGAGCGCGTCCAAATGGGCCAAGACGGAATCGGCGGAAACTTCGCTCCAGTGATCCAATTTATGCCGCAAGATGGCCAGCTTGCAGTTTTCAAAAGATTCCTGAAGATCCGCTGGTAAATCCGGCAAGTCCGCGAAGGGCCGCGCGGTGGGGATTGCCGCTTCCCCGGGAAAATCCGCGTCCGCTACATGGTTGGCTGAATTCTCCTCGGAAGCCCTATCCGTTTCGCTACCCTCTGAGCCGTCCGATTCGGTATCGAAAGGAGCTTCTCCGGTGACCCGAGCCGGTTGGACCGTATCGAAGGGGGCTGTTTCTTCGATGGCCTCTTCGTTCACGATGTCCGCGTCTTGTGGCTGGTCTTCGGCGGAGGCGCCGTGGGCTTGCCAGCGTTGCTCACGAGTCTGCGAGACGGACCAACCGTTTTGCACCGCGCCTTCCAGCCACATTTCGGCGTCGTCCCAATCCAAGGCGGCCAAAAAATGACTCCAAAATAGCCCTTCATAAGTCGTGAATGTCGCGCCGAAGCGGTCGAAAACTCGACGCAGACGGCCCACATGCTGAGGAGAAACATTGCCTACCCGAGAGGCCCAAGCTTCGTCCGCGTATTCACTTGGCGGAGCGCCCGCCTCCATCAACGAAGTGCGCCATTCCTGTACGATGCGGCCTTTCTCCCAATTGGTCGTGCTGACCAAACGGTTCCAACGTCCGATAAATACGTCGGAACCTTGAGCCACACCATTCTCTGCCGGTGTCGGTGGAGTTTGTCCGCCATCCTGCATCAATACCATCACGACGCAACCTTCCTCTTGGGCATTCCAAAAGACATGGGACACCATCCACGGTGCCCGTTGCATCGCATCGTAGCAGGCGGCGCGGCGCGGCGTCGAACAAGTTTGACCAAGTGCTGGAGCGAGAGTCTCACCGCATGCCGCAAACGCTTGAAGCAAGTGAGGCTACGCGCACGAAGAACCGCCGCGGGCCGCGTCGAGCGTTGGGGAAAACATGTAAGCGAATCCGTTTTCCCGGGAAGAAAGTAGGGGCGTCAACTCGTGGGAGCGACATCATCCCCTTGAAAACCACATTGGTTGTGGGTGCCATCGCAGAAGGGGCGTTTGGCCGATTCGCCACAACGGCACAGCGCAATCGCTGGTTTGTTGGTATCGATGGGAAATGGATTACCGTCCTTGTCGACCAAACGAAATGGTCCTTCCACGAGGAGTGGCCCATTTTGCCGCACGCGAATCGTCACTTCCGACATTGATGACTTCCTTTTCCCACGATCCCCAAGAAGTAAAACCTGCAACGAACACGATTCTACGAAATGCCTGGAAAGGTGAATAGTCCGCCAAATTTGGAATTCGTCCGCGCCATTTCTAAACAACAAATCCCGGTACGAGGCATTTACTTGCCGAACAGCTTTTTTAGGGAATGCCACGTTTGGGTATTGGCCACATCCGCCTTCGTGAGGCCGGCCCGCCGGGCCTGAAGAATGCCGTACCGCATCGAATCGAGGCCGGCCGTCCTGTGGGCATCGGTGGAGATCACGATCGGCACGCCCTTGGTTTTGGCTGCGGCGCAGGCCCGGTCATCCAAATCGAGCCGCATGGGATTGGCGTTCAATTCCAACAACTTGCCGTGCCGCGCGGCCGATTCAATCAAGAAATCCACATCGACATCGTACGGCTTACGGCGCCCGATCAAGCGGCCCGTTGGATGCGCGATCGCCCGCACATGCGGGTTTTCAAAAGCGTCTTGCAGACGGCGATGAATTTGATCACGAGGCTGATTTTGGCCGTAGTGAACGCTCGCCACGATCCAATCCGCTTCGGAGAGCACGTCGTCAGGCAGGTCGAGCCCTCCTTCTTCCAGGATATCGACCTCCACGCCCTTGAGGACTAGCACGCGGTTTTGCCGGGCGTTGAGGGCATTGATCTCTTCCCATTGCCGCCGCAGACGTTCGCCGTCCATGCCCCGCGCCATGGAGACCCGCTGTGAATGGTCGGTAATGGCGATGTATTTCAGCCCGCGTTCGCCAGCAGCCTCCACCATCTCCTCCAGCGAATTCTTGCCGTCAGTTTCGGTGGTGTGCATGTGCAGGTCACCACGAATGTCCTCAAGCGTGACAAGCTCGGGCAGGTCTTCCGACTCGGCCCAGTCAAACTCCTGCCGGGCTTCACGCAGCTCAGGCGGAAACCACGGTAGGCCGATGGTCCGATAGACGTCTTCCTCCGTTTCTCCAGATACATATTTGTCCCCCCGATACACGCCGTATTCATTGATCTTCAGGCCATGATCCTTCGCGCGGCCCCGCACGACGACGTTGTGTTCTTTCGATCCCGTGAAATACTGCAACGCCGCCCCGAAACTTTCTGCCGGCACAATCCGCAAATCGACCTGTAGCGCCGATTTGAGCCGGACGGACATCTTCGTCTCGCCTCGCCCGATGACATCGCTTACATCTTCGTAGGCAGCCAGGTAGTCCATTACTTGGTCGGCATTCGTGGCCACGGCCAAAATATCCAGGTCGCCAACCGTCTCTTTCCCTCGGCGGTAACTTCCCGCGAATTCCAGCCGTTCCAAAGGTGGGCCCTCCGCGAGGTATTCGCGCAGCGCGGCCACGATCCGGTCCGCCTCGGCCCAGTAGATCCGCTCGTTGGCCCGCTCGGCTAGCCCGATCCCTTCGAGAATGGAGGTTTCCGTTTTGGCTCCAAAACCCTTGAGATCTCGCACGCGATGTTCCTCGCAGGCGGCGCGCAATTCGTCGAGGGTTTCAATTTTTAACTCGTGATAGAGCGTGGCCGCTTTCTTCGGACCCAGTCCCGGGACGCGCATCCACTCCAAGACCGAAGCCGGGACCTGGGCACGCAGCTCTTCCAATTGCGGTATTTGTCCCTCTTCCAAAAGCGTGACAATCTTTTGCGCGAGATCCTTGCCGATTCCTGGTAGCTCGGTCAGGTCCGTCTCTTCATCTTCGGCCAGTGCCGCCAGCGGAGTCGTGAGATCTTCGACCGTTCTCGCGGCCGCGCGGTAGGCCCGCACGCGGAAGGCGTTCGCTCCCTGGAATTCCAACAGGTCGGCCATTTCCGAGAAGTTGGCGGCGATTTCGGCATTTTTCATGCGGTGTCTGTCCTCATATCCCGCTCGTTCAAGATGCATGAACCTCCACGACGTTTTGGTCTTCCAGGACATGGTCTCCTTTCACCGACGTTCCGTCGTGAACGCCGGCGCCCCAAATGCGGGCGGACTTGAACGTGGCTACCAAATCTTTGTGGATTAGCTCCGCCAGATCGATGACCGTGCCACCTCGGCGGAGTGTAAACGGCTTTTCGTAGTCCGCTTCCTTGGCCGTGGGGAGTTTCGTGTAGACGCGAATTACATCGAGCGCGCGATAGATGGCGTCTCGCAGTTCCGGCAGGCCATCGCCTCCCTGAGCGGAAATCAAAAACTCAGGAAACGGAATATCTAGCAGTTCCCGCGCGAGCTCCAACCGGTCCCGAGCATCTGGGACATCGATTTTGTTCCATGCCCAAAGCGTTTGCGTGTACGTGACGCCAATATCTTCGTCGTCGAGGTGCGTTTCTCGTCCCAAACGGGACTTCGTGGCCTGCACCCGCTCCAAAGTTTCGCCCGCCTGTTCAATACCCTCATCCGTGCCGAGGTCCGCGACCACCACGGTCGCATCCGCGCTGCGAATCAGTCCGTGCATGTACGGCTCGAAGAAGTCATTGGTGATCGGAGGCGAATCCACCAATTGCACATACACGTCTTCCCAGGGCATCATGCCCGGCTGTGGCGTGCGGGTCGTGAAAGGATAGGGGGCGACTTCCGGTTCCGCGCGGGTCAGGGCAGCCAGCAATTGGCTTTTGCCCGAGTTAGGCGGGCCTAGCAGAATGGCCGTGCCAGCGCCTTGCCGTTGGATTTGCACTCCGGGACGTTTCTTCCCGCCGGACTTGCCGCCTTGTATTTGCTCCCTGCAGCGGCTGATCTTTTTCTTTAGTTCCGAATAGAGTTTCTCTGTCCCTTTATGCTTGGGCAGCTCGCGCAGCATGTCTTGCAGCGCTTGCAGCTCGTCCTCTGGACTCGTCGCTCGGCGATACGCTTCTTCGGCTTTCAGATACTGCTGCGTGAGATTGGCGGGCATTAGTACTCTTTCTTTCACGTTTCAGGTTGCGGTGAAGTTTACCGGTAGCTGAAATTCACCGCCAGCATGCCGGTCGCGCGCGAATCTCTTGCCAATATGGAACCGGCTCGAGGAAGATCCGGAGATGATCGCACCCGAACTGCCAAAAAACACTCAAAGCATCGCGAACGAATCAACCTGGTGCGTTCCCGATCGAATCGTAATCACGAGAACGAGTATCTCGGCACGGAAGCGGGAATCAGATTCATCCCGCGAGTGGTGACGAACCAAGGCTGAGCAGATTTCAGCTAGAAGTCCAGCACTCCGTACAAGGTCGGATTTTGCTCGTGCCCCCCTGCTTCTGGGGCGAAGTTTCCGGACGAAGCGTGGGTTCCGTAGGAACCGAGCCTTCGGTAGGAAACGTAGCCCGCAGCATCCCGGAATGCTCACGAACGTCGATGTGGGGACTGATGGCCAGGTCTTCGAGCCAGCGCTGCGCGGCTCGGGATGTGCGGCCCAAATGATGCCCCATCTGCCGGGTCGTGAAAAAGGTTTCGCCGCCGACATTTCGACGGGCGTGGAGCCACCAGAACGCCAGTTTAGCGGTGGCGCTCAGCTTCTCATCGGCGAGGACTTCGGCCAGCGGATCCATGCTTAGGCGGCGTGATCTCCCGTGGGAATCACGGGGATCAGGTTGACGCGACGGCCGTCGAGATCAGAGTAGCGTTCGATCTTGTAGGCTTGGTCAACTTGAATGGCTAAATAGCACGGTTCCTGCAGGCCGTCGCGAAAATGATGCATCACTCCGCTGGCCACGATTTCGCCGGTCACATCGCGGATGATGAAGCGTTCGCCGTCCCGAAAGGCCCAATCAGTTTGCAGCATCGTCATACGTCGTCTCCTGTCAAAAACTCCAGGCGTCGATTTGTGGCAGCCGCTCGGCTGCCTCTTTCAGTTCTTCCCAAGGATGGACGTAATGTCCACCCGTGACGTCGTACTGCGCATGGTCCAGCATATGCCGCACCGCCCAGGAACTCGCCACTTTGGCGAGCTCCGTGGCGCAGAGCCGCTTCAGATCGTGGGGCCGCAAGGCCCCACGTGCCCGCCACGTTTCGTAGAAACGGCGGCGGCCGGGCAGCTTGAGGACCCCTTGCGTGTTGGTCCGCAGCTTCAAAAACCACCGCAACGAGAAGGAATTGCAGGGCTTCGCCCGGTCGCCGCCACACTTGTCGATTTTGGCGGGAATGCGCAAGGTCTTGGCCGCCAGATCGACGTATTTCCACTCCAGTCGAGAAAGCACGCCGTACCTCAGGCCCAAGTTGTAGGCCAAGGCCGAGTAGCCCAGCATCCATTCCGGGCTACCCGTCAGCGCGGCATTCGCGTCACCCAGCGAAATTTGCTTCGGCAGCTTTCTCTGCACGCGTAGTTTTCGCGTCCAGGGCACCCGCTCGATCAGCCCCAGCGCGTCCCGGCACCGCGGCCCCGGCTGCCCACACCGATCCAAAATCGCCTGCAGATGACTCAAATGCTTGTTGACGGTCGCCGGCGAACCGACGCGCTGGAAGAGCCAACTTTTGACCTGAGTTCGGTTTAAGCGGGTAGCTGGGCGAGTTAGGCCTGCTCGGCGGAGGTCATGCGGATGCTAGGTTTTTGGGGCTGATGGGTATAGTTGACCAAACCGGCCAGCAAATGCACCACGAAGTTGATCGGGCTGCGATGCCGGGTGTGTTCGATCTGGGCGATGTTCTTGAGTTGGTCGTTTACCGTTTCGATCAGCGACCGCTTTCGCAGTAGAATCTTATCCGCCAGCGGTATCAGTTTGTTTTGCATGTTGCGTCGGATGGGCGTAATCAACCGCACGCCTTGCCGCCACAACTGCGTGAACCGATATATCCTTTGTCGCCAAAAAGCTTGCCCTTCAGCCGCTTGGCCAAAGCCGGCAAAGGCTCACGGTCGTCGACGTTGCCCGGCGTGAGCATGACCGAGGGTAACTCACCACGTTCACTGTTGACCAGGTGAAGCTTGAAACCGAAGAACCAACCCATGGTGGTCTTCCCGATCTTGGCCATGCCGGCGAAGACGTGGTTGCGCTAAATCCGTTTGGGGTGGCAGACGGCCAGCGACGTGGAATCGACAAAAGCCATGCCGGTCACCGGGCCAAATCGCGAGTGCAAGTAAACGGTCAAATGCGGCAGCACGCGTGGCATCAATTCCACGAAACGGGAGTACCCCACCAGGCGGGGAAATTCCGGCCTATACCGTTCGCTTAACATCCGGTAATAATGCTTGAAGGTGCGAATTTGGCTCGGCTGAAACGCGATCAGGATCGTCATGATTTCACTGGCCGCCAACTGCGTCGAGCGGCGTCGCTTTCGCCCGCCGTTTTCCAATTGTCGGCCCTGCCAAAGAGGCTCGAACTCGCGGCAGAAGTCGTCCACGTCACAAAACAACATCTCCCAATCCATGGTATTCTCCCCGGTTTGACTTCCCGGTCAAAACACAACGCCGGGAAGAATACCCTACTTTCACACATGGCCTCAATCGAAGTTCTTAAACCGAACTCAGGTTTTTAACCGCTCTCCTTGCCATTCGAGCACACGCATTGGGCCTGTTCCCGCAAAAACGACAGTTCCTAGGCCAGATGCTGATACGTCTTGGCCACTTAGCTGGCGTCGCGATGCCCCATCAGGTGCCCCAACACCAGCGAATCAACCCCGTTCGTGAGCCCTTCGGTGGCGTACGAATGGCAGGCGATGCAGCGGAAACCAACCTTTTGGCTAATGCGGTTCAGGCGGCACTTGATGGCGTCCTTGGTCCAAGGATCACCGCGTGTGTTGCGAAACAGTGGACCCGAGGGGTGCTGCTCCATGAGCCGCTGAACGATCGCCAAGGCGGTCGCGTCGAGATGGATCACACGGGCGGTGACGCCCCCTTTGGCCAGGGACGCCGGCAACACGCAGATGGCTTCCGTGAGTTGGACGTGCTTTACCTCCAGCAGGCGCGCCTCCTGAGGCCGGCAGCCGGTGGACCACAAAAAATCGAGCAGGTCCCGGAACTGAGGATCGGGCACATGCGTCAGAATTCGCTGCCATTGTTCCGCCGTATAGTAGATCTCCCGCCGACGGCGGGGCGGCTTGTTGATCTTGGGGAGCGGGGAACGCTCGATATGCCCCTCCTCACAGGGGTGCAGCCTGGACTTTGCGGGGCGGGGCGGTCGCGAGTAAGTTGTGTGGTCGATTTTACGAGCGGGAGGGGGAGTTGGCGTGAAGCTAGGCGAAGGGAGGAGCCAAGGATGGCAACGAGTCAGGAGATTAGGAAGCGGATCGAGGCATTTGCGGCCGAGTTGTGCGAGGAATTGGGCGAGGTGGATGATCGCGACGCGCTGAGTTGGCTCGACGCGATCGAGACGCAAGCGGTCGAGATTGGCGATACGTTGCCGGCCGAGTTGATGAAGCGGCGATCGGCGACGCAGCCCGTGGAAGGCGAAGCGACCTGTCCCGACTGTGGCCAGCCAAGCCGCTACCGAGGCCTGCGTGAACGGGAACTGATCGGCCGCCGTGGGCTGGTGGCGATCCGCGAACCGGAGTATTTTTGCCCGGGTTGCCGCAAGGCTTTTTTTCCCGGCGACCCCAACGATCGGCGTGGAGATCGACTGCCCCTTCACGCCGGCGATGCTGCGGAAGGTCGCCCATGCCGGCAGCCAGTCGGCGTCGTTCGTGCAAGCGGCGAAAGACCTGCAAGCCTTGGCCGAGACGCAGGTCTCGCGAGAACGGATCCAACGCTGGACGAAGCGCGTGGGCCAAGAACGGGTCGCGGAAGTCCAACGGCAGGCCGAGTCGTATCAAGCGCTGCCGCTTCCCGAGCGGCGCCGGAGTCCGACCGATTAGGCTCCGCGAGTCGCCTGCGTGATGCTGGACGGCGGACGGATTCAGATTCGCGACCGTCATGAACAGAGGCGCGACGCCAAAGGGTATTGGAGAGAAACGCTGGTCGGCTGCTGCCTGCGAATGACCGGCGAGGAGCACGCGGAGGATCCGTGTCCCACGATTCCCCAGACGTTCGTCGATCCCCGGCGGATGCGTGATTTGAGCCGGGAAATCAAGGGGTTTTCCACGACCGAGGAGCCGGCGGAGGATAGCCCGGACACGTCGCCCGAGGAGCGCGAGGGTTGTCCCCGGTCGCTCGTCCGAAGCGTGGTCGCCACGCGCCAAGGGCCGTGCGAGTTGGGGCGGCGGCTGGTCGCCGAAGCGCATCGGCGGGGCTTTCACGCCGCGCGACGCAAGGCGTTCGTGGCGGATGGTTCGGCCACCAACTGGGGCGTGCACCGCAAACACTTCTCGCACTACACGCCGATTCTCGATTTCACGCACGCCATTTGTGATGTGTACGCGGCGGCGAGGGCGGGGCGAAGCGGAACCGCCGGATGGCACGACTATCGCCACTGGGCTCAGTGGCTGTGGGCAGGGGATACGGAAAAACTGATCGCCGCCGTCGCCATGCGGGCGGAACAACTGGGGCCGCCCCCCGACGGCGATCCCACCTCGCCCGCCGCGATCGTGGCGAGAACCGTGGTGTACCTGCGGAATCAAAAGTCGCGGATGGACTACCCCCGGTATCGAAAACTTGGCCTGCCGATCACCAGCAGCCACATCGAATCGACGATCAAGCAGATCAACCGCCGCCTCAAAGGCACGGAAAAGTTTTGGGACCAGGGAGCCGAACCTCTCCTGCAACTCGCCGCCGACCATCTCGGAGAAACGAACGACTACCAAAAATTCTGGTCCCGCCGCCGCCAACGCCTCCGACCTTGCCGAACGTATTCATCCGCCGCCTAAAAAAACAAACCCCAGGCTGCACCCCTTTCCAGGGCGATTTGATTATTGATCTTGGCGCAGCGGATTGTGTAGTTGGCGTTTTTTTGCTCAGACGCAAGGAAGCGCCGAATGTCATCTTCCAAGAGTTTGTTGGAGTTATTTGCGGAGGTTCCTGATCCACGCGGTAAGCACGGCAAGCGGCACCCGCTGCCGGCGCTGCTGGGCTTGGCGACCGTGGCCATGCTGGCGGGCATGAAGAGCCTGGAAGCGATGGCCCAGTTTGGCCGCGATCATGGAGCATGGTTGGCCCGAGAACTCGGCTTCCGTCGTGACAAAACTCCCTGCGCGGCGACCTTTTGCTTGCTGTTTCGCGATCTGGACATCGCAGCGTTTGAGGCGAAGCTGGCCGAGTGGCTGGCAAGACCAATGAGCACAAGCTGGCCTTGCAACTGCTCAAAATCACGCCGCTGGCGGGCGGCGTGATGACCGGCGATGCCATGTTTTGCCATCGCGATTTCTGCCAGGCGGTTCGCGACCAAGAGGCGGATTACCTGGTGACGGTCAAAGACAACCAGGCCCGCCCGAAAACGGACATGGAATCGGCCCTCGGGGAGCTTCCCCCGGGCCTTTCCCCCCTGGACCCAAAAGCAACTGAAACGGTCGCGTGACCAAGCGACGGATATCCACAAAGGGCATGGCCGTATCGAACGGCGGACCCTGACCTGCACGACGCTGCTCAACGCCTACCTTCGACAGCAAGGATGGCCCGACGTGGGACAAGTGTTCCGCGTGGTTCGTCGTCGGACGATCCGCGGCAAAACGAGCGAGCAAGTCGCCTAGGGAATCACCAGCTTGACGCCCGAGAAAGCCGGCGCCCAGGCGCTACTGCGACGGGTGCGAAGTCATTGGCAAATCGAAAACTCGCTCCACCACGTCCGCGACGTGACCTGGGGCGAGGACGCCTGCCGGGTCC